>NZ_JAFATE010000041.1 GCF_019244115.1 Bradyrhizobium sp.
CCCGCAGCACGTCGCGCCTCGACGACCTGCTTGGGTCTGATGACATCGACGCCGTCTATATCTCCACGACCAACGAGCTGCACCGCGACCAGGTGTTGGCAGCAGCAAACGCCGGCAAGCACGTGCTCTGTGAAAAACCGCTCGCGCTCACCTTGGACGACGCACGCGCCATGGTGGCGCGCTGCCGCGAACGCGGCCTCGTGATGGGCACCAACCATCATTTGCGCAATGCCGCGACGCATCGGGCGATGCGCGAGGCGATCAAGGCGGGCCGCATCGGGCGGCCGCTGTTCGCGCGCGTGTTCCACGCCGTCTATTTGCCGCCGCATCTGCAGGGCTGGCGGATCGACAAGCCGGAGGCAGGTGGCGGCGTGATCCTCGACATCACGGTGCATGATGCCGACACGCTGCGCTTCGTGCTCGACGATGAGCCCGTCGCGGTGACGGCGATGACCTCACAGGGCGGCATGGGCCGCGAAAACCTCGAAGACGGCGTGATGGGCGTGTTGCGCTTCGCAAGCGGTCTGCTCGCCCAGTGCCACGATGCTTTCACGACCCGTTACGCAACAACCGGCTTTGAGGTGCATGGCGACGCGGGTTCGCTGATCGGGACTGATTGCATGACCCAGATGCCGAAGGGCAACGTGATGCTGCGGACCAAGGACGGCGAGAGGCAGCTTTCGATCGCCCACGAAAATCTCTACGTCCGGTCGGTCCGCCTATTCCAGGACGCGGTGGCCGGCCGCGGGTCGCCCGCCGCGACAGGCGAAGACGGCATCAAGTCGCTTAGCGTCGCGCTCGCAACGCGCGAGGCGGCGCGAACTGGCCGCGAAACCGCCATTGATCTAAAAGTTTGAAGCACATGGCAAGACCAAGAATCCTCTCCGCGACCGAGGCCGCCCGCCTGATCGGCGACGACGCCACCGTGACCGTCTCCTCGTCGTCAGGGCTCGGCTGCCCGGAGGCGGTGCTGGCCGCGATCGGCGCGCGGTTCGATGCCGAAGGCCATCCGCGCAACCTGACCACGCTGCATCCGATCGCCGCCGGCGACATGTGGGGCATCAAGGGCATCGACCACCTCGCAAAGCCCGGCTGCCTGGCAAAAGTTCTGGCCGGCTCCTATCCCTCAGGCCCCTCCTCCGCGGAGCCGCCCGCGATCTGGCAGATGATCTCGGCCAACGCGCTGCCCGCCTACAACGTGCCGTCGGGCATCATGTTCGACATGCACCGCGAAGCCGCTGCAAAACGGCCGGGCGTGCTGACCAAGGTGGGCATGGACACCTATGTCGATGCCAGCCGCGAAGGCTGCGCCATGAACGCAAAAGCTGCCGCCGAGCCGATCGTGAGCCGGGTGAATTTTGCGGGCGACGACTGGCTGTTCTTCCCGGCGATCATTCCCGACGTCGCCATCGTCAGGGCCACCACAGCGGACGAGCGCGGCAATCTCTCCTACGAGCACGAGGGCGGCATTCTGGGGCCGCTCGACCAGGCGCTCGCCGTCCGCAACAATGGAGGACTGGTCATCGCTCAGGTCAAGCGGCTGGCCGCCGCCGGCTCCCTGCGCCCGCACGACGTCGTGGTGCCCGGCGTGCTGGTCGACGTCATCGTTGTGGCGCCTGAGCAGTTGCAGACCACGCACACGCCTTACGAGCCGGCCATTTCAGGCGAGATCTTTCGTCCCATCGCCTCGTTCGAGACGCCAAAGTTCGACGTCGGCAAGGCGATCGCACGGCGCGTGGCGATGGAGCTGCGCGACGGCGACGCGGTCAACATCGGCTTTGGCATTTCGGCCAACGTGCCGCGCATCCTGATCGAGGAAGGCCGCCACGGCGCGGTGACCTGGGTGATCGAACAGGGCGCGATCGGGGGCGTTCCGCTGCTCGATTTCCAGTTCGGCTGCGCCTCCAATGCCGAGGCCATCGTGCAGTCGCCGCATCAGTTCACCTATTTTCAGGGCGGCGGTTTTGACACGTCGCTGCTGTCGTTCCTGCAGATCGACCGTTTTGGATCGGTCAATGTCTCGAAGCTCGGCGCGCGTCCGCATGTGACTGCGGGGGCCGGCGGTTTTGTCGACATCACCGCGCGAGCCAAACGCATTGTCTTTTCCGGCTACTTCACCGCCGGTGCAGGTCTCGAGATCGAAGGTGGCGCGTTGAAAATCGCCAGGGAAGGCAAGGTCAAGAAGCTGGTGGGCGAGGTCGAGCAGGTGACGTTTTCAGGCAGCCGCGCGGTCGCGCAGGGCCAGGAGATTCTCTACGTCACCGAGCGCTGCGTGCTGCGGCTCGAACGTGACGGCGTGACCATCACCGAGATCGCGCCCGGCGTCGACCTGCAAGCGGATGTGCTGGCGCAGGCCGAGTTCCCGCTCAAGGTTGCGCGCGAGTTGAAAACCATGGCGGCGGCGCTGTTCCGTCCCGAACCGATCGGCCTTGAACTGCGGAGGGCGTCTTGAGTCCATTGGTCGAATTGACTTTCGAGGGGCCCGTCGCGCAGATCGTGCTCCGCCGCCCCGACAAGCTCAACGCGCTCGACCGCGACATGGTCGATGCACTCGCCGAGGCGGCGCGGACCATCGAAGCCTCGCGCGAGACCCGCGCCGCGATCCTCACGGGCGAGGGCAAGGCGTTTTGTGCCGGCGGCGACATTGCGGCCTGGGGCGGCCTGCCAGCACTGGAAATGTGGCGCGACTGGACCCGCAGCGGCCACCGCGCTTTCGAGGCATTGGCGCGGCTCCGCGTGCCGCTCATCGCAGCCCTCACCGGCCATGCTTTTGGCGGCGGGCTGGAGCTTGCGGCGGTCGCGGATGTCCGCGTCGCCGAAACCGGCATCAAGCTTGGGCTGCCGGAAACCGGGCTCGGCATGATACCCGGCTGGTCGGGAACGCAGCGCCTGGTGCGCCGTTTCGGTGCCTCGGTCGTACGGCGAATGGCGCTGACCGGACGTCTGTTCACCGCTGAGGAAGCCTGCGAACTCGGACTCGTCGACGAGGTGACCGCGCCAAACGAGGCACTGCCGCGTGCGAAAACGCTGGCGGGCGATGTCGCGGCGCGCGGTCCGCTCGCCGTGCAGATGGCCAAGGCCATGATCAATGCGGCCGAAGGCGAGGACCGTGATGCCCCGATCGAAGGGCTCGCCGGCGCCCTGACGGCCATGACTGACGATCTTGCCGAAGGGGTCGCCGCCTTCAAGGGCAAACGTGCACCGCGCTTTGTCGGGCGCTAGAAGAATTCTTCACGCTACCTTGCGACGAGGCGCAACGATGATGGAAATTCAGGAGCCGCTCGACTAGGCTTCTCGCGACGGAGCCGGACCGTTTCCGGCAACAAGAACCAAAACGGGAAGGAAACGCGTATGAAATTCGCGAAATCGCTGGCCTCGACGGCCCTCGCCGCCGCAACGATCGGCGTGTTTGTGCCGGCCCATGCGGCCGACGTCAAGGAAGTGCAGATGCTGCATTGGTGGACCTCCGGCGGCGAGGCGGCAGCGCTCGACGTGATCAAGCAGGCGGTCGCGAAAAAAGGATTTGCCTGGAAGGACGTGCCGGTCGCCGGCGGCGGCGGCGGCGCGGCCATGACCACGCTGAAGGCCAATGTCGCGGCGGGCAATCCGCCGACCGCTTCGCAGATCCTCGGCTATTATGCGCTCGAATATGGCGAGCAGGGCTCGCTCGCCGACATCTCCTCGCTGGCGACGAAGGAGAACTGGGACAAGCTGATCCCGGCGCCTCTGCAGAAATTTGCCAAGATCAACGGCAAGTGGGGCGCGGTTCCGGTCAACATCCATTCCGTGAACTGGATCTGGCTGAACAAGGCCGTCATGGAGAAGGTCGGCGGCACCGAGCCAAAGAACTTTGATGAATTTGTCGCATTGCTCGACAAGGCCAAGAAGGCCGGCATCATTCCGCTCGCCCTGGGCGGCCAGCCCTGGCAGGAAGCGACAATGTTCGACTCGATCGTCGCCTCAACCGGCGGCACCGATTTCTACAAGAAGGCCTTCGTCGACCTCGACGAAAGCGCGCTGAAGTCGGACACCATGAAAAAGGCGTTCGACAACCTTGCCAAGCTCCGCGACTATGTCGATCCGAACTACGCCGGTCGCGACTGGAACCTCGCCACGGCCATGGTGATCAAGGGCGATGCGCTGGTGCAGGTGATGGGCGACTGGGCCAAGGGCGAGTTCGCCGCGGCCCACAAGGAGGCCGGCAAAGACTACTTGTGCTACCGCTTCCCGGGTACAGACGGCTCGGTGTTTTATAACAGCGACATGTTCGCGTTCTTTAAGGTGCCGGCCGACCGCCAGGCTGCGCAACTCGCGCTGGCCGAGGTCACCATCAGCCCCGAGGTGCAGTCCGCGTTCAACGTCATCAAGGGCTCGGTGCCGGCGCGTCTCGACGTCTCCGACGCCGCCTTCGACATGTGCGGCAAGAAGGGCATCGCCGACGTCAAGGCCGCCAACGCGAAGGGCACGTTCTACGGCTCGCTGGCGCAAAACTATGCCCAGCCGCCGGCCATTGCCACGGCCTATTATGACGTCGTGACAAAATTCATGCACGGCGGCATCAAGACGTCCGACGTCGCGGTGACCGAACTCGTCAAGGCGATCAACGCGGCCAAGTGAAGATCAAGTAGCGGTTCGAGAGCCCCTCTCCCGTTTCGCGCGACACGTGAAGCGGGAGAGCTAAAGCCATCGTACGCGTCGCTTCCGGAGGTTACGCATGACCACGATGACCGAACGCGAGTCCGCGACCGCGCTGGCCGAGCGTCACACCGGTCCGTCGCTGCGCGGCCGTTTCCAGGACTGGCTGCCGCGGCTCGTCCTCGCGCCGTCATTCCTGCTCGTGCTCATCTTCGTCTATGGCTTCAATCTCTGGACCTTCTTTCTGTCGTTCACGAATTCGAAAGCATTCCCAACCACCAACCTGATCGGCTTCACCAATTATCTGAGGCTCTGGAACTGGACCTTTGAGACCGATCCGCCCTCGAACTGGTACACCGCGCTGGTCAACATGGGCCTGTTCGGCGGGCTCTATATATTCTTCTGCCTGTTCCTTGGCCTGCTGCTGGCCATCCTGCTCGACCAGAAAATCCGCGGCGAAGGTATTTTGCGGCCGATCTATCTCTATCCGCTGGCGCTGTCCTTCATCGTCACCGGCACCGCCTGGAAGCTGTTTCTCGATCCGCGCATCGGCCTCGAAAAAGCCGTGCACGACTGGGGCTGGACCAGCTTTCATTTCGACTGGGTCGTCAATCCGCAGATGATGATCTATTGCGTCGCCATCGCCGGCGTCTGGCAGACCTCGGGTTTCGTCATGGCGATGTTTCTCGCCGGCCTGCGCGGGGTCGACGGCGAGATCCTGAAAGCGGCGATGATCGACGGCGCCTCGACCTACCAGACCTACCGCCGCATCGTCATCCCGATCATGCGCCCGGTATTCTTCTCGGCGCTGATCGTGCTCGCGCACATGGCGATCAAGTCCTACGACCTCGTGCTATCGGTCACCGGCAAGAACCCGGGCGGCGCGGCGGAGCTGCCGTCCACCTTCATGTACTCCTACAC
>NZ_JAFATE010000222.1 GCF_019244115.1 Bradyrhizobium sp.
CTGCAGCAGCGCCTCCGCAAGGCGGTCGATCAACCCGTCATCATGGTAGGGCGAGGGGGTGATGCGCAGCCGCTCGGTGCCCTTGGCGACAGTCGGATAGTTGATCGGCTGGATATAGATGCCGTGCTCTTCGAGCAGCAGATCGGAAGCGTGCTTGCACTTCTCCGGATCGCCGACGAACAGCGGGACAATATGGGTGTCGCTCGACATGACAGGCAGGCCCGCGGCGGACAGGATCGCCTTGACGCGGGCGGCGCGGTCCTGGTGGCGCTCGCGCTCCCAGTTCGACGTCTTGAGATGCCGGATCGCCGCCGTCGCAGCCGAGCAGATCGCCGGCGGCAGCGCGGTCGTGAAGATGAAGCCCGGCGCGTAGGAGCGCACGGCGTCGATGATCTCGCCCTTGGCCGCGATGTAGCCGCCGAGGCAGCCGAACGCCTTGGCCAGCGTGCCTTCCAAAATGTCGATGCGATGCATGACGCCGTCGCGCTCGGCAATGCCGCCGCCCCGCGGGCCGTACATGCCGACCGCATGCACCTCGTCGACATAGGTCAGCGCGCCATAGCGATCGGCGAGATCGCAGATTTTTGCCAGCGGCGCGACATCGCCGTCCATCGAATAGAGGCTCTCGCAGGCGATCAGTTTTGGCCGCTTCTCGCCGGCCGCCTGCAGCAGCTCTTCCAGATGGCCAAGGTCGCTGTGACGGAACACGATGCGCTCGCAGCCGGACTGCCGGATGCCCTCGATCATCGAATTGTGGTTCAGCGCATCCGACAGGATCAGGCAGTTCGGGATCAGCTTGCCGATCGTCGAGATGCCGGTCTGGTTCGACACGTAGCCCGAGGTGAACACCAGCGCGGCGTCCTTGCCATGCAGGTCGGCGAGCTCGGCCTCGAGTTCGACGAGGGGATGATTGGTGCCGGCAATGTTGCGCGTGCCGCCGGCGCCGGTGCCGGCGCGCGTCGCGGTCTCGACCATGGCGCCGACCACTTTGGGATGCTGGCCCATGCCGAGATAGTCGTTGGAGCACCAGATCACGACGTTGCGCGGGCCCTTCTCGGAGTGCCACACGGCATGCGGGAACCGGCCGGCGATCCGCTCGAGATCGGCAAAGACCCGATAGCGCCGCTCGTCATGGATCCGTCCGAGGGCGGTCTGGAAGAATTGGCTGTAGTCCATCGAAAGACCTGGAATGAGCTGGAACTGCAGGAATTTGACGGTCTTTTAGAGCCTTTCCAGCTTGGCTGTCGAGGCCGGAATTGCCCTGGCTTGGCCGGAATTGCTCCGCTCCGCAGCCTGTGAACGGGCCTACTCGTTCAAGGCGTCCGCGGATGGACCGGCGCCTCATGTCGTGCGGAAGCGCAGCACGCCGTCGGTCTCCTCGGCCGTCAGGCGGCCTTCCACCAGCATGTAATTGACGTGGGCGATCAGCTCGCCCGCGGCAAAGCCCATCTGGTGGGGATCGAGCACGTGCTTGTGGAACACGACCGGCACCAGGTCGGCGGAGGTTGTTGCCGTATCGCGGCACGCCTCCGATATCAGGCGGCAGCGCTCCTCGTGATGGTCGGCGAGCTGCTTGATGCGGGTCTTGAGGCCGTAGAACGGCACGCCATGGCCGGGCAGCACCAGCACGTCATAGGGCAGCGTCGTGGTCAGGCTGGCGAGCGAGGCCAGATATTCGCCGAGCGAGTTCTGCTCCGGCTCGACCGCCCAGACGCTGACATTGGGCGAGATCTTGCTGAGCACCTGGTCGGCCGACAGGAACAGCTTGTCGGCCGCGCAATACAGCATCACCTGGTCGAGCGCATGGCCACCGCCGGTAATGACCTTGAAGCGGCGCGTGCCGATGGTGATCTCGTCGCCATGGGAGATGCGGCGATAGGCGGCCGGCAGGATGGAAACGCGCTTGAGATAGTCCTGGCCGCGGCCGAGCAGCTTTTCGGTCAGGCTTTCGTCCATGCCATGGCGGCGGAAGAACAGCCGCTGTGCGTTCCTGCGCTCCTCGGTGCCGCGGCTCTGGAAGTAGACCGACTGCAGGTACTCGACCTGCGACATCAAAAGCGGACACCCGAAGCGCTCGACGATCCAGCCGGCCAGGCCCACATGGTCTGGATGCGAATGCGTCACGATCAGGCGGACGATGTTGACGCCCTTGAGCGGTCCGTCGAGCAGCGCGCTCCATGCCGCGATGGTCTCCTCATTGCCGAAACCGGCATCCACCGCGGTCCAGCCATCGCCGTCGGCGAGCAGATAGATGTTCACGTGATTGAGCCGGAACGGCAAAGCGAGGCGCAGCCACAGCACGCCCGGCATCAGCTCGACGATCTGGTCCGGACCTGGGTGATTGTCGTGAGGGTACCGCAGTGCCTCGGCCGAGGATTTTGCCGTGTCGGTCTTGGTGTCCATATGACCGGCTTACCCGCACCGCGCGCGCGACGCCAGCCGAAAAAGACATGCGGTAGGCCGTCATTCCGGAGCGTACCAGGTTTGCGGCTGTCACTGCCCGCGAAAAGCCGGCAATCCAGTATCCCAGAGACAGCAGCGCTTGAGCGGATCGGCCGCAGCGTACGGGATCGCCCGGTCGAGCCGGACGATGACGGCCTGAAAGCGTCAATCCGCATCGCACGCGTGATGCAGGGGTTGCGCCGCGTTCCACCACTGCTTGAGGCGCGAAGAGCGCTCGCCTGCGCACCGGTCATCATGCGCGTCGTGGACCCTCACAGAACCGACACATGCATGTCACCGGCGGCGGCTAAAGGCCGCAGGGCAACGCCAAAACCTTCCTTCCGGGGCAACAAAATGAAAACCAAACTTTTCGCGACGGCTGCAATGTCGGTCATCGCGGCCGCGCTGTGCAGCGCTGCGGTTCTTGCCGAGCAGGACTTTGATCGTGATCATCACCCCTCGCATGACGTGCACACCGCGACGCCGATCAAGCATCTCGTGATCATCTTCAACGAGAACCGCTCGTTCGACCATTATTTCGCGACCTATCCGAACGCGGGCAACCCGCCCGGCGAAATCGCCTTCAAGGCGAAGCCGCACACGCCAAAAGTCAACAACCTCGTGAGCGCCGATCTGCTCACCAACAACCCGAACGACACCAATCCTGCCAACGGCACCGGGGCCGCCGACCCGTTCCGTCTCGACCGCACCCAGGCCAATACCCGCTCACAGAACCACGCCTATACGCCCGAGCAGCAGGCCTATGACAACGGCAAGGCCGACCTGTTTCCCAAATTCACCGGCCGCGGCACCGCCGGCGGGGTCGGCGCGTTCGGCACCAACGGACAGGTGATGGGCTATTTCGACGGCAACACCGTCACCGCGTTCTGGAACTACGCCCAGAACTTTGCCATGAACGACAACGCATATACCGACACCTATGGGCCATCGACGCCCGGCGCGATCGGCGTGATCTCCGGCCAGAACAATGGCGTGAAGAACGTCATCGGCTCGTCATCGTCGGTCGCCGACGGCCAGGGCGGGTTGACGCTGATCGGCGATACCGATCCGGCCTTCGACAAGTGCTCGAGCACGACCAGCACGATCCTGATGACGGGCAAGAACATCGGAGACCTGCTCAACACCAGGGACATCAGCTGGGGCAGCTTCATGGGCGGCTTCGATCTCACGCTCAGCAATACCAACGGCACCACCGGCTGCGGCCGCAGCACTTTTTCTAGCAATGTCAGCGGCACCATCGTGGACTACATCCCGCATCACGCCTGGTTCCAGTATTACACCTCGACCGCCAACCCGACCCATGCGCGGCCGAGTTCGGTCGCCGCGATCGGCCACACCACCGCGAAGGACGGCAAGACCGTCGACCCGGCCAACCACGCCTACGATCTCGCGGATTTCTATGCCGCGGTGAAGGCCGACAATTTCCCCGCCGTCTCCTATATCAAGATGCCGGCCTTCCAGGACGGCCATCCCGGCAATTCCGACCCGCTCGACGAGCAGGAAGGCAACGTCCAGCTGATCAACTTCCTGCAGCAGCAGAAGGAGTGGAAGGACACCGCCGTCATCGTGACCTATGACGACTCCGATGGCTGGTACGATCACGCCTACGCCAAGCCGACCAGCGCCTCCTACGATCCGACCGCCGACCAGGTGAACGGCCCCGGCAAGTGCGGCACCGGTGTCGCCACCCAGCCGCAGCCGGTGGGTCTCGACGGCAAGCCAGTGAACGGCCGCTGCGGTCCGGGCACGCGCGTACCGTTCATCGTCATCTCGCCCTTCGCCAGGCAAAACTTCGTCAGCCACGAGCGTGTTACGCAGGCCTCCGTGGTGCGCTTCATCGAGGACAACTGGCTGCACGGCGAGCGGCTCGGCGGCGGCTCGTTCGATGCCACCGCCGGATCGATCATGGACATGTTCGATTTCGATCACTGCGACGAAGCGAACAAGCTGTTCCTCGATCCGACCGCCGGCACCGTGATCGTGAGCGTGCCGGAAGGGCACTATCACTACTGATCGTCGGATGTGAGATGAACCGCCGCGCTCTGTGGCTTTTCGGCGCCGGCCTGCTGTGCATGGCCGGCGCCGTCTCTGCGGCCGAGATGCAGGTTCCGGGCGATAATCCGAACCCGGTCCATCTCGTGCGCCCGCGCGTCGCCCCTCTTTCGGCGATGGCGCAGCTCGGCCAAAAAATCTTTTTCGATGCGTCGCTGTCGTCTTCGGGTGCGCTGTCATGCGCATCCTGTCACAGCCCGGACCATCATTACGGCCCGCCCAATGACGGGCCGGTCATGCTCGGCGGCAAAAACCTGTCGCGGCAGGGCGCGCGCGCCGTACCGATGCTGACCTATCTCGAACGCCAGCCGAACTTTTCCATCGGCCCCGACAAGAGCGATGACGACAGCGCTCCGGGGCTTGCGCAGATGGCGGCCCTCGGTCAGACGGCCGCGCGCGCCAGAAAGAGCGCGGCACAGAGCGGCACCGCTTCGCAAAACATCGTGCCGCAGGGCGGGCTGTTCTGGGACGGCCGCGCCGACACGTTGCAGGACCAGGCGCTGTTTCCGCTGCTCGACCCGCGCGAGATGGATGCTGGCAGCATCGAAGTCATCGCGGCCAAGCTGCAGCGCGCGCCCTATGCCGCTTATTTTCCGAGCCTGTTCGGTGCGAGCATTTTTTCAAAGCCGCGCCTGGTGGTCTCAGAGGCGATGTTCGCGGTCGCGCGTTACCAGTTCGAAGAGCCGAGCTTCCATCCCTATAGCAGCAAGTTCGACGTCTGGCTGGAGGGCAAAGCGCGGCTCGGCGAGAGCGAGCTACGCGGCCTGAAACTGTTCAACGATCCCGACAAGGCCAATTGCGCCGGCTGTCATCCGTCGAGCCCGAGCCGCGATGGCCTGCCGCCGCTGTTCACCGATCACGAGTATGAGGCGCTCGGCGCGCCGCGCAATGCGGATCTTTCCGACACCCGCGAGGGTGGCTATTTCGATCTCGGCGTCTGTGGCCCGCAGCGCACCGATGTGACCGAGCAGACCCAATATTGCGGCATGTTCAAGACGCCGAGCTTGCGCAACGTGGCGACCCGCCGCGCCTTCTTCCACAACGGCGTCTTCCGCAATCTCGAACAGGTGCTAGACTTCTACAATTTCCGCGACACGAACCCCGAGAAGGTGTTTCCGCGCGCCGCGGATGGCACCGTGGCAAAATATAACGACCTGCCGCCAAAATATCATGGCAACGTCGATGAGAGCGATGCGCCGTTCGACAGACATCTCGGCGAGATGCCACCGATGACCGCGCAGGACGAAGCCGACATCATCGCGTTCCTGAAGACGCTGACGGACGGCTACCAGGGCGAGCCTTAGCTTCCCCGTTTGCAGGCTTGAGCATCGCTTTGAGTTCGTCCTCGAGCGATCGCGGTGACATACCGAGCTGGCCAAATCCCGGCCGGCCGTCCGAAGCCGTCGTGTCGATCTGCATGAGCTCGACCTGATTGCGCGTGAGCGGCGGGTGCGGCAGAATCTCGGCGAGGCCGGCCGCGGCGCCCCAGAACGAAAAAGGTGTTCGCACCAGCACCGGCCGCAATCCGGCGATCCGCGCAATGCTCCTGAGCAGTTCCTCATAGGCGTAGACGCGCGGACCTGCCAGTTCATAGACAGGATAAGGCCGTTGCGGTTGCCGCAGGATTTGCCCGATCGCGGCGGCGACGTCATCCGCGTAAACCGGCTGAAGTCTCGTCCGACCGTTGCCGAACAGCGGATAGGCCGGCAAGGCGCGGAGCAGCCGAAGAATCGTCGTGAGAAACGCGTCGTCGGCGGCGAACATGACCGCGGGGCGAACAATGACGGCACCTGGGAAAGCGGCTTGCACCGCCGCCTCGCCCTCGCCGCGACTGCGGATATACGGCGAAGCCGAGGCGGGGTCGGCGCCTATGCCCGACAGGTGCACCAGCCGTTTGACCCCCGCGCGTCGCGCCACTTTGGCGATGTTGGCGGCCGCTTCGACATGCACCGAATGAAACGTGTCGCCGCCATGCTCGACGTACAGGCTGATCGCGTTGACGACGCCGTCGGCCCCTTCGATCGCGGCCTCCACGGCGCGCTCGTCATGGGCATCGGCCAACACCTGTTCAATATTGTCGCGCTCGGTCGGCGCGGGATGTCGTGAGGCGATGCGCACCTTGGCGCTGGCGCTCAGGTCGCGCGCGATGCGACGCCCGACAAAGCCGGTCCCGCCGAAGACTGTCACGCGGTTCATGCCGCGGTCCATCCCCCTGTTCTGTGCGATGGTCTCTATCGGGCCGCCCTGTATGGTCCCGCCGAGCGCCGCGCGAACGGTTTCGGTGGTCTCTGCCGGAGAGCGGCCCTTGCTCAGATGATGCGAGACCACATCGAGCAGGAGCTGCGCGGCGGGGCCGACCGTTTGCCACTCTTTCCTCGCTTCCTCGATCAGCGGCTCCGCTTCAACGTAGAGCTTTTCCGCCTGTTCGATCAGCGGACGCGCCTTGTCGAGGAGCTCGATCAAAGCCTTCGTTGCCGGCAACGACCGCTCGATCTGTTCGAGTTGCGCTTCGCTGAGACCGGAAAAGTGACCAATGACATCAAAGAGCAAGTGTTTCAGCATGGCGCAACCTTGCCTGGCGCGACGCACGAACTCGACGCAACCCGCCCGCGGTCGGTCGCGGATGACAGCGGACGGTTGTGCCGTGATACCACAGAGTTTGTTGATCGCCGAACGCGTCTGACGAGTCCGCTTCTTCGGCCGCTTGCCCTGGATCTATTCCGCGGCCGCGTGCGCCGGCGCCGCCGCGAGCCGCATCGCCAGGCTGACCGCGAGCAGCACGATGACGTTCACGGCCAGCGCGACGATGCCGATGTTGAGGTCCTGGACCTGCGGCGGCAGCCAGGCCAGCGTGTGGAAATTCGCGCCGGAGAGGCTGACGGCGGCGACCGTGGCGACACCGGCAATGATGCCCGCCGCGGCGCCTTCGCGCGTCGCGATGTTGCGGTCGGTGAGGCTAAGGACCAGCGAGGGAAACAGCTGGGTCACGAAACTGTAGCCCATGAGCAGGAGCGCAACGATGGTCTCTCCGCCCTTGAGGGTGAAGAACACAGCGACCAGCGCCACCACCGGCACCAAGAATTTTGCCAGCCGCGAGACCTGCCGATCGTCGGCGGACGGGTTGACCGCGCGGTACAGGTTGTTGGCGATCAGCGTCGCGGCGGTCATCAGGATCATCGAGCCGGGCACCAGCGCTGTCAGTACGCCGGTCGCGCCGATCACGCCGACGAACCAGGGATCGAAAGTCTTTACCGACAGCTTGAAAAGCGCCAGGTCGATATTCGCCCCGGTGAGTCCGGGAACCTGCAGGACAGCCGCAAAACCGACGAAGAACACGAACAGCAGGATCAGCTGATAGAGCGGCAGCAGAAACGCGTTCTTGCGGATCACCGTTGCGCTCCTCGCGGTGTAGATCGAGCCAAACGTGTGCGGCCACATGTAGAAGCCGAGCGCGGTCAGCAGCACGGTCGAGGAGAACCACCACAGGCTCTCGCCGCGCGGCGGCAGCACGGTGAAGCCCGGCTTGGCCTGCTCGATCGCGGCGAACATCGCGCCCAGCCCCCCGTAATAATGAGTGGGCAGGTAGATGCCGAGGAAGAGTACGATGACCAGGATCAGGCTGTCCTTGGCGACCGAGGTCCAGGCCGAACCGTGCACACCCGACACCATCACATAGGCGGCGACGATCACGGCGCCGATCCAGATCGCGAGGGCCTGGGTGATCGCGCCATAGCCGGCGATTTCGACGATGATGCCGAGCCCTTTGAACTGCAGCACGAGATAGGGGATCAGCGCTGCGATGTCGACCAGCGCGACGACGACGCCGAGCGCAGGACTGTCGTATTTGCGCACGAAGAAGTCCGACTGCGAATAAAGTCGGTTCTCCTTGGCATAGCGCCAGATCGGCGGCAGCATGAAATAGGACAGCACATAGGCGAGCGTTCCGTAGGCGAGGATGTAGAAGGCCGGCGCGCCCTTACCGTAGGCATAGCCGCTGCCGCCGAGGAAGGTGAATGTGGTGTAGATCTCGCCGGCGAGCAGCACGAACACGAAGATCGCGCCAAAGCCGCGCCCGCCCACCGTCCACTGCTCGAGGTTCATGTCCTTGCCGCGGCGGGCGAGAAAGCCGAGCGCGAGCGCCAGCAGCGCGGCGGCGGCGATGAAGGGCAGGGCACTGTTCATGGCTCGCCCTCACGGTTCGCCGGATCCGTCGCGTAGATCACGGCCATGATCGCCGAGGTGAGCAGGATCCACGCCACGATCCAGGCCAGCAGGAACGGCAGGCCGAACACGAGCGGGGTCGCCCGGTTCGCGAAGAACGGGCCGACGATGAGCGCCAGGAACGGGACGACGGCGAGCCAGCGGATACGGCGCATGGCAAAGCACTCCCGCAAAAAATCCGATCAGGGAAAAAACCTGCCTCGGAGCGGAAGTTCCAGCGGGACGCGTCAATCCTGCTACGTCATTGGTCGTGGAGGCGCCTGACCGGCCGATATCTTGCGGAACTGTGCCACACCATTGCGGATCAGCAAAAGTGGACTAAGCTGAGTTTCTCGGCATCCAGCGGGATTGATGGCACGAGCGGCCGACCGCATCACCAAAAGGCCTGTCGTGTCCAATCCCCACGATTTTCACACGCCGCAATCGTCCTACAGCAGGGAAGACCTGCTCAAGTCGAGCGAAGGCGGCTATTTCGGCCCGGGCAATGCGCAGTTGCCGGCGCCGCCGATGCTGATGCTGGATCGCATCACCGAGATCAGCATGGATGGCGGCGAGTACGGCAAAGGCCGTGTCATCGGCGAGCTGGACATCACGCCGCGGCTCTGGTTCTTTGCTAGCCTTTTCGCGGGCGACCCCGTCATGCCCGGCTGTCTGGGCCTGGACGCCATGTGGCAACTGATCGGCTATTGGCTTGGCTGGTCGGGCTTGCCGGGCAAAGGCCGCGCCGTCGGCGTCGGCGAGGTGGAGTTCAGAGGCCCGATCACGCCAGAGACCAGATGCGTGCGCTACGAGGTCGACCTGCGTCAGGTCAGGCGCGGCCGATTGGGTCTCAGCGTTGCCGACGGCCGCGTGCTTGGCGACGGCACCTGCGTCTACGCTGCCAGAGACATGAGAGTAGCGATGGTTCGCTAGGCGCGGCCGGAGGAACGGCCGATGACGGAATGGGGCTATGCCGGCGCGCTGATCACAGCCGTGCCGGTGATCTTGCTTTTTGTCGTGCTGCTGCGCGGCCGGGATGCGTTCTTTGCAACGGGCGGCCTGCCTGGTGACGATCTGCTCTGAAGCCTGTTGTGATGCGAGCTTCACCGACATCGCCGTGCAGACGCTGGCGGCCATTATCGCCGGCATCGGCCTGTCGCGGGCCGCCGGCAGCCGGATCAAGTGATCTGCTCAGGCGGCGCGGCCGACGATCGTGCTCCACAGCCTTGAATCGCCGGGCATCTGGATCCGAACCCATTGATAAGGCGCCTTGAACCATGGCACGATCCGCTCATTCAGGCTGTCGAGCACGAGGTCCCCGTCCTGGGACCGGATCACCAACACGAGATGATGCTCTCCCCCTCGGGTCACGACCTCGCTGAGCAACAGCGCGCGCGCAGGCCAGCCGCGGGCCAGCAGTTCGTGACGCTTGGTCACCGCATAGTCGTTGCAGTCGCCGCTGATGGGATGCAGCAGCCATTTCTCGCCGGCGAGTCCTGCGAGATTGGCTTCCGGCCGGATGGAGGCATTGACGTCCCGGTTGACCTCCCGGAGATCCGCCCACCGCTCCACGTTCATCTTGAAGCGTCCGCCCCGGAAGGCGATCCGGTGCGGCTTGCACTCCTCAGCGTAGCGCAGGCAGAACTGCGTGAACGCCATCGGCGCCAGCGTGGGCCCGTCGAACTTGATGTAGTGGATCATGCCCCGCAGGGCCATCGGCGCGCTGATCAGCCCGGCCTCGGCCTTCGGGAGCATCCCGAACGCCATGGCCGCGAGCGCAACCAGACAGCAATTTTGAAGCTTGCGCATTTTACGCTCCCCGTCCTCATTGACGGAAAACCTATCAAATACGTCTTGAAAGACGGCTCACCGGCTCTATCAAATGCCGTGCGCGCCTTTCAGGAACCGTCAACTATTTCGGATGTGTCAGCGACACGACCGACGTGAGACCAACGCGGCAAGACAATGTTTGGATCCGCCCCAAAGCCCAAACCGAAACCAACGCTGCCTGACGGCGTTCGTATCTATGCGGTCAGCGACGTGCACGGCCGTGCCGACTTGCTGCAGAAGGTCTTCGCGGCGATCGACCTTCATTTGTCACGCGCCGGGCGGGCACGGACGCTGCATGTCTTTCTTGGCGACTATATCGATCGCGGACCGGCCTCGCGGCAGACCATCGATCTCCTGATCGAGCGCAGCCGCAGGCACGAGAGCGTCTTTCTCAGGGGCAATCACGAGGCGTTCCTGCTCGACGTGCTGCGGGACGGCGCGCGGCTGCAGGTCTGGAAGGAATATGGCGGCTTCCAGACCCTGATGTCGTATGGTCTCGCGCCATCGCTAAAGCCCGGTCGTGACGAACAGAGCGAACTGGTCCGCTCGCTGCGCGCCGTCATGCCGGAGCAGCATCAGCAATTCTTCAGCAGTCTGAGACCGAGCTTTTCCTGCGGCGACTTCTTCTTCGTGCACGCCGGCGTCCGGCCCGGCATTCCCTTGCCGCGACAGCGGGAAGAGGATCTGCTCTGGATCCGCGACGAATTCCTCGACAGCGAGGAGGACTTTGGCAAATTCATCGTGCATGGTCACACGCCCGTGCCAAGGCCCGACCTGCGCACCAACCGGATCAATATCGACACCGGGGCCTATGCGACCGGCGTCCTGACGCTGCTGACCATCGAAGGCGATCGACTATCGGCGATTTGAACGAGGCTGCTCGCGCAGGTTTGCGCGATAAGGATACGTTTCGACTGGCGACGATCGCTACGGCGGTGGTGTCGAGCTGGTTCTCGCTCGTCACTATCTTTGCAGAGGCGCTGACGCCGCCGCCCGAGCTTCGCCTTCAAAGATGCCGCGTCATATTGATGACGAAGCCGACGCCGACCCCGATCATCAGGCCGACAAAGCCGTAGCCGCAGCCGGCAAGAACGGCACCGATCTGGCTCGAACTCATGACCATGCCATAGAAGGCGCCCGCCGCGGCGCAGCCGACCACAGCCAGCGCGAGCGTACGGTCGTTGCGCTGCTCGATCCGGTGCCGCCTGATCTCCTGCTGGCTGAATACATGGGGACCGGACGGTTCTTGCGAGCCGCAATGCGGGCAGGTCGCTGCGCTGAAAGAGACCCCTGCCCCGCAATCATGACAGGCAATCAGTTCGGGCTGAGGTTTGGCGCGCATGCAGGCGAATCTAGTCACCCGAGACGGCTTTGCAACAAAGGCGGACAGGAACGTGGCGCGTGCCCCGGGCTTATTGAACCACCGCGCGCAACAAAGGGGTTCGAAATGGACAATACCGACGAGGACGAGATTCGCGCACGCGCCCATCTGCTCTGGGAACAGGCCGGAAAGCCGGACGGCCAGGACGAGCATTTCTGGCACGAGGCGGAGCGACAATTGAGGGAAGAGCGGATTCGGCACGAACTCAAGACGCCCGACACGCTTTGATCATCGTGCTTCTTCCGAGCTGCCGTTCTTCCCTCCCGGCGGCGGTGGCGCATCGCCGCGCATGCGCAGTCCGTCGATGAAGACGTCCAGGAGCCGGATCACGCTTTGCTGCCAGCCCGGCTGGTCGTGCAGGTAGCACATGCCGATCAGCGCGCGCAGCAGATCCTCAGGGGACACGTCCGCACGTATCTCGCCGGCGGCCACCGCTCGCGTCAGCAACGCGTCGATCGCTTTTGTCAAACGCTCGGACGAAAAGGCGGTCAGCTCGGAGGTCTTGCCATGCGCGGCCAGCGCAAGCGCCGCCGTCATTCCCTTCTTGGTCGCGACGAATTCGACGGTCGAGCGCAGCCATTGCCGCAGCGCTTCCACCGGCTGCGGCTCGTTCTTCAGCTGCTCCGACAATTCGCCGAGCTGCTCCACCTCGCGGCGATAGACCGCCTCGAACAGCGCCTCGCGGGTCGGAAAATGCCGGTAAAGCGTGCCGATGCCGACACCGGCGCGCCGCGCCACTGCCTCGAGGCTGGCGTCTGGACCGCCGGCCGAGAACACGCCCTTCGCAGCCTCCAGCACCCGCTCGCGGTTGCGCACGGCGTCGGCGCGCGGCTTGCGAAGGCTTGTTGCGGGCCCATCTGACATTCCAGAACGTCTCGTCACCATCTCTTGATCGGCCGCGCCTTGTTAAACGGAGGCATCCTCCGTATAACTGGCTACACCACGCCCAGCCGCCTCTTCCATTCAACTCTTCCGGCGGTCACGCGTACCCTGGATCGACGCATTCCGGCCGCGAGCCGGGACCCGCTTCCGATCCGGCCAGACCATAGCATCGATCGGAACATTGCATGACTCTGTCTATCAGTCTCGCCGTCAACGGCGAGCGGCGCGATATCGTGCTGGACGACCCGCGTGTGACGCTGCTCGACCTCCTGCGCGAGCGCCTCGACCTCACCGGAACCAAGAAGGGCTGCGATCGCGGCCAGTGCGGCGCCTGCACCGTCCTCGTCGACGGACGGCGGATCAACTCCTGTCTCGCGCTGGCGGCGAGCCATGACGGCGCCGACATCACCACCATCGAAGGCGTCGCACGCGGCGAGAAGCTGCATCCCGTGCAGGCCGCCTTCATCGCCCACGACGCTTTGCAATGCGGCTTCTGCACGCCCGGGCAGATCATGAGCGCGATCGGGCTGATGTCAGAAGGCCAGACCGGCGACGACCCGGAGCGCATTCGCGAAGCCATGAGCGGCAATCTCTGCCGCTGTGGCGCGTATGCGGGAATTACCGAGGCCGTGCTGGAGGCCCGGGCGCAACTCGCTGCGCCCGAGAGCCAGGAGACGGAGCGCGCGGCATGAACCGGTTCGATTATGTGAGACCGACCAGCATCAGCGAGGCCGTCAGCGCTGCGGCCGAGCCCGGCGCGGCCTATCTCGCCGCCGGCACCAATCTGCTCGATCTGATGAAGGGCGGCGTCACGCGGCCGGATCGGCTGGTCGACATCACCCATCTTCCCGGGCTCGACGAAATCAGTGAGCAGCCGGGCGGCGGCGTGCGTATCGGCGCGCTCGTGCGCAACGCCGATCTGGCCCACGATCGCGACTTC
>NZ_JAFATE010000229.1 GCF_019244115.1 Bradyrhizobium sp.
CGATCGACCACCCAATCGGCATGCTGCTCGATCGACACCGCCATGTTGGACAGCACCGACGGGCTGCCCGGACCGGTGATCAGGAACAGATTTGGGAAGCCGGCGACGGTGAGGCCAAGATAGGTCTGCGGCCCGTTCTTCCAGACGTCCGACAGCGATTTGCCGTCGCGGCCGGTGATCGGATGCACGGCGCGGATCGCACCGGTCATGGCATCAAAACCGGTCGCGAACACGATCACGTCGAGGTCGAAGGTGCGCCTGTCGGTGGTGATGCCGGTCGACGTAATCGCCTTGATCGGCTCGTCGCGCAGATTGACCAGCGTGACATTGTCGCGGTTGTAGGTGGTGTAGTAGTTGGTTTCGAGGCAGGGCCGCTTGGCCCCGAACGGATGATCGAACGGGCTGAGCGCCGCCGCGGTCTCCGGGTCTTTCACGATCTCGCGGACTTTTTCGCGCAGCAGATCGGCCACCAGCGTATTGCCGTCGACGTCGTTGCCCTGGTCGGCCCAGAGCTGCGAGAGGATGAAGACGAGATCGCCTTCGCCCCACGCCTTCTCAAAACGCTCGCGGCGCTCGGCATCGCTGAGCGCCCAGCTATAGAACGTGTTCTGCGCGATCGGCACGCCGGCGAGCGACCAGCGCGCCTGTTCGCGGAAGGCGGCGCGGTCGGCCTCGAACTGCGCGACGCGGTCCGTCGTTCGCGGGCCGTTATGCGCGGGCATGGCAAAGTTCGGCGTGCGCTGGAAGACAGTCAGATGCGCGGCCTGCTCGGCAATCTTGGGGATCGCCTGGATGCCTGACGAGCCGGTGCCGATCACGCCGACGCGCTTGCCCCTGAGGTCGACGTCGTGATGCGGCCAGCGGCCGGTGAACAAGATCTCCCCCCCAAAATCCTTGACGCCGTCGATTTCCGGTGGCTTTGGCGCGGACAGGCAGCCGGTGGCCATGATGTAGTCGCGGCAGGAAATGGTGGCGCCGTTGCTGGTGGTCAGCAGCCAACGCTGCGCCGCCTCGTCCCAGGTCGCCGAGGTCACCTTGGTGCCGAAGCGGATGTCGCGGTGCAGGTCATAGCGGTCGGCGATGAAGCCGAGATAGCGCAGGATTTCCGGCTGGGTCGCGTATTTCTCCGACCAGGTCCAGGCGTTCTCCAGGTCCGGATCGAAGGTGTAGCTGTAATCGACGGTCTGGATGTCGCAGCGTGCGCCGGGATAGCGGTTCCAGTACCAGGTGCCGCCGACATCATTGGCCTCATCGAGCCCGACGGCGGAAAAGCCTGCCTTGCGGAGGCGATGGAGGATGTAGAGTCCGGCAAAGCCGGCGCCGACCACCGCGACGTCGACCTGTTGCACCGCGCTGCGATCAGTTGAGTCCGACGCGGATGCCGCGACCATTGCCTCTGGCATGCCAATCCTCCCGTACGATTTTGTGTTTTGATTTGAAGGCGACAGGGTGCGCCCAATTTGGCATCGGGACAAGGTCAATCTTGTGGAGCAGGCTACCCGCGCGCTCCCGCAGAGTGGTAAATTTTCCGGCCCGCGTATCTTTTGGATCGCTCCGATCGTCTTGAAGAGAAACGAAGGGGAAAGCGGACCGCAGGAACCGTGATGGATACGAACAACGCGATGAACGAGCCCATTGCCATTCTCAGCAGCGAGAGCCTGGCGCAGGCTTTGGGCGAGCTGCGGCCAAAGCTGCATCGCTACTGCGCGCGGATGACAGGCTCGGTCATCGACGGCGAGGACGTCGTCCAGGAGGTTTTGGTGAAAGCGATCGAGGCCTTTTCGGAAGCCGAGCCGATCGTCAATGCCGAGGGCTGGCTGTTTCGGATCACTCACAATGCAGCACTGGATTTTTTGCGGCGGCGCGCCCGCCAGGATGCGCTGCTTGCGGAGGAGGCTCTCGACATGACCGCCGATCCCGTCTCCACGAGCGATGACCGTCTGACCGTCACCGCGAGCCTTCGAACCTTCATGCGGCTGCCGACCAGCCAGCGCTCTACGGTCATCCTGCGCGACGTGCTCGGCTATTCGCTGGGCGAGATCGGCGCCTTGCTCGACAGCAGCCTTCCCGCGGTCAAGGCGGCGCTGCATCGCGGACGCGCGCGGCTGCGCGAGATCGCGACCGAGGCGGACGAGCGGCCGCTTCCGGTGCTGGCCGATGCCGAGCGAGCGCGGCTGTTGGACTATGTGTCCCGCTTCAATGCGCGGGATTTCGAGGGCCTGCGCGACCTGCTCGCGGACGATGTGCAACTCGAGCTGGTGAGCCGGTTTCGCCGCCGCGGCCGCGACGTCGTGCAGAATTATTTTGGCCGCTATCGCGAGCGGCAGGATTGGCAGCTGGTGCCCGGCCTGGTGGAGGGCCGGTCCGCGGTCATCGTGCAGGACGCGTCCTCACGCGCAGTGCTCTATTTCGTGCTGCTGGCATGGGCGGGCGAGCAGGTCAGCGATATCAGGGATTTCCG
Organism: Bradyrhizobium sp.; assembly: GCF_019244115.1. Taxonomy (GTDB): domain Bacteria; phylum Pseudomonadota; class Alphaproteobacteria; order Rhizobiales; family Xanthobacteraceae; genus Bradyrhizobium. The sequence continues at coordinate 2,462 of NZ_JAFATE010000229.1, forward strand.
CTACGCCCGCTACGCGATGGAGGGCGCCGAGCTGTTTGTCGCGGCGTGACGACGCGGCGGCGGACATGATCAACTTGCCGCGAAGACGGTCAGTTGCGCCATTTCGCGTCATAGGAATTGCAACTTAGCCACTCTACATCGATCCGGCCTGGTACAAGAATCGGGAAAGGATCGACATCATGCCGACAATCACAACAACCGATGGCGTAGATATTTTTTACAAGGACTGGGGTTCGGGGCAGCCCATCGTGTTCAGCCATGGCTGGCCGCTCTCGGCCGATGACTGGGACACCCAGATGCTGTTCTTCGTCGGCCACGGCTTTCGCGTCATCGCGCATGACCGGCGTGGCCATGGCCGCTCGAGCCAGGTCGCCGATGGTCACGACATGGACCATTATGCCGACGATCTCGCAGCGCTGACCGCCCATCTCGATCTGAAGAATGCGGTGCATGTCGGCCATTCCACCGGAGGCGGCGAGGTCGTGCACTACATTGCCCGCCATGGCGAGAGCCGCGTGGCGAAGGCGGCGATCCTGTCCGCGGTGCCGCCCTTGATGGTGCAGACGGCGTCCAATCCGGGCGGGCTGCCGAAGGAGATTTTTGACGGTCTGCAGGCGCAACTTGCCGCGGGGCGCTCGCAATTCTACTGGGATCTCGCGGCCGGTCCGTTCTACGGCTTCAACCGTCCCGAGCGAAAGCCGCAGCAGCCCGTTATCCTGAACTGGTGGCGCCAGGGCATGATGGGCGGCGCGAAGGCGCATTACGACGGCATCGTCGCGTTCTCGCAGACCGACTTCACCGAGGATCTGAAGAGGATCACGGTGCCTGTGCTG
>NZ_JAFATE010000140.1 GCF_019244115.1 Bradyrhizobium sp.
GGGATCAGCGCGGACGTGCGGCCCGTCAACGGAGATTCCCGGCCGCCCACCATGGCCGCTACTTACGCGTAAGCGCTCGAAATAACCAGTCTTGTGCGGCCTGGTAGCCTGGAAGACGGACCAACCTCGTTCCTCTTCCGGAGCCCGACCATGTCTCGTCCTGCCGATCCCGCCCTGGAATCCCTTTGGCGTCGCCGGCTGTGGCAGCAGCCCCGTAGCGGCCTCACGATCCAACAGTTCTGCAAGCGCGAAGGGGTCTCGGCTGTGACCTTCCATTCCTGGAAGCGTCGGCTCGCTCTCCGCTCGACGTCGCCCACTCCCTTCTCCTCGGCCGGTCCCACGTTCGTGCCCGTGATCGTTCCGCCGGCTTTCCCGTCGCCGTCCCGCGGCGCCGCCGACCTGGTCACGTTCCAACTCCCCAACGGCGGCCAGATCCTTCTGCCGATCGCCGCCGGCGCCGAGTTGGTCTGCCAGGTCGCTGAGACCGTGGCTCGCTCGTCGGCGATCGCGGAGGCACCCTCATGCTGAACTTCCCTCATACTGTGCGGATCTTCCTCCACACCGAAGCCGTGGATCTCCGGAAAAGCTTCGACGGTCTCTCCGGACTCGTCAGCCAGGCCTTCCCCGAGGAGGACCTCCTCTCCGGCCATCTCTTCCTCTTCCTCAACGGGCGACGTGATCGCATCAAGATGCTTCATTGGGATGCCGACGGCCTGGTCATCTGGTACAAGCGGCTCGAAGCCGGATCGTTCCAGATCCCCCTCCACGTCGCCCCGGGCGCCGCCGTCGAGCTCAAGAGCGCCCAGCTTGCCATGCTCTTGAGCGGCATCGACCTGACCAACGCCCGCCAGCGCAAGCGCTACCAGCGGCCCGAGAAAATCGGGGGAAATGCCCGGAAACACCCTTGAAATTAGAGATGAGCATGCGATAATTCAGGTGATGACAACTCCTCCTGATCGTCATGCCAGCCCCGACCTCCCCCTCGCCGCGTCGCCGCACCCTGCCGGCGACGCGCCCCCTCCCCCCGACGCCGCCGAGCAGCGGGTCCAGGACCTGCTCGCCGCTCTCGGCCAGGCGAACGACGCCTACGAGACGCTCCTGCGGGAGAACGCGTCGATCAAACAGGAACTCGAACTCCTGCGCCAGGAGCTCGAGCGCTATCGCCGCTACGTCTATGGACGGCGGAGCGAGCGGCTCGCCGATCCCGGACAGGGGCACCTCTTCACGCTCGCCGACCAAGTCGAGGACGTCCCCGACGCCCCGCCGGATGACCCGGCAAGCCCGGCACCGCGGAAGCCCAGGCGGTCGCGGAAGCTGGATTTCTCCCGGCTGCCCCAGGTCCGCATCGAGCACGACGTGCCCGAAGCCGACAAGACCTGCTCGTGCTGCGGCCGGCCCAAGGCGCGGATCGGCGAGGATGAGCGACGCGAACTCGAATTCATCCCGGCCAAGCTGGAGCTGCGGCTGCACATCCTGCCCAAGTACGCGTGCTCGCACTGTCATGACGGGGTGAAGAGCCCCGCCGGACCGGATCGGCCACTCTCCGGGTGCATCGCCGGCACGGGTTTGCTTTCTCAGTTGCTGATATCCAAGTTTATCGATCATCTGCCCCTGTACCGCTTCGAGGACATCGCCGTCCGCTACGGCTTGCACCTGCCGCGGGCCACCCTCTGCGATTGGGTCCGCGAGTCGGCCGAGCTGCTCCGCCCGCTCTACGACCTCCAGAAGGGGTTGGTGCTGCTCTCGCCGGTGATCTGGACCGACGACACGCCGGTCAAGGCGCTGGGGGGCGATGGGCCGGGGAGCCTGACGGCGCGGTTCTGGCTCTACCACGGCGACGAGGCCCATCCCTACGACGTGTACGACTTCACCACCAGCCGTAAGCGGGACGGGCCGGCGACGTTCCTGGCGGAGTACGCCGGCTACCTTCAGGCCGATGCCTATTCCGGCTATGACGGCCTCTACCTGGGTCCTCAGTCGGTGATCCGGGAAGTGGCCTGCTGGGCGCATGCGCGGCGCAAGTTCTATGATGCGCGGTCGTCGTCGCCGGGCAACGCGGCCTTGATCCTGGAGGCGGTCGGCCGATTGTACGAGGTGGAGGATCGCGCGCGGGACTTGTCGGTCGAGGCCAGGCAGGCGCTACGTGCGAGGGAGTCGGTGCCGATCCTGGAGCGGCTGCGTGGGGACATCGATCGTCTGACGGAGCAGGTGTTGCCGAAATCGGGGTTGGGCCAGGCGCTGACCTACGCGCGGAACCAGTGGGCCGCCTTGTGCCGTTATATCGAGGACGGCCGGCTGACGATCGACAATAACGTGTCGGAGCGCCGGCTGCGGGACCAGGCAATCGGTCGGAAAAACTGGTTGTTCCTTGGGAGTGTGGACGCGGGTCCGCGAGCGGCGGTGCTGAGCACGGTCATGGCGGGGGCGAAGCGTCACCTGCTGGAACCGTGGGCGTACGTCAAGGACGTGTTGATGACACTGAGCGTGGATCCGGACCGCGTTGCGGACCTGTTGCCGGACCGCTGGGGTCAAAGTCATCCGGAGCACGTGCTGACCCACCGACTGGAAGAGTCGCGAGAGAGAGCACGGCGTCGCGACGCGAGACGGGCGGACCGTCGCAAAGGAAAGTGTGATCGGGAGCGGGCCGACGTCCCGGCTGCGGTTGCCCAGCGCGCGGCACCCCCGTGGGCGCCGTAGCAGGCGCGGTCCGCATCGACCGCCGACATCCGGCCAGCCAGGGCAGACCCAGCTCGAAGCCGGCGGACACGGCCCCCAGGTACAGGCCCGCCCCGGGCGCATGGCTGCGCGGCGGTGATAACATCAAGCCTACGTTCTGTTCTCTCACACAGTCTGATCAGGAGCGATGGAACAATGGAAGGCGAGCTGAAGCCCGGCATGGCGTACCGGTCCGCGATTGAACCGTTCTGCGACGAGATCAGCATCTACGACGGACCGAAAACCTTCCTGAAGCAGTTCGCGGCCGCTCCGGTCGAGGTCGGCCATCTGCTCGCCGCCCACTGGTGCCAGTCGGAGGTCGCCAACGGCGGCCTGCACCAGTTCTTCTCGAACCCGACCGGCGTCCTGGCGCCCGAGGCCCGGGCCGGCTTCTCGTCCATCGGCATCGAGGAGTGGGCGTCGATCGTCGGGGAGGCCATGCGTTTCTTCGGCGAGCCCTATCCGCGCGAGCAAGCCAAGCGGCTGCGAAAGCTCCCCAAGGCCAAGGGCGCCCCCGCAACCTGGAACGTCTTTCAAGCCCTGGACGACCGCTTCTACGCCTGGCTGCGGCCGGACCGCGACCGATGGGCCCGCGCCGCCGATGCCTACGCGAGCCGGTACGTCCGCGAGTAGCCATCAAGCGGGAGAATGTCGATCCGGGCAGCGGCGTCGCTCGTCCACAGTGTTCGCAGGACGGATACCCACAGCCCGCAAGTGAGCCTCTTGGACCGAACCCATACTACGGGATTGCGGGCGCAACCGGGTGTGAGGGGGGATGGTTCCGCCGAACGCTTACATCCCAAGCCGTCAACGGCCGTTCCCATTTCGCCTGGACGAGTAAGACACTTTCAGAAGAGAAACGCTGATGAGAACCACACTTGCACTTTCGATGATCTCGCTGGCCGCAGGTCTCGCCCTGGCACAGCAACCAGGCGCTGGAGAGCAATCTCGCCAAAAGAATGCCCCGCAAGCCCTCGCCGAGCCGCCGACCTACGCGGATGTCAAGTACGGATCCTATGAACGCAATGTCATGGATGTTTGGCTGGCAAAATCTGATAAACCCACGCCGGTCTTGGTTTCGATCCACGGCGGCGGATTCAGCACCGGCAGACGCGCCCGTGGCGGCGATCCTTCCCGGGTCCAGGTTCCACGGCTTCGCCCGGGAGCGAACAAACTGGATCGCCCTGGCGGCGTCGAGGAACTGGGCGGGTGCCTTCGCTTCATCGGACAGGC
>NZ_JAFATE010000385.1 GCF_019244115.1 Bradyrhizobium sp.
CGCGGACGCGATGCTTGTGGGGCTTGCGCAGGTGGGGGCGCTGGTGCCCGGGGTATCTCGATCGGGTTCAACTTTGACGGCGGCGCTTGCGCTCGGTTTCAAGCGCGACGAAGCGGCGCGCCTATCATTTCTTCTTGGCCTACCCGCGATCGCCTTGGCAGGCCTCAAGGAGCTGTGGGAGCTTTACAAGATCCATCTCGACCCTCACGCATGGTCGGTTCTTTTTGTTGGCCTGGCGGTTGCATCCGTTTCAGCTTTCGTTGCAATCTGGGGATTGATGCGGTTGCTGGAACGATTTTCGAGCTGGTCCTTCGTTGTCTACCGCTTCGGCCTGGGTCTGGTGATTCTCGCGGGAGCTATGTCAGGCTGGCTCTAAGGGCAGACTGCAATCTGTGCGACGCGCGGGCTTAGACCCGGGATCCCGACTGTTGTCCTGCTAGCCTGCGAACGCACGAGATTTCCGCCCAACTGCTCGAGGCCATTAATCAGCAATCAACCTGAGCGAAGTCAGACAGGAGCGCGATGTTTGTGTGCGCGGCGCGTGGATACGCGATGACGCGGCGGCTGTTGCCACGCTTGAAGGTGGTGCTGCGCGGCGAGAGAAAGCAAGCTAGGGCGGCGTAGCCTACCTGATATCCGCCGGGCCACGGCAGGTGTGGGTTTGCGGATCGCGGATGCGTCCCCTTCCGCAGCCACCAACTAGATCGCGGGCAGAAAAGTCCGGGACAGAAATGCTTGGTGTGGGAACCGCCACGCCCGCGGTTACGACCTTTGGGAAGGCTGGCTTGGTCTGAAATGACCCCGCAGCTTGACTTCGCGAGCACATTACGGCTGTGAAAGCCACGATCAACGCCAAAAGGCTGATGCGGCACATTTGGTGTTCCCGCAGAAAGGATTCTCACAGAGTTACTCTTATTCCAAAACCGACTGGCGCGCAAATAACGACTTGGCGCATTCTGGGGTGAGTGGCGCAAAGCCGGATTTCCCGAATGACCGGTGCCCGGCCAGCGGCGACCAGGCGACCGAGTTTGCTGGCGTTGCTGCACCGCATCGTCCGAAAGTGTGCAGGTTTTTGGATGCCGGCAATGACGAAACTACGGCACGCTGAGCCGACCGGCGTCCAAAAGCCGGTTGCCGTGACCGCCATCTCTGGCGAAGCTCTGTTGTCGCAGAATTGCTCAGATTCAGAAGCCGCAATCTCTGTATTGTTTTCCGGCGAGACGAAACCGCGAGCCTACGTCAATGAAGTCCACATCAAGGCATTGGTTTCCTCGCCGGTATTCCGACGGGCGACCATCGCACTGCAGATATTCGAGGTTTATCCGCCAGCGCTTCTCGCGCGGAGAATAAGTTGCAAACTCATGTTGCGCGCTAGGAGGCCCCTTGCAGATCCCTGCAATGTATTCTCGGAGCTCAAGGGGCAGAGTGCTTATATGTTCAGGGTTCCAAGGATGATCCTTGCCTCCGGCACTGCTCCTGGAAACAGCCGGAAGTTCACTGCAAAGCAGAAGGCAAACGGCTAACAACAAAGTTCGGGTTGTCATCTGACCCTCCCAATTAGGGATCAGTCACATCTAAACTCTATCAGATTTCCTAAGTCCGGGCGATGCAATTGGTCCATACCGATCGCCCTTTTGATCAGGGCTGCAATGTTCGCAGAAACGCGCGTGCCATCGGATTGACGGGCCCCACCACGGCGCGATCGGACGCATTTGCGTTATTACCTGGCACCGGAAACGCATATCCGAGAATGGTCTTGATGACCCAGCGGTCGGAGGCGGGCGTTAGTCCATAGCCGACACCAAAGTTCACGTCCACCACGCCAACCTTGAAGTCAGTGACCGCGAACAGGATATGCTCCTGCTCCGGAAACGCTTTGAAATCACCGACCTTGCCCCAATCGGAATAATATTCGAAGCCTGCATACAGATCCTGGCCGAATTTGCGTGCCACGCGCGCGGCAGGCGCGAAATGCGTCTCGCCAAACCGTCCGAAGCCGACGTCTACAATCGGATTGACGATGAATTCGTACTCGGCGCTGCGCATGCCGATGATCGGACGGATTTCCATGGCGAAGCGGGTCTGCGCAAAAGGTGGCGTCTGGTTTGAGAATTCGAAATTGACGCCGTAGAAAAGGTCGCTGCTCTGCATGGGGCGACACGAACAGCGTACGCAGCTTGAAAGCATTGGAATAAAACCTCTCGCTCTGGATCGCGAACGGTAGATACAGGCCGACTTCCCACCAGTCGGTTACGCCATAGGCGAACTCCGGCGTGCCATTAATCGCGCCGTTGGAGATGAGTCCGCCGGGAAACGGCGGGTTCTTCACCCCGAGCGGCGTATAGTTGAGATGCTGCTGAATGGTGAACTGGCCGACCGCGGCAATCATGGCATTGTAGACTTGAATCTCGTCGGTGGCCCTCGCCGACCGACCGATCAAGGCTAAAACTATCATCGCGGCTAGCACGATTCCTCGTGCCGGGGTTTTTTCAAACATCTCGTCTTCCACTATGGTTCCGAGAACTCGCGTCTCTTGCCATCAGCTTGCAATACCCATCATCGCCACGAAACACGATGCTGCTGGCTTGGCAATAAGTTTCGCTGGGCAGGCCCGGCACGAACGGCGTTCGTTGGGAGACATTCTCATCGCCACGTCTCATGCGTTGCTAGAGTGCTTACTCTGGTGCTCGCCGCCGTCCTGGATCCGGTTGCGGTGGCGCTCCTGCTCGCAGCCGGCACACACACACGACGCGTGGTAGCTCATCCTGGCCTTGAGGGCGGCGCACCGATCCGCAATCTGCACGCGCGCTGCTACCTGCTGGCCGAGGACGTCATTGCTTTCTTCGTCGCCCTCAGCCTGGAGACAGGACTCGAGCCCGAATGCGTGAAGGCGCTGCGCGCCGACTGTTTGTGTAACCCGGCGTCCGGCACGGTCGAGATCGCCTACGTGAAGCGGCGCGCGCGGGGATCAGCGTGGAAGCGGCTCCGTGTGCGCGATGGCGCATCGTCGACGCCGGGCGGCATCATCCGAACGCTCATCGAGCTAACGGCGTCGGCGCGCATGCACAAGCCGAGCGACAGCCTGTGGGTCTACTTCCACACCGGCCGGCTCGACGATCGCATTACCCTCCACCAGCAAGACATGATTGACAACTGGGTCGCGCGTCACCGCATCGTCGACGATGCCGGCCAGCCGCTGCGTCTGCTGCTGTCGCGACTGCGCAAGACGCACAAGGCCCTCTGGTACGCCAAGACCCAGGGCGACATGGCCCGCTTCGCCATCGGCCACACCCCTGAGGTTGCCGCTCGCCACTACGCCGATCTTCCCTCTCTCCGTCATCTGCATGAACAGGCGGTCGTCGATGGCCTCAACGATGCACTCGCCTCTGCGCTGCAGCCGCGCATCGTCACGCCCGAGGAAGAGGCAATAGCTCGCCGGGCGCCATCAAAACTGCAGCTTTCCGTGCCGGCGGCCGAGGCACGTCGCGTCTTGAGCGGCCAACACGATGTCTGGCTGGCGAGTTGCAGCGGCTTTTACAACAGCCCCTTCGCAACCGCAGGCGAACCATGCTCAGAGCCGTTCTGGGGTTGCCTCGAATGCCGCAACGCTGTTATCACGGCGCGTAAGCTCCCTTCCGTCATTGCGTTCCTCGATTTCATGGTCACTCGCCGCGCCGAGATGACCGAGGCCGACTGGTGGGCGAAGTTCGGCCGGCCATGGTCGCGCATTACCCAGCAGATCCTGCCTGCGTTCTCGGACGCCGTCGTCGCGCAAGCCCGCGAGAAGGCCAGGGCTCTCGAGCGTCGCCCCTATCTGCCGCCGGAGGCTCGTGCATGAGCAAGCCGATATCCCTGAAGCCCGTTGCGACCGAGGAGCCGCATCAGCTTGCTGGCAAGCCGGTGCTGGAGAGCGCTCCGCTGCGGCGCGGGCACAAGCGCTCGGCGCTGTCCTGCTTCGAGGACAGCACCTGGGATCTGTCGCCGGCTGTATTCCGCGAGAACGCACGCATCTGCCACGTCACCGTACATTTCGACAGCATCACGCAAGCGAGCGTCGAGCGCACGCTCAGGGAGTTCCTCTATGCGAGGCTCAACTTCGATATTCCAGGCCATCGCAACCGTCTGCCGCCGTCCAGCATCCGCCAGCTGTTCAATCGCACGCGCCGCTTCCTCGAGTTCGTCGCTGCCAGGAACGGCGGCTGTGATCTGGGGCAAGTCGACCAATCCACGCTCGATGCCTACCGGACTATTTGACCGCCGACCCGCAGCGGCGATCCATCCAGGTCGCCCATCTGCTCGAAGTCGTCGTGGACCTTCATCATTTTCGCGAGCACATGCCGTCGGGTGGCATTGCGCTACTGCCGTGGAGGGGGCGCTCGGCGTTCCTGGTTGCCGGCGCCCGTCAAGCCAGCGGCGAGAACAAGACACCGCGCCTGCCCGAGGACGTGATCGCGACGCTCCTCAAGTGGTCGCTCAAGTACATCAGCGTGTTCTCGACCGACATTCTCGCCGCCCGCACCGAACTCGCGGCCCTGCAGCAGCGGCAGAGGCGGCTGATCGCAGAGGACAGCCGCTTCTCCGAGGCGATACGTCGCCAGCGTCGGCTCGGGCGGCTCGTATCCTATCTGGACCAGATCCGCGCCAGCGGCCGTGGCGTGCCGATCTGGACCTCGGTCCACAACGGTGTGACGCGCACGGATGCCGCGACTGGCGCCGAGACGCCGCCGATCAACGCGCACCTCATTCACCTGCACATCGGTATCGACGCGCAGGCCGAACCGCCCGAGCATGTGTTGCTCCGCAAGGCGACCAGGCAGCTTGTGCATGACGCCGTCACCGTTATCGGCACCGAGACCGGCGGCATGGATACGGTCATTTCGATCGATCCAGACACAGACCAAGCCTGGCGACCGCGCTTCGACGCCAAGATGCTGCTCGTCGAGGAGCGTATGCTACAGGCCGCCTGCTATATCGTCTGCGCCTACCTGACCGGCATGCGCGATGCGGAGGTGCAGGCCATGCGTGCCGGATGCCTCGACGTCCAGCGCAGCGAGGATGGCCTCATCGAGCGCTACCGGATCAGGAGCACCGTCTACAAGCGTCCCGACGTGCGTGGCCAGACCGAGCGATGGATCACTATTGAGCCGGTTGCCAAGGCCATCAGCGTGCTGGAGCGCCTGACCGAGCACATCCGGCGCCGCCGGGGTGGCGATACACTGTGGCGCATGCTTGATGACGGCCGGAGCAGCAAGGATCACATCTCCGCTGAGATCGTGCGCCAGCTCAACGCCTTTCGCGACTACTTGAACGCGCAGTTCGGCAGCCCGGAGACGCCAATCATTCCACTGGGACCAGACAGCAAGCCTTGGCGCATCACTACGCGTCAGTTCCGCCGCACCGTTGCTTGGCACATTGCCAACCGTCCATTCGGCACGGTCGCCGGCATGATTCAGTACAAGCACGCGAGCATCGCGGCCTACGAGGGTTATGCTGGCTCGAGCCGCTCCGGATTTCGCACGGAGGTCGAGCGCGAGCGCGCTCTCGGCCAGCTCGATGATGTGCTGTCTTATTTCGAGCGCCATCGAGCCGGTGAGGTGCTGATTGGCCCGGCCGCCGCACGCGTCTCCAGCGAACTGCAGCAGGCGGTCGACAACCTCGGACCGTTGCCTGGCCACATTGCCGATCCCGCCCGCGTTCACACGATGCTCGCTCATCTTGCGCGAACGCTTTACATCGGCGTCTTGAGTGACTGCTTCTTCAATCCTGCCACCGCACTCTGCCTTAACGGCAAGACCGAACGCAATGCGCCTGCTATGGCCCATTGTCATCCGGATCGTTGCCCGAACTCCTGTGTTACCAGCCGTCACCGGCCGACTTGGCAGCGGTCGGCCGACGAGGTGAGGATATTGTTGTAAGAGAAGCGGCTGCCGGAGCTGCAACGGGCAGCGCTTCAGAAGGAGCTGATACGTCTGAGCACAGTTCTGCGTGGTCGTTCAGCAGGTCCTACCTCTCGGGAGGCGGCGTCAGAGAGGTAGAGCGGGGCCTGGGTCTCCGTGACGGGTTCGTAGGGAGCGAGAGAGGCTCGTTCCTGCCCGTCCTGGAGATTCAGCCATGCGTCAGCAGCGCGCCGATATTTACACGCGCATCACTGCCGAGATCGCGACCGCCATCGAGAACGGCGCCGGAGAGTGGCGCATGCCCTGGAATCACGATGGCAGCAGCATTGCGCGTCCGCGAAACGTCATCTCCGACAAAGGCTATCGCGGCATCAACGTGCTCGCACTCTGGGTCGCCGCCCGCCGCTCAGGCTACGTCGACGGCACCTGGGGCACGTATCAGCAATGGTCGCAGCTGGGCTGTCAGGTGCGCAAGGGCGAGAAGGCGACAAGTGTCGTGTTCTGGAAGCAGATGCACAGACATCAACACGCCGACGCAGCCCCGAGTGACGCCGACGGCACCCTTTGCGGCGAGCACGAAGATCAGCCGCGCTTCTTGGCACGCGGCTATTGCGTCTTCAACGCAAGGCAGGTCGACGGCTACGCACCACCCGACCTTCCGAGCCTGCCTGATTCCGAGCGCATCGTACGAGCCGACGGCTTTTTTGCTGCGCTGAACATTCCGATCGTTACGGGCGGCAATGAAGCCTGCTATCGCCCCAGCATTGATACCGTCTTCATGCCTCCGTTCGAGCGATTCATTGATGCCGCCAGCTACTACAGCTGCCTCGGCCATGAGACCGGTCACGCCACTGGTGCAAAGCATCGTCTTGATCGTGACCTGACCGGACGTTTCGGTTCGGCAAAGTACGCTATGGACGAAGTAATCGTCGAGCTCACGAGCAGCTTCATCATGGCTGACCTCGGCATCGCCCACAGGCCGCGCGCTGAGAACGCCGCCTACATCGCATCCTGGATCGAAATCCTTAAGGACGACCCGCATGCAATCTTCACCGCCGCCAGCAAAGCCCAGGCTGCAGCTGATTGGATGCATGCGCAGCAGTCTCGCCAAATGCTCACGAGCGATCGCGTCGACATCGACACAATCGCGGTTCCGCTTGCTCAGCCAGATCAAGCAATGCACAGATCTGATCTACTGCGCGAGGACAACCGCGCCAATACGCACGGCGGCGCAAGCCACCAAGGCGGTCGATTGCATTCTCGCCTTGCTGCCCGCAGATGACGGTCCCGCCCCGGCCGCAGCTGGCGATACCGGCGAAGCGATCAAGGCCGTGTGATGCCGATCCTGTCCGCCATCGGCTGCCCATCGGCGGCGGGGAGCCACGGCCCCAAGCATCTGTTGCCTTACGAGCGTGTCGGTTGCACTTTCAATAGCTGTCGCCCCAGACCCCCCACTCGAAGTCGGCATCTTCGTGCCAGAAGCAGTCCTCTTGAGGATGCCGATTTGTGGATTTTACCATCGCTCACAGATGCTCCCGAAAGAATCGTAAAACGCTTGCGTCGAAGTCGCGGTGAAAGGCTGCCCTATCGAAGCCCGCCAGATCGGTGCAGAAGCGCGGCAGGTTGGCGGCAAGCTCCGGCGAGCACGGCGGGAGGAACGCGAAGTGGCCAGCTGGCACGATATGAACCTCGGGTTGGCCCGGCAAAGCGCCTAGGACACGAGCAACGCCTTCCGGATCAACGCCCCGATCTTTGGCTCCTGATTCAGATCGCCAGACCTGCAATGGGATGTCGACGGGTGACAACGTACTCTTTGTGAATGCCACAGTCGGTGCAGGATCGGCAATTACGGCAGCCTTGATCCGAGTGTCTCGCGGCAGGTTCTTTGGGACATCGCCGCTCCGTACCTGCTCGCAAAAGCGGGAGTTGTCTTTGCAGTAAGACGCGGTCCTCTGGAAATCGAGGGTGGCACCCGCGAGCAACAGCCCTGTGTACCCGCCCTTCGAAAAGCCGAAGAGCCCAATTTTGGACGGGTCGATTGCGTCTCGGTCCTTCCAATCCTTCAGCATAAAATCGATTAGGTGAACCATATCGGCCGGCCGCGAGGCCCAACCCGACAGGGTTTCGCTCTGCGAGGTGTCGTTGCCGTTGTCACCCGGGTGACTAATGGCTGCGACGACAAAGCCGGCGTCAGCCAACGCCTCTGCTGTGTCATGGTGGAGACCGAACCAGCCGCCACGACCGTGGGAGAAGACTACCAGAGGCAGCTTCGCGCCAGGGACAGGACAATCCTTCACGCCTGCAAGGGAATTGGTAAAGGGCACCGCGAGGCTGCCAAGCGGAACACTCTGCGGCTTAGCTGCGCATGGATACCAAATTGCGCCCGCGAGCGTTGGAGTTTCGAGCAACTGGATGCCAGCGCCCCGCGCGGGACATGCCAAACAACAAAGTATCAGGGAATAAGCAAAACATGTCTTGAGTCCCAAAGTTGTCTCCTACTGCTAGATGTTGTTAACCGAAGGCTCACCACAGGATTGTGTCGGAATCTTCGCGTATTTTCCGCCGAAGCGATGTCCGAGATGGGTCAAACGCGATTGGGGCGAGCCGACGGCAGGTCCGGCCGTGTCGGCTATAGAGGCCACGCCGGCGTCCGAGGGAAGGGGCATGAAGATCGCCGGCTTTCTTGAGCCTTCAATTCTTCAATATTAGATGAGTCATGTACTCGTTGAGATCCCTCAATTCTTTATCCGTCCACGTATGTGCAGGCAGAGTGATCCCGTTCTCTCGCAGGGTCTTCGGAATCAGATTTCCGTTTGGGCGCAGTATGACGGATGAGACGATGACACCGGGGTAATCGCTTAGGCGTGCTTTGAACGTGGCCGACGTAAGATCGGGTGTCGGCGGATTGCTTTTCTGCGCCAATGGTCCGGTACCTTTGGCATCCGCTCCGTGACACACAGCGCATCGCTCCAAATAAAGAGTGCTGCCATCCTCCGCAAAAGCCATTGATGGCTCGCAGAGCATGGCGAGCAGAAGAGTGAAGACGCCTCGGAGCAATATCATCGCCGGATTCCCCATGCCTCTTGGATTCAGCTGCCTTGTCGGTCTATACGATGGGTTTACGGGTCACCACACGCCAAAGTGCTCTTGAAGGTGAAGGAAATTAGGGTCGGCCCGATAGCCCGCTCCACATTGGCAGATCAACGCCGCCTCAGTTGCGCTTATAGCCCATAGGCGAAGAAGCCTGGGAACGCTGCGTTAGTTCGCTGTCAGGGGCAGACCGGACGTGTGACTTGGGGGTCCTCGGCCGCCGGTTGTGACCCGAAGGCGACCTTCCGCGCGGTTAGTTTCTTCTTGGCCTGCTTGGTGCGCGGCTGAGGAATCGCTGTGATTTTTAAAGCGCACAGCCTGCCACCCTGCAGGCTTTTCACGCAGGCTCGGCGCGCCACAGGTTGGTCGAATGCTCCCG
>NZ_JAFATE010000469.1 GCF_019244115.1 Bradyrhizobium sp.
GTCAATAAAGCTATCAGCCGTCGCGCTCGGCGACTTGTCGAGATGGGCCTGGCCACCGCTAAGGATGGCCACGTTCGCGTCCCCGTGGACACGGTGGCGACTCTTGAGCGACGGGAGGTTGAGCGTGTCGGCCATCAGATGGCGAGAGAGCGCGGGTTAACCTACATGCCAGCAAACGCTGGCGAGTATGTCAGTGGCAGCCTCGCTGGCGTCGCCAGCCTCGTCAGCGGACGCTTCGCCATGATCGACAACGGGCTCGGCTTCCAGCTGGTGCCATGGCTACCAATGCTTGAGAGGCACATCGGCCGGCACATCAGCGGCCTGCAGCGCGACGACGGCGGCATCGAGTGGACGTTGGGAAGGAACAGGGGCCTCAGCTTATAATGAAGTCACGGAAGGCGCACCTGCTCCCACCAAATTGGGGCGAACCGACGCCTCCAGAGAAGGCTCTAAGACGTCACTGCATCGCGCGGCGATAGGCCCGTAGCATTGGCGCAGCCTGCCGCCAAGACCGCGGTAGCGGCAACAGCCCAGCCGTCCGGTCAAATCGAGCTATCGCCGGCCTCGTGCGCATGATCGGCCTATTCGAAGTGCATGAAAGCACAGCCGTAAACGGACCGGCCATTTTGTGCGAAATTGTGCGCGCGGATGCGCCCTATTGCGACCGACACTTGGGCGATCTTGCGCAGCCCGAGCGTCCTGGCCGATCCTCATCTCATGGCTTGCGATAACTCACGGAAGTTCCGTATCACGTCTCCGCGGTCGCGCGCCTCAGGTAGGTCACGGCGACCGCAGCCGCCGACGAGTGCCCGAGCTTCAGACAGCCGCGTACCGAATTCCGACGAGCAGGCCATTGCCAAGGACGCGCTGAAGGCCTTTGTCCGATTGCTTGCACGTGCCGCCGCAATGGAGGACTATGGGCGGAGCCAGTGCGATCGCGAGGGGCAAAATGAAGGCGGCAATTTACGCTCGATTTAGTTCCGACAAGCAGTCCGACAGATCGATCGAGGATCAAACCGCACTCTGCCGCGCGCTTTGCGAGCGTGAAGGCCTGACCATCGCCGGCTCCTATGAGGACCGTGCGATATCGGGCGCGTCGACCGTTAACCGCATGGGCTGGCAGAGGCTGATGCGGGATGCGCAGTCGCGCAAATTCTCGGTCGTGGTAGCCGAAGCACTCGATCGCATCTCGCGCGACCAGGAAGACTTGGCCGGCATCCACAAGCGCCTCTCGTTCGCCGGCATCAAAATCATGACGGTGCAAGACGGCGTCGCGGGCGAGATCCATATAGGCGTGAAGGGACTGCTCGGCGCGCTCTATCTGAAAGACCTTGCGCAGAAGACGCATCGCGGCCAGGCCGGTGTTGTGCGCGACGGGCGCCACAATGGCGGCCGCAGCTACGGCTACCGGCCCGCGCTCGGCCGGCCCGGAGTGCTCGAGATTGACCAGGTCGAGGCCGAGATCGTCCGGCGCGTTTTCCGCAGCTACCTCGCCGGAAATACTCCGCGCGACATCGCCGTCGCTCTGAACCAGGAAAGGATTGCTGGCCCGCGCGGCAGGCATTGGAACGCCTCGACAATCGCCGGGAGCCGCGTACGCCGGAACGGCGTTTTGCAAAATGAACTCTACAACGGCATCATCGTCTGGAACCGGCAGCGGTTCATCAAGGACCCCGACACGGGCAAGCGGGTCAGTCGTCCAAATCCCCGCGATCAGTGGATGACGGCCGACGCGGAGCAATTGCGGATCGTCGATAAGAAAACGTGGGACTGCGTTCAGGCCCGTCTCGGCGATCGCGCGGGCACGCCTCACAAAGCGCGGCCCGTGCATCTCCTTTCAGGGCTCCTGAAATGCGGCAAGTGTGGATCGGGTTATGTTGGCGGGGGCAGCGACAAGCGCGGCGTGCGGCTCGTTTGCTCCCGGCACCGTGAGACCGGGCTGTGCGATAACAGCAAGAGCGTGCCACGCGAGTGGGTCGAAGAGCGCGTCCTGAAGGGCATTGAAGCTCACCTCGCTGACCCGGAGCTGGTCGCCGAATATGTGCGCGAATACCACCGCATCGCTCGGGAGCTGAACAGCAAGGCTGGCGCCCAGCTGCGGGCGATCGACAAGAAGCTCGGCAATGTCACCGGTGAGATCTCACGCCTCGTCGATGCCATCGCCAGCGGCGCCGTCGCCGCCCGCGCGGTCGGTGGAAGGATCGCTGCCCTGGAAGCCGAGCAGGACCGCCTCGAGCAGGAGCGCACGACCATCGGGCTCGATCCAGTCGAGTTCCATCCCAACGCGGCGGACGCCTACAGCGCCAAGATCAGATCGCTCAAGCGGACCCTGTCGGATGCCGGCGAGGAAAGCCGCCAGGCTGCCTTTGGGGGCATCCGCGAGATTGTCGAGAAAGTCGTGATCCACCCTGGGAGCAGGTATCAACCGCCCGAAATTGAGATTTTCGGCCAGCTCGCTGTGATCCTCAAACTGTCCGAAGCCGCTGCGACCCAGGAGTCGCAGGGGGCAATGGTTGCGGGGGCTCGCAACCACCGATACCGACATTCGCTTCAAGTCGCAATCTGAACGTCTAAACGTGCCGAAAAATGCATAATTATCAGATGGTTGTTTTGCCATACTGCGATCGGCGCTTCCCTTAGAAGCTGCGGGTCTCGTTGCTTGCCCTCGCTGGTTCTTCTTGAGCTTTGTGCTGAACCGTGCCGGCGGACAAGATCGACGATCGCGAAGGGGCTGCCTTGCTGCCGTCGGCTTCAGCTTCAGCGATTGCAGCCACCAGATGATGCGATGGCCGCCCAGTCGGGCTCCGCTCGCCGCCTCTGGCCTGGCTTGGTGCCAGCGCCGGCAAACAGCCGCTCCTCCAGAACCGCGTCCGTAATGTGGTCCGCAAGCGGCCAGTTTAGTCCCGCCGCCTCGAACCGGCGGATCGTCTGCCGCACCGTCGAGGGTACCGCCCCGACCCGCCGCCCGATCTCCCGGATCAAAAGCCCCGCTGCCTTCAGCCTCATCACATCGCGCACGTGGCGCATCGCAAGGCTCCCCCTCGGCATCCGATCCACTCCTTCCAAAAGCCGAAAGAAGGGGACCTATCAGAGCCAGAAGAGGCTGCTTCACCCCGGGCGATTTCATCCTGGAATGGTGGGCGATTTCATCTCGGAACGGTGGGCGATTTCAAATCGGAATGGTGGGCGATTTCATTTCGGAATCGTGGGCGATTTCGAGCGGAATCAGCACCCAAGGCGCGTGTCTGTTCACGAAGCGGCTGGAACGCGGCCGCTTTTTGTGGCCATCACTGGCAGACGGCGTTGTGACGATTAGCGTTGCGCAACTCTCCTATCTGCTGTCGGTATCGACTGGCGGATGCCGCAGGCAACCTGGCGTCCACAGGCTTCCGGTTAAATCGAGCGGGATTTTTCACGACGAATATGGTTAATTCGTCTTCGTGACGACGCCCTTTGATCAGCTACCCACCGACCTTGCCGCAGCACAAGCGATGATTCTTGCGCAGCGCGAGCAGTTGACGCTGGCCAAGAGCGAGGTGACCGTCGGCCGGTTGGATCGAGCGGCTGAAGCTGATGCTGGCCAAGGCACGGCGTGAACAGTTCGGGCAATCTTCTGAGCCTGACCGATCCTGGACGTCCCTCCCTCGTGTCTGCCGGCCGGTCGATGTCCGCTTGTCGTTCGTTGATACGGCCAAGCGGCGCGGCTACGCCGGTGTTCTGGAAGCGCGGGCAGCACCTCGCTCATTGAGCAGCTGCCCATTTAAGATTGCGAGGTTGCGTACAGGATCATACAATCCAAACTTGTCAAGACCGAGTTTGCTACCATCATAGGAGACTAAAATTTCGACAGAAAATGAAGCCAGCTGAGCGGCTATGGGGTCGAGGATGGCGACCTGCGCGGGTCGCATTTGACAGGCGATCCACCGGTTGAGCGCGCCGCTCCGACGCGGAACATCGGTGTTCCGTACGGCGTTGCTTCTGCAAGCGGAGGAGCCATATGGCCAAACCCAAGAAGAAGACCAGCCGCGGCCGCAGCCAGGACCGCAGGCGCGTGGCCGGCGGGCAGGACTATGAAGTCCGATATGAGGCGAAAAAGACGGACCGCTCAAAGGCGGCGGTGAAGAAGGCGATCAAACAGGTCGGCAACAGTCGGAAGAAGGTCGATAGTCGACTCGCAAAGTAAGACGCCGGAGTTTTCGGGAACGGTCGAGCAGGCCCGCCGTTATGATCGTATTAACAAGCGAGGAGTCCGGCTATGGATCGCGAACATGTGAAAGGTGCTGCTGACAAGGCGAAGGGTGCCAGTAAGGAAGGCGCCGGCAAGTTCACTGGCGACGAAGGCATGGAAGCTGAAGGCAAGATGGATAAGGCCAAGGGCTCGGCCCACAATGCCGCAGGCGATGTCAAGGACGGCCTGCGCCATGCGGCGGACGGGTTAAAGAAGAAATAGCAATCTGGCCGCCTCAGGCGGCGTTTTGTCTGAGTCAGAACCAAGCAGCCGCTGAGGCGGCCGCTGCTTTTTGGGCGATGCCTTGCGGGCCAGTCGCTCTGCTCTCAGTCTTTCCAAGTTCTTGTGACGCGCCTTCTGCGCTAGTCGATGCTCTTGAATTGCTTGCTCAGCACCCCGCCGGCGTTCGGCATCCCTGGCCTGCGCTCTTCTGGCGTCGACCTGCCGCGCTCACTGGGAACTCCTTTCAGCCTCACTTGGCGAGCACTCGATCGGGGTCGCAAGTGGCGCCACGGTCAACACACGCCTGTCGTCTCCTGCATCACGCGTCGGGGGTCCTCTTCAAGAAAAGGTTTGCGGATCAGCGGAAATCCGCGAACGTCGGGCTCACGACTGGATAGCAGAAGGATTTTCAGATCTCGCCGAACGTCGAGCGCCTTCCGCGCCAGTTCGTAGCCGTCTATCCTCGGCATGTTGACGTCCGTCAGCAATATCCGGATGTACGTGGATCGCCGAAGGACGTCCAAAGCTTCGCACCCGTTCTGGGCCGTCACAACATGGCAACCGAGATCTTCCAACATCTCGGCCGTGAGGCACAAAACGAGAGGTTCATCATCGACGAGGAGGACATTATGTGGTGGGCTTGCCTGTGGACACCTGATAGTCGCGCGCCGAGGGAGTTCCGGAATCCCACCCGCATAAGTACACGCTCGTACATTCACTGCGCGCCGGCTGCGGCTCGCATGCGGCCGGTCCGTACGGAGATGCTCACCTCTCGGCTAACCTGCTGGGTACCGGGTCGAGGGGAACCTTTGTACGTTGTTGACGCTTACTAGCGACGGCAGGGTAGTTGGGCGCGTACATGAGTTCGATTTTCCTGGTCGAAGACGAAGTCTTTATCCGCATGCTTCTGGCCGACATGGTTTTAGAGCTCGGGCACGGGGTCGTGGCCGAGGCCGGGACGATCGGCGAGGGGCTGCACCTTGCTCGAAGTATCGATTTCGATCTTGCCATTCTGGACATAAACCTCGGCAAGCACACGGCAGAGCCGATCGCCGACGTGATCGATCAGCGTGGACTTCCGATTATCTTCGCTAGCGCCCATAACGAATACGGCCTGCCGCCTGGTTTGTCCGGCCGAACGCTGCTGCAGAAGCCTTTTCAGATCTCGCATCTGTCTGCCGCTATCGACGCCGCAATGAGGAACGGTTGACGGAGCGGAGAGGCGGATTCGAGGTCGGCCACATCAGGCGAACAGCGCCCCGCCGACATCGGTGAGTTTCACGTCCGTGCCGCTCTCGTTCATCCAGAGCCCAGCCGCGCTCGATTGCGAGCTTAAGGCTGGCGCCGTATTCGGCCGGGCTGCCCCTGAACTCGGACACGAACGGCCAGTTGATCTTCTCGATGTGGTTCGGCCGTCCTGTACCAAACACCAAAAGAGCCAGCGCGATAGGAACGGATCGAGCATCGAAACAATCCCCGAAATTGAAGCACAACTTCAGCGGAAGGATACGGCAATGAGGAAGATGACGACGATCACTTTGGCAATGTTCTTTGCTCTCGGTTCAACCGTCGCGCTCGCTCAAAGCGGTGCTGGCGGAGGGAGTGGAGGCGCAGCTGGCGGCGGTGGCACCGGCGCAAGCAGCGGCGCAAGTGGCACGGGCATGGGCGGCGCTAGTGGCACGAGTGGAAGCACAGGATCTGCAGCCGGTGCCAGCGGCACGACGGGATCCGCAGCCGGGACTGGAGCGGGCTTCAGCGGCGTGAGCGGCGGGTCCGGCGGCTCATACGAAGGCGGTCCGGTTACGCAACCCTCGAACGTGGCCAGTTCCCGACCGCCGCCCGTGCATCGGCCGCGTAGTGGCCACCCTGCCGCCCGACTTGGATTAGTTTAGAACAAAAGTTCGTTCTGAAAGTTTACCCGGCCGACCGTCACCGGCTGCGTAGGCGACGCCCGGAGCTGCCGGCACAGAGGAAGGCCCTGCCATGCACCTTCGGACATTTCGAGACGAAAATCAGTCTGGTCACCTCGACCTTGTCGGCGAAGGCGAGCACCCTTGGACGGTCGATCTGGTCGTCGTGACGACCGTCGCCGTGCTCGTCATCGGCTTCGTCAGCGCGCTCCTGATCCACTTGGTCTAGCCGGCGTCGAACAGCGGCAGGTGCCTGCGCGCCCTCCCCGGCGCCACCGGTATGGCTCGTGAGCGACCTCCCGAGCCGTGCGAGCGACCGCGCCGGGGAGCGACCTGAGCGACTACCACGGCGCCTAACCTGCGTTCGGGTAATTTTGCGATGAGCCGGCACTGATAACCGTCATGTTTGACGAAGGCGACCTGCATGGGATGAAGATGTTCGGGCTGAACCAATCCCTCGAACGCGGGCGGCGGCAAGCAAATTCTTTCTTGTGTCGCTGCGATACCAACACAAAAAATAGCTAGCTGCGGCCGCCGGTCACGCAGTGGGCGAACGATTTCCGCGATCGTCGCCTATTCTCCTAGCCGGCTGCGTCGCGCAGCGTCCGATCAAGCATTCGCCGACGACAGCGATGCTTTCGGATCTTGTCCTTCTCTAAAGGCTCGCGGATACACTACGCGGGGGCCTCTAGGCTCCTCGCGCCTGTCGGCCTAATCTCCCATTCGGATCTGAAAAGCGTCGTCGCTGCATCCCGAAGCTGGCGAGCGTCTTCTGGCGCGAGACGATCACCGAAGCGACAATGCTGCGCGAATGGCACTGCAGACCTCGCCGCGCTCGATGCACTGTCTTCCATCGCGCACCTGAAAATGGCATCCCGCAAGGAGGCCGTCGGCCCTGTCAAGGATGACATTTTCCACCTGCCGCTTACCCAACAGGATCAACGCATCGGGCATCTCGGTCGTGCACGTCAACAGGACCCTGCAGGAGTTGCGGCAACGGCGCCTGATCAGATGGGAAAATCGGACAGTGACGCTCCTGGATTCGAGGAGCTAAAGCGCATCGCCCAATTCGAGCCGGACTACCTGCAGGGGCAAGTCAGCCCTCGTTCCCGGCGTACGCACCCTTCAAATGCCAGGAGTTCACGAGGACGCCGGCGTGATCGGCTTACTTTTGGGAATCCGCGATGATGCGGTTGTCGCGGCGCAAGGTGATACGGCGCTGCGGATGGTCACCCTGCGCCGCCTTGAAGATCGCGCGGGCGAGCTGGGCGTTGGCGGCACGGCCAAGGATGCGTTCGACGGCATCATGGCCGCCGTCGTGCCACAGCTCCACGCGAAAAGGGAGCTCTTCCTTTGGCGCGGCAGCCCCCTCACCCTTTAATGTTTTGTCCTTGCTCTGCCTCATTGTTTGAGCGGACCGTGCCGCGGGCTTTTTCAATGCCGCGGAGGGTTGGAGCGGGAAACGATCCTGTTCTTGTGACGAAAGGTAACATAACGGTCAGGGAATTCCCGCGTTGCGGCATAGTAAGCGGCGTATCCGATGCTCCCATTGGCGGTGACCGCCAGTACCTGTTCCACGCTTGTGCGACTCTCGTCCCAGAGTTCCACCTTATAGGGCAGATCCTCGCGGCCCACGGTCGACAGGCCGGATCGCGGCGGTGGGCGCGCGGGGTCACCGGGGCCCTCGTCCGGAACAAAGCGGTAACGGGCGGTCGCCGCGAGATGCCCGAGAGGAAGGTCGGCGTGGTGAAGATCGGAACGGATGTTCATGGCCATACATTTATTGTAAAACCGGTATTGGCGGTTTCAATCGGAAAACGCCGGACGGGTGCGCGCGACAGGGCGGCGTCAATGCATATATCAGCCCCGCAAGGCTCTTCAATGGAAACCAGGCGGCTCGAACTGCTGCTCGATGCCGTTGCCGACTACGCCATTTACATGCTCGATCCCGACGGGTTCATCACGACCTGGAACGCCGGTGCCGAGCGGGTCAAGGGCTATCAGGCCGTCGAGATCATCGGCCAGCATTTTTCAAGATTCTTCACCCCGGAGGATCGCGCCAACGGCCTGCCGGAAAAAATTCTCGAGCAGGCCCGCACCCATGGCCGTCACGAGGCGGAAGGCTGGCGGGTTCGCAAGGATGGCAGCCGCTTTTGCGCCAATGCGATCTGCCAGCCGGTGCGCGACGATCAGGGTGCCTTGGTCGGTTTTGCCAAGGTCACGCGGGATATCACCGAGCGTGTGCAGGCGCAGCACGCTATTCTGGAATCCGAGCGGCGGTTCCGGATTCTGATCGAAGGCGTGATCGACTACGCGATCTACATGCTGGACCCCAGCGGGATGATCACCAACTGGAATAAGGGCGCCGAGCGCCTCAAGGGCTATTCCGCCGATGAGATCATCGGCCAGCATTTCTCGAAATTCTATACCAAGGAAGACCGGGCGTCGGGCTTGCCGGTTCACGTGCTGGAGACGGCCGCGCGCGAGGGCCGCTACGAGGCCGAGGGATGGCGCGTGCGTAAGGATGGCAGCCGCTTCTGGGCCTCAGTCGTGGTTGACGCCATCCGCAGCGACACAGGAAACCTCGTCGGTTTTGCCAAGGTGACGCGCGATATCACCGAGCGCCGCGTTGCGCTGGAAGCCTTGCGCGAAAGCGAGCGTCAATTCCGCCTTCTCATCACCGGCGTGACGGACTACGCGATCTTCATGCTGGATCCGAACGGAAACGTTGCTAGCTGGAATGCCGGCGCGCAACGGATCAAAGGCTATATCGCCGACGAAATCATCGGCCACCATTTCTCGCGGTTTTATACCGAGGCCGACCGCGCGGCGGGAGCGCCAGCGCGCGCGCTTTATACGGCCTCACGGGAAGGCCGCTTCGAGGCCGAAGGCTGGCGCCTGCGCAAGGACGGATCGGTGTTTTGGGCGAATGTGGTCATTGATCCCATCCATGACGAGGTCGGCGAGCTGGTCGGCTTCGCCAAAATCACCCGCGACATCAGCGACCGCCGTAACGCGCAACTCGAGTTGCAGGAAGCGCAACGGCAGCGTGCGCATGCCCAGCGGATGGATGCCTTAGGACAACTCACCGGCGGCGTAGCGCATGATTTCAATAATCTTCTGATGGTCGTTAGTGGCCATATTCGTACGCTTCAAAAGGCTGTGGCCGACGACACCAAGCTGTCGCGCGCAGCTAACGCGATTTCCTACGCGGCGGAGCGCGGAGCGGCGCTGACGCGTCAGCTTCTCACTTTCTCCCGCCGGCAGACGCTCAATCCGAAGATTTTCCAGATTTCGGAAAGTGTCAGCGCCTGCCGCACGATGCTTGAGAGCTCGGCCGGTTCTGCGGTGCGATTGAATTTCGCGATTGCTCCCGACCTTTGGCCGGTCAATGTCGACCAAAGCGAGCTGGAGCTGGCGCTGGTCAACGTCACGCTGAACGCGCGGGATGCGATGCCGGCCGGGGGTGCGCTCCTTATTGCCGCAGACAATGTCACCCTCACCGGGGCAGAGACTGACGCCAGGATGGCGGGCGCGTTCGTTGCGGTCCGCGTTACGGATACCGGGTCCGGCATCGCCCCCGACGTGCTACCCAAGATTTTTGATCCGTTTTTCACGACCAAGGAGGTCGGCAAGGGAAGCGGCCTCGGTCTTTCCCAGGTGCACGGCTTTGCGCATCAGTCGGGCGGCACAGTGCATATCGAAAGCCAGGTGGGACGCGGGACGACGGTCACAATCTATCTGCCCCGATCGGAGGAGATGCCGCACGCCGTAGCGGACGAACGCCAGGAAGAGCGCTCGGCCGGCGGAACACTGCTGGTCGTCGAGGACAATCCCGAAGTGCTGTCGGTATGCGTCTCGATGCTCGAACAGCTTGGCTATGAGACCTACGCGGTGTCCGGCGCCCCGGCCGCGCTGGAGGTGCTGGAGCATAAGGATTTCGATCTCGTGGTGAGCGATATTGTGATGCCGGGCGGCATGGATGGGGCGGCGCTGGCTAACGCGATCCGCGCGCGCAAGCCCGGACTTCCCGTCCTTCTGGCAACCGGGTTCAGCCCCGCGGGCAGCCACACGGATTTTCCTGTCCTGCGCAAGCCCTTCGATCTTTCAGAGCTGAGCCGTACCGTCGCGCGGCTGATTGCCGAAGCCAAGCAGCCTCCCGGCAGCAACCTTGTGCGCCTGAGTGAAGCGCGCCGCTCTTGGGTTCGCAAGCCCGACTAGAGCAATTCATGGCTAGGCTGAATCGGGAGGGATTCCCCTGAGGGGCTGTTTGTGATTCAAGATGCTGGCTGGGCTGGGGGCCAGCATCAGATGAGCCGACCTCTTTCCAATGATCTTCGAGAGCGAGTGGTGGCGGCGGTGGCAGCTGGCGAAAGCTGCCGTATGGTGGCGGCGCGGTTTGGTGTTGCGGTGTCCTCGGTGGTGAAGTGGTCGCAGCGCTATCGGGCGACCGGCTCGGTGGCCCCGGGCCAAATGGGCGGACACCGCAAGCCGGTGCTGGAACCACATCGCGCTTTCATCAAACAACGGATCCGCCAGACGCCTCATCTGACACTTCACAAGCTGAAGGACGAACTCGCTGCGCGCGGGGTTAAGGTCTCGCATAATGCGGTCTGGACGTTCCTGCGGCGCGAAGGATTGCGATTCAAAAAAAACGCTGTTCGCCCTCGAATAAGCCCGCGCTGACGTTGCGCGTCGGCGACGACGCTGGCGGTCATGGCAGGCCAGCTTGGATCCCCAGCGCCTGGTTTTCATCGACGAGACCTGGATCAAAACCAACATGGCCCCGCTGCGCGGATGGGGGCCGAGGGGCGAGCGGGTGCGAGGTTTTGCCCCGCACGGCCACTGGCGAACACTGACTTTTCTCGGCGCTTTGCGATGCGATATCTCGCCGGCCGCCTGCGGCGGAAATCAGTCGGCCTCGGAACAGCCGAAGTCCAATTCCGTGACACGGCCCATGGATGTCTCGCTTGGGCGGTCGCCTCGATCGTGGGTGAGGTGCTGCTCGCATCACCGGCAAGTTCGCTGCTCGGAAGTGCCACTGGAGGCGCGGTACAGGCGGCAGCAAGCTCAGCGCAATCCTCGCCTATGAATAATTACGCAGACGTGCTCTTGCGCTCGGACAATCGAGCCGATCAGCAATCACTCGCCGATACCCGCGGCGAAATCGCGCGTCTTTTGACAACCAGCTTTCATGCGAACAACGACGTGAGCGGGGCGGATCGCGACTATCTGGTGAAAACCGTCGCGGCGCGCACCGGCTTAAGCCAGGCCGATGCGGAAAAGCGCGTTAACGATGTCATAACGCAAGCGAAAGCAGATCTCGACAAGGCGCGCAAGGCCGCGATGCATACGGCCATTTTGGCTAACGCTGTCCCTCTTCATCGGTGCCTTCGCAGCGGCTGCGGCCGCGCGGGAAGGCGGCGGTGTGCGAGACGGAACGTGGGGCAGACTAAACATGCGCGAAACCTTGGCGCGGTCTCGCTAAGCGAACCTGAAAACGGAGAACCACAATGCCTATCCTTCTTTGGCTGCTCGGAACCCGATCCCCCTGATCATCCTGATCATGCTGCTGCATCACTAGGAGCATGAACGGGATCTGCGCACGAGCACCCTGCTCTTTGCTGTTCACTCTGGTACATAGACAAACAAAAAAAACCCGCTCGCTAAGCGGGGGTTTTTCCTATTCAGAAGGCAACGCCACTACCATTTCTGCCGGCCATACCAGTCGTTCACTTCCTTTGTCGCCTGATCTTTCGCATAGCCGTAGCGCTGTTGCAGCCGGCCTTCGAGCTGATCCTGCTTGCCGTTGATGACATCGAGATCGTCATCCAGCCTGCCCCACTGCTCCTTGACCTTGCCCTTCACCTGCTTCCAGTTACCTTCGACACGATTCCAATCCATGTGCTTCCTCCTCGGGTAAGAGTCCGAATCAACCGAGAGGCTTTCGGGCGGTCCCTGGTGCGGCATTTGCGCTCCGATTGGTCCATAGCGCGGGGGGCTCAGGAACATTGATGATGCGCCCGTGTTATGCGGCTGGATTATTCACCACATTCGTTCCCTGGAGCGCACCATGGCCGAGAAAGATCTCAGCGAGCTATTTGTCGACACTTTGAAAGACATCTATTACGCCGAGAAGCAGATTTACAAATCGCTTCCGAAAATGGCCAAAGCGGCCAACTCCGATCAGTTACGAGCTGCGTTTGAGAAACATCACGACGAGACGGAAGGCCAGATCGAACGGCTGGAGAAGATCTTCGAGCTGCTCGGCAAGCCAGCCCGCGGCAAGAAGTGCGAGGCCATCGAGGGCATCCTCGACGAAGGCAAGGAAATCATGGACGAGTATGCCGACACGCCAGCGCTTGATGCCGGCCTGTTGGCCGCTGCCCAGGCTGTCGAGCATTACGAGATCTCCCGTTATGGCACGCTGAAAACATGGGCCGGCAAGCTCGGGCACAAGGACGCCGTGAAGCTTCTCGACGAAACGCTTGCTGAAGAAAAGAAAACCGACGATGCGCTCTCGAAGCTGGCCGTTAGCGCCGTCAACGCCGAAGCGGCTTGAGGGGGCGATGATGCGAAAGTTCATCTTATCGGCCTTGCTTGCCACCGCCCTAAGCTCGACCGCCTTCGCCCAGTCTGTCGGCGAGCAGACCGGTGTCAATTCGGCCCTTGGCATCGCGCCTAAGACCGAGGACTTCATCAAGGAGGCGGCGACCAGCGATATGCTGGAAATCGACGCCGCCAAAATCGCCGAGCAAACGGGCAACGCCGACGAAAAGCAGTTCGCTCAACAGATGATCACAGATCATACCAAGACCAGCAACGAGCTGAACAGCCTCGTGCCGTCCGACAAGAAATCAGCCTTGCCAACCGCATTGGACGACAGCTCGCAAAAGAAGCTCGACAAGCTGCGCGATGCTAAGGCTGACGATTTCGCCGGCCAGTACGATCCGATGCAGGTGAGCGCGCACAAGGATGCCGTCTCGCTCTTCGAGCGCTATGCGAAGGGCGGTGATGATCCAAAATTAAAGGATTGTGCGGGTAAGACACTTCCCGCCTTGCAACATCACCTCGAGATGGCGCAAGCGTTGGACAAAAACCGCAAATGAGAAGCGAGGGAGGTCGCACGGAATTGCGGCCTCCGGTTCCGGCGCATGACAGGCCGAGCGAGCGACACGCGCGGCCTAGCGGCTTCATGATGAGCCCAAGCTACCCGGTGAAATCCCGACGCCTGTGACCCGCCGCGTTGTCGGGCTTGCCAGTGCACCTCGCCACCGCTTCAGCAAGTTAGCTCGCGAAAGCCTCGTCCTATTAGAGGGCCTCGGAGCCGAAGGAGACGTCCACGCAGGATCCTTCGTCCGTCATCGATATCTGGCCCGGCGCCAGCCCAAGATGCCTAATCTGCGTCAGGTGCATCTGATCCCTTCAGAGCTATTGGACGTGCTGCGCGTAGATTGTTACGAGTTGCGATCGGGTGATCTTGGCGAAAACATAATGACGGCAAGTCTCGATCTCGAAGCCCTGCCCCTCGGCACGATCCTCAAGCTCGGGGAGCAGGCCTCCGTCGAGCTCACCGGGCTGAGAACGCCCTGCGTTTTGATCGACAGATTCAGGCCCGGGCTCAAGCGCAACATGCTTGTGCAAGAGCCCCGCCGTCCCAGGTTTCGATGTGGTGTCATGGCTGTAGTCCGGACAAGCGGTCGGGTTGCGATTGCTGATGCAATCGACGTGCGGCTCCCTTCACGGCCGTTTGCGTCGCTGCCGGAAATATAGGCGCCCCGTAGGAACGGGGTCCGGGCAGCCCGTACGGCGTCGTCTCCGCCTCCAATGGACAGCCGCCGTAGGAATAGCCGGCGTCCACGCTGAGTGACCGGCTTCTGGGCGTCTCGGTTGCGCGAAACTATTTGGCGAGTAGGGTTTCGAGGAAACAGGCAAAGAGTGCAGCCGGGCCGGGATACACGTCAATGCATCCGGCTGCCCGGAGCTCTTTCTCGGTGAAGCCGCCGCAGAGCACTCCTATGGTTCGAACCGTCGCCTTGCCCGCCGCTTCTGCATCATATGGCGAGTCGCCGATGGCCACTGCGTCCTCTCCGTCGACCTTGAGCTTTTTCAGGACGACCTCGAAGATGTCTGGCTCCGGCTTTGATTCCTCGACGTCGTCGGACGAGGTTGTCGCGTCAACAAGCTTGGTGATGCTGGCGATGTCGAGATAATTTTCCAGTTCGTCCTTCTTGGCCGACGATGCGATCGCGATCCGGAGGCCGGCGTCGCGCGACCGCTTCAGCAGGTCGGGCACCGCGGAGAAGGGTCGGATCAGCGGCAAATACTTTGCTTTGAAGTGTTCGCTCCGCCAAGCGTCAAGCTCCTGACCGTGGTCGCGCTGGGCCTCCTGGGACAAAAAGACGGGAATGAGCTTGTCACCGCCCTTTCCGATTTGGCTTCGGGCCTGTTCGAAGCTGACGTCGTGGCCGAACTTCACCATGGCTTCGTGCCACGCGATCGCGTGCAGATCCACGGAATCCAGCAGCGTCCCGTCCAGGTCGAAGATCGCGGCGTGTGGCAAATCAACCTCCATCTTACGGGCAGCGCAGGAGGACGAACTTGGCTCTACGGACCCGGTTCCAACCAAATGGATCGCGTCTCTCTTTCATGCGAAAATCTGATCAGAGGAGCCCCCGTCTGAAGCGCCGTTCGACCGAAGCGCCGCCGGGCACGCGGAGCATTTGCCATTCAGCAAGCCGGCGCAGCTTTCGGAGGTCTACTCGTCCCCTCCTGGGCTGCCTCATGCCTGCGGCGCGGATAGAAATATCCACTCGCGCCAGATCGCCAGCAGCGCCGCCATGATGACTGGCCCCACGAAGAGACCCATAAGTCCGAACGCAGCCAGCCCACCGAAGATGCCGACAAATGCCAGCAGGAAGGGCAGCCTGGCGGAGCCGCTTACCAAGGTCGGCCAGACGAAATGATCGCCGGCGAGCATGACGACCGTGCCCCATAGGAATACGCACATCCCCGCGACGCCGCTGGTTCCGCCGGATATCGTCACGATCGCCGCGACCGTGAAAGCCAGCCAGGCGCCAAACGGAATCATTGCGAATGCCGTCGTGAAGATCACGAAGGTCAGCGCCCTTGGCACACCGGCGACGAAATAGCCGATTCCGATCACGGCTCCTTCGCCCAAAGCGACCAGCACCGTCCCGTTCACGGTTGCACGCGTCGCGTCGATCATCTTTTCGACCAAGCCTTCTCCCGCATCGCCGAAAAGTCGGTCGCAGGTTTCGAGAAAGCGCCTGGCCACGGCGTGGCCACTGCGGAGCAGAGCAAAGAGCGTCAACAGGGAGAAAAACAGAAGGAACAGACGGTGAAGAAGCTGGCCTCCGAATGTGCGGAAGAGATCGGATACATTGTCGGCATTGACGGTCTTCAGCCAAGCCGTGGCCGCCTTCGGATCCGAGAGGTTGGCTCGCCACCATTGCTCCATGCTTCGGCGGCGATCGGCAGCCGGGCGACCCAGTCCGGTACGTCGATCCCGTCCTCTCGGGCTCTCTTCAGCCAGTCCCCCAATAGGTCGCTTTGCTGGGCGACTTCGTAGACGGCAAGCGAGATCGGGGTGATGAGGATGAGAGCGACGAGGACCGTGAAAGCGAAAGCCGCGGCTCCCGACGGGCCGCCCAAGAAGCGCTTGGCGAAAATCAGATAAAGCGGCCACAAAGTGACAGCCAGGATCGTCGCCCAGATGAGTGCTGGCAGGAAGCTTGCGGCCGTCCACAGGCCAAGTGCGACGAGCACAAGCGCCAGGACCACCCTGGCGTTCATGCGCGCTTCCGAACCAAGAGGGAGAGGCTTTTGCTCAACCGGGCGGTCAGCCGGCGTGCCGGAGGTCGCAGGGTGCACTTTCTTCGATGAGGCTTTCGCTGTACCGCTCATGCGAAGTCGGGATCCGTCCGGCCTTTGTCCTAGCGCGCCGTCGCCCGGAGCATATGGCCCGTCGACCTGTCCGACGGCGAGGCGGCACGCTTGGGTATGCGCACCACGCGGACGCTGCCAATCGTCGCCCTTGGTCGAAGAGCGCGCTTGCTGCGCCACGCAGCCACCTCCTCCTCCAAGCTCCACGCTTACTCGTTCTACCAAGATCGATAGGTGCTTGCATTCGCGTCCTCTCCTCCTTGCCCCGCGCCCATAAAAAACGGGGTCAGGCGGGAGATGTTCCGTGACCGGAACAAGGAAGGTCACCCGTCGTTCTACGCTGGAGGAGCCGCTTCCCAATGAGCTTGAGACGGTCGATCGAAAGGCTCGGACCCTACCCGTCCCTGTTTCTGCTCGCGCTGCCGGCGGCGACGGCGGAGCCGCTCTGCTCGCGGCGGTGGCAGTGGCCGGCAAAGGCCGTTGGATCACCGGCACGGTCATGATCGTCGTCTGCTGTGCATTCAGCCTCCTCGTCGTAGAGCGCCTATTACGATCGTGAAGCCGAAAGTGCTTACGATCCCATGGTCCGCAAAACTTTCGAAAGGATTCGTTTCGGTGGGGACGCGAGCCCAGCGGCTCTTCGGAGGCATGCTTGGCCTGCGTCGGGATCGGGAAGTCCGTCCAGCACCGTCATGGCGCCAACACGCCGACCGAAGCGATGAAGTTCATTTGAAGTCACGGCCAGCTTCCAAATGAGCCGAACGTCGACCGTCCCCAAACGGCTTCAGCCCATGCTTGCAACGCTCAGGGATGCGCCGTTCGAGGATCCCGGCTGGATCTTCGAGGACAAGTTCGACGGCTTCCGGATGGTCGCCGAAATCCGCAGCGGCAAGGTCGCGCTGTACAGCCGCAACGGTAAAGCAAACACGGGATAAAGCAGATCCGCCCAGTCGGGTCGACTA
>NZ_JAFATE010000508.1 GCF_019244115.1 Bradyrhizobium sp.
TGATCTCTGCGTCGTGCCGCCGCGTGTTCTCGACCTTCACCATCGGCGTGCCCAGGGGCATCACGATGGTGGCGGGAATGCCCAATCGCCTGGCGTGATAGGCGACGCCCTGCGCATGATTCCCGGCCGACATCGCGATCACGCCGCGCGTCCGTTCCTCCGACGACAGCGCATGCAGGCGGTTCAGCGCGCCGCGCTCCTTGAAGGACGAGGTGAACTGATGGTTCTCGAACTTGAGCCAGATATTGCAGCCGTAGATGTCGCTGAGCGTCCGGCTGTAATTGCAATCGGTGACCGCCACCGCGCCACGGATGGTCGCGGCCGCGGCCGTGATGTCGGCGAGCGAGAGCGGGAGGCTGCCGGGATCGGCCGGCGAAGAATGATCGCTAGCACTGGTCATCGGCGTTCATAACGCGTTGCGCCCGGTCCGGATAGGCAAAAACACCGACGGCTCATGCGATGCTACGGGCCCGCCGCGCCCTCCGCCACGACTTCGTGGCCGTCCCTCGCTTTGCCGCGGAGCGTGACCTTGTCGCCGCCAAACGAGAGAACAAATTTCGCTTGCTCACCGAGTCCCACA
Organism: Bradyrhizobium sp.; assembly: GCF_019244115.1. GTDB lineage: Bacteria > Pseudomonadota > Alphaproteobacteria > Rhizobiales > Xanthobacteraceae > Bradyrhizobium. Next base: position 581 of record NZ_JAFATE010000508.1, read on the forward strand.
TACTGCACGTCGATGGCGAAGGTCTCTCCATCCTGCCACGCGCCTTTGACAGCCCGAAGTCCAAATGCGGTCGGCTTGCTCTTGCGGTACAGTCCGTCCAGTCCGATCGGTCCGCCGAGTTTGACCAGCGCGTTCCCTGGCTGATGAGTATCGATCTCCACTTCATAGCGCGGCTGAGACTCGGTCAGAAACAGTGCGAGTGCTTTGATGTTGATCGGGTTATCGGGGAATCGATAGGTCTTTCCGGAAATGGCGGTCGCGAGATCGGGAGTCGGGCCGACGTCGGTCGCCTTCTCCGTCGAGACATCGGCGACCTCATCGGCGAGCAGTTTGGCGGCCTCCGGGTTGGGCGGCAGGCTCGAGGCCGATTTGACCGCGGCGGCGATTTCGTCAGCGAGCCGGCGGAACGGACAGAAGTCCCGGGCCGTCATCGCCGCCACGACATCCAGATCCGGCAAGATCATGATGACCTGGCAATGGTAGCCGACCGCCATGTAGGCATGTCTGTCGGGCAGCACCCAGAACTGGTTGGAATATCTCAGGCCTGGATCGAATAATGCGTTCATGCTCACCGTCGCATGGTCGACGGCATCGACCCAGTCGGTCGGAAGCAGCTGCTTGCCGATCCACTCGCCGTGGTGCAGGTAAAGATAGCCGATCTTGGCCATGTCGTGCGGCAACAACGAAAGACCCCAGCCTCCGATCGAGATGCCCTGGGCGTCCCGGCGCCAGAACGGCGGAGCAATACCCAACGGACCGAACAGCCTGGCGTTCGCGAAATCCTCCGCGCGCGTGCCGGTCAATTTGAGGATGATCGCGGACAGCAGATGCGAATTGCCGCTGTCGTAGTAGAACACCTCGCCGGGCGCGTGCGCCATCGATCGATCCAGGATGAATTTGATCCAGTCCGCGCTGCGTCCGAGTTCGACAAGGGACTGCTCCTTGCCCCCCTGGAAGCCCTCGTCCCAATCCAGTCCGGAGGTCATATCCAGCAGGTTCTGAACCGTCATCGCCTTCTTGCGCTCGTCGATGTTGGCGACGTCGCGGGCGGCCAAGAAATCGAGCACCGGATGGTCGAAGCCGTCGAGCAGGCCATCCTTGTGGACCATCGCTATGAGGCCGCTGACGACGGCCTTGGTGGCGGAGTTGATGACATGGGGAACGTCCGCAGAGTACGGTGCATAATAGGCGTCCAGCACGATCCTGCCGTGACGCACGATCAGGAAGCTGTCGAAACTCTTGGTCCTGCCAAAGGCGATGATTTTCGCAAGTGCAGCAGAATCCATCCCCTCGGCTTCCGGCGTGGACGTTTGCCAATCCGGCATTGGCCAGACCGTTTCGGCGCTCGCACCTTGCGCGTGCACGCCGCAGAAAAATGCCACGAAGAGAAGGGCGGTGGTTGCTGCCGCGCTGGAAAGGATGGATTTTCTGTTTTGCATGGCTCCCCCGTGCGGCAGCACGGGAGAGCTTAGCAATCTGCGCGAGCGTTACAAGCGGTATCCCGCCACGACAATATTGTCAGTTCGTTTCGCCGGCGCTCACGCGATCGGCTTGTTGTGCGGCTGGAACAGCCGGCCTTTCTCAGTCATCGCCACTACCGCGAGGGTCCCGAGCGTGCACAGCAGAAAGCCCGTCGAAAACGGGACCAGCGTGCCATCATAGTCCTGGCCGATGATGGTGCCGAGCACGATCCCGAGCAGCGTCGTGATGGTGCCGTACAGCGAGGAGGCGGTGCCCGCGATGGCGCCCTGCGGCTCCATCGCCAGCGCCGTGAAGTTGGCGACCATCATTCCGAACCAGAACATCATCAGCGCCGACAGCGCCATGAACAGCGGCAGGGACAACAGATCGGCCCGCGCCGCGATGAACATCGCGGCGGCGACTACCAGAAAGCCGAGCAGCGCGCCATGCGAGATCACGCGCATGCCGATGCGTCCGACCAGCCGCGCATTCAGGAAACCCGCGAGTGCCACGCCGATGGCAACCGCGGCAAAGGCCAGCGGGAAATAAGGGCCGAGCCTGAAAACGCCGGTGAACACCTGCTGCGCGGAAAACACGTAGGCGAACATGCAGCCCATGATGCCGCCGGCCGCCAGCGCATAGCCGAGCGTCTGGCGGTTGGTCACGGTCTGGCGATAGGCGGCGAGCACCTCCGAGATCGTGAACGCCTTGCGCTGTGATGCAGGCAGCGTCTCGGGCAGGCGCAGCCAGCTCCAGGCCAGGGTGACAATGCCGTACAGCATCAGCACGACGAAGATGCCGCGCCAATGCGTCAGCATCATCACTGCCTGTCCGAACGACGGCGCGATCACGGGCACCGCGATGAACACCATCATGGCGAGCGATACAACGCTCGCCATCCGGCGGCCGGCATAGCAGTCGCGCACGATCGAGGTTGCGATCACGCGCGTCGCCGACGTGCCGAGCCCCTCGAGCGCACGCGCCAGCAGCAGCGTGGCAAACGACGGCGCCGCGATCGCCAGCACGCTGGCGAGGCCATAGAGCACCATGCCGCCGAGCAGCACGGGGCGGCGACCAAAACTGTCCGACAGGGGACCGATAATGAACTGGCCGAGGCCAAAACCGATCAAGAACGCCGACAGCACCATCTGCAGATGATTCGGCACGTCGATGTTCAGGCTGGCGCCGATGCTCGGCAGGGCCGGCAGCATCATGTCCATGGCGAGCGGATTCAGCGCCATGATCGCCGCGATCGCGACAACGAATTCGGCAAATCCCATCGGGAGGTGCTTTGATGCTTCGATGGGGGTATCGGCATTGATTGTCGTCACGCGGATGGATTCCGTAGTTCGTTGCTTTCGAAACTTTATTACCGCCTGTGCTGCGCTGCACAACCCTCGTTCGGGAATAGCAGCCCGGCGGGCCGCCGGTGTCACGATTGCGTGGTGGCCACACGAGCCGGGCCGGCGGATCGCGGGAAGCAAGTCAGAAGGCAGCGCATGAAAACGTACGAGCTCGTGGCGTTTGTCGCGGCAGCAGCTGGCGGGCCTGCGTGCCGCCATGGGCGCCGCCGGCTCCGGGCGCAGCGGCAATTATGCGCATTGCAGTTTTACCGTAAAGGGCATCGGCCGCTTCGAGCGCTCGCTGGCGCCGGCCCCACGGTCGGGGAGGTCGGCAGGCGCGAAAAGGTCGTGGAAGGGGCGCATCGAAATGCTCTGTGCGAAGGCTCAGGGATGTCCTCGCCGCAATCCGGCGCGCACCCCCTACGAGGAACCGGCGATCGGTGTTTACCCGCTCACGAAGATCGAATAACAGCGCCTGGATGGGTTGAACGCCAGCGATCCCATCGATTGGCGGGATGATGGGTTTGACGGAGCTTGCCATCGGGCGCGCGTTCGCGCCACCCGTTGGTTAAACCCGTCCTACAGTTTCAGGGGGCGCTCGATGCGGTGGGGGGCGACGAAGCCGTTGATCCTGGCGGCGGTGCTGACATTGTCAGCCCATTCGGCTCTCGCCGAGTCCGCCGCCGAACTGATCTCGCACTTTCGTGCACAGCACGGCGAGGCGCGGGTGACGCGCGACGCCACGCTCGATCGCATCGCCGAGGCGCAGGCGCACGCGATGGCGTCGCGCGAGCAGCTCGGTCACGAAGTGCTGGGTTCGTTCTCCTCGCGGATCGCGCCGTCGGGCGCGGGGCGCGCCGCCGAAAACATCGCCTATGGCTACGACAATTTTGAGAAGACGCTGCAGCAGTGGATCGACTCCTCCGAGCATCGCAAAAACCTCCTGCTGCACAACGCCTCCCGCGTCGGCATCGCCAGCGCCCGCGACGCTTCGGGCAAGCGCACCTACTGGGCGATGGAGATCGCCGGCGACTATGACAAGCCCGGCAAGCGGATCAAGGAGCCGCTGGTTGCGGTCGCAAAGCCCGCCACCACCTCGACAACCCGGCGGGAAGCCGCGACCTGTCACATCAAGATCATGAGCCTTTGCCTTTGAAGCGGTACGCCCGGCGCCAGGCGTCAAGGATTGCGCGTCCACCGGAGCGGTCAGCCGCTGCAGCTTGCACGTGCCGAGGCGGAGACGGGTCAGCCCGTCTGACCTTTGCGAGCCCATTTTGGGCATTGCGAACGGGTACAAATCTCGTCTAGAAGGTGCAGGTCACGCCATCCCGACAACGGACCGTCAACGGTTTTGCTGCAGGATCTGGCGTCCAATAGGGTCTGGCAATGCCGGCAAGCAGCCAATTTGACGGAGTTTTGGGAGGAGCGGCCTCTGGCGCCCCCACTCGTCTGGCTGCGTCGCTGCCCACCCTGCTTCTTGGCAGGCTCCTTCTTACCTGCCCCTGAGGGCCGGCTGGGCGGTATGCGCCTGGGCACTCAGGGGTTGTGCGAGATCCAAAAACCCCTTCAGCGCCCAACAGACAAGGCGCGCTACCGTTAAGGAAAATCTGCCATGACCACGTCAGCCAAGTCCGAGAAGGACCGCGTCATCATTTTCGACACCACCCTGCGCGACGGCGAACAATGCCCCGGCGCCACCATGACTTTTGAGGAAAAGCTGGAAGTCGCCGAGATGCTTGACGACATGGGGGTCGACGTCATCGAGGCCGGCTTCCCGATCACCTCGGAAGGCGATTTTCAGGCGGTGTCCGAGATCGCCCGCCGCTCCAAGAATTCTGTCATCGCCGGCCTGTCGCGGGCCCATCCCAAGGACATCGACCGCTGCGCCGAAGCGGTGAAATTCGCGAGGCGCGGCCGGGTCCATACCGTGATCGCGACCTCGCCGCTCCACATGCGCGTCAAGCTCAACATGACGCCGGAGCAGGTGATCGAGACCTCCATCGCCAACGTCACCCGCGCCCGCAACCAGGTCGACGACGTTGAATGGTCGGCCGAGGACGGCACCCGCAGCGAGATGGACTTTTTGTGCCGGATCGTCGAGGCCGTGATCAAGGCCGGCGCCACCACGGTGAACATCCCCGACACCGTCGGCTACACGGTGCCCGAGGAATACACGAATTTCATGCGCACGCTGATCGAGCGGGTGCCGAACTCCGACAAAGCGGTGTTTTCCGTGCACTGCCATAACGACCTCGGCATGGCCGTGGCCAATTCGCTGGCCGGCATTGCCGGCGGCGCGCGCCAGGTCGAATGCACCGTCAACGGCATCGGCGAGCGGGCCGGCAATGCCGCGCTCGAAGAGATCGTGATGGCGATCAACGTGCGCAACGACAAGTTTCCCTGGTGGAACAGGATCGATACGACAAAACTGACCAGCGCCTCAAAGCTGGTGTCGGCGGCGACCTCGTTCCCGGTGCAGTACAACAAGGCCATCGTCGGCCGGAACGCATTCGCCCACGAAAGCGGCATCCACCAGGACGGCGTTCTGAAGGATGCCTCGACCTACGAGATCATGCGGCCTGAAATGGTCGGGTTAAAGCAGTCCTCACTGGTGCTGGGAAAACATTCCGGGCGGCATGCCTTCATCCACAAGCTGGAGGAGATGGGCTACAAGCTCGGCGCCAACCAGATCGAGGATGCGTTCGTGCGGATGAAGGCGCTCGCCGACCGCAAGAAGGACATCTATGACGAGGACATCGAGGCGCTGCTCGACGAGGAGATGGCGGCCGCCCATGACCGCATCAAGTTGACCTCGCTGACCGTGATCGCGGGCACCCATGGCCCGCAGCGCGCTACCATGAAGCTCGACATCGACGGCCAGATCCGGATCGAGGAGGCCGAAGGCAACGGGCCCGTGGATGCCGTCTTCAATTGCATCAAGGCGCTGGTCCCCCATGACGCCAAGCTCGAGCTGTTCCAGGTCCATGCCGTGACCGAGGGTACTGATGCGCAGGCCGAGGTCTCGGTGCGGCTCTCCCAGGACGGCCGCTCGATGACCGCGCGCGCGGCCGATCCGGACACGCTGGTGGCGTCCGCCAAGGCCTATCTCGGTGCGCTCAACAAGATCGTCATGAAGCGCCAGCGCGACGTCCCCGCAGCTGCGGCAAGCTGACGCGCATCATCGACTCGCTGTCATCGCCCGACTTGATCGGGCGATCCAGTACGCCGGCCTCTCGGCTCAAGCTCAGGCGCTCTCGGATACTGGATCCCCGCTTTCGCGGGATGACCATCTCCTAATGCGCTCGTCGAGCGAGCGCCCGATCAGGAAAGCGCGGGGGGGTTCCCGCCGCGTTTTGCGTTGCAGCAAGTCTTTCGTGATGTCCCTTCTAAGGGGCAATGGCTTTCGGATCAGCTTCTCGCTATTGCTGGCACACCAAATAACCGGAGGGCGGCGCGCGCGCACCTCGCAAGAACTGGGAGAGAATATGCGCAAACTGATCTGGACCACGGCCGCCATCGCGGCGCTGGCTTTGCTGGGCCCCGCCGGGGCGGCGGACCAGCCTATTGTCATCAAGTTCAGCCATGTGGTCGCCGCGGATACGCCCAAGGGCAAGGCGGCCGACAAGTTCAAGGAACTGGCCGAGAAATACACGAACGGCAAGGTCAAGGTCGAGGTCTACCCGAACTCCACCCTCTACAAGGACAAGGAGGAGCTGGAAGCGCTGCAACTCGGGGCCGTGCAGATGCTGGCGCCGTCGAACTCCAAATTCGGTCCGATCGGGATCAAGGAATTCGAGGTGTTCGACCTGCCCTACATCCTGCCCGATCTGAGGACGCTGCGGAAGGTCACAGACGGACCGCTCGGCGACAGGCTTCTGAAGCTGCTGGACGCAAAGGGCATGACCGGGCTGGCCTACTGGGACAACGGTTTCAAGGAGATGAGCGCCAACAAGAAGCTGGTTGCGCCGTCCGACTACAAGGGGCTGAAGTTTCGCATCCAGTCCTCCAAGGTGATCGAGGCGCAGTTCCGCGAGCTCGGCGCTATCCCGCAGGTGATGGCGTTCTCGGAAGTGTACCAGGCGCTGCAGACCGGCGTGGTCGACGGCCAGGAGAACACCTGGTCGAACATTTACACCCAGAAGATGAACGAGGTGCAGAAATACGTGACCACCACCAATCACGGCTATATCGGCTATGTCGTGGTCGTGAACAAGAAGTTCTGGGACGGCATGCCGGGCCATGTCCGCGAGGCCTGCGCCAAGGCGATGAAGGAGGCCACCGACTACGGCAACAGCCAGTCGGCGAAGGAAAACGAGGACGCGCTGGAGCTGATCAAGAAGGCCGGCAAGACCGAGATCATCACGCTGACGGCGGAGCAGGACGAGGCGATGCGCAAGGCGATGATGCCGGTCTACAAGGACGTCGCCTCGCGGGTCGGCCAGCCCCTGATCGACGAGTTCTTGAAGGAGACCGGGCGCAGCCCGATCAACTAGATCGTCATTGCGAGCCTATGAGTCGGCGCGAAAGCGCCGCCCGATGATAAACTCCGCGGAGCAATCCAGGATCTAGCACGGGACAAAGGTCTGATTGCTTCGGCGCTTCGCGTCTCGCAATGACGACGGATGGGGTTGGGCGCGCCGTGATGGGATAAATGTGCCGGATCGGGCGGGCTGGTGAACCCGCCCGATTGGCACGGGGGACTTATATGTTGCTGCGAATTCTCGACCGGCTCGAGGAAATCATCATTGCTGGCCTGATGGGCGCCGCGACGATGATCACCTTCGTCGCCGTGGTGCATCGATTTCTGGTCGATGTGCCCTTCCTCTATCCCTATCTGTTCGGGATCAACCTCGCCTGGTCCCAGGAACTCTGCATCTACATGTTCATCTGGATGGCGAAGTTCGGTGCCGCCTATGGCGTGCGCACCGGCATCCATGTCGGCGTCGACGTGCTGATCAACCGCCTGAACGACCGCTGGCGCAAGGGCACGATCCTGTTCGGCCTCGCCGGCGGGGCGCTGTTCACCGCGATCGTCGGCACCATGGGCGCCAAATTCGTCATCGAGCTGATGGGGACCGATCAGGTCTCGCCCGATCTCGAACTGCCGAGCTGGCTAGTCTATGCCTGCATCCCGCTCGGCTCCTATTTGATGTGCTTCCGCTTCCTGCAGGTGATGTGGGCCTATTTCTGGGCTGACGAGCTGCCGCATCACGACGCCGCCCATGTCGACGACATCGAGGTGAGCGCCAAGGCGCCGATCTCGCTCGGAGAAGCCTGATGAGCGCGGCGCTGATTTTTGGGCTGTTGTTTGCGCTGATGCTGACGGGCATGCCGATCTCGATTTCGCTCGGCCTCACCGTTTTGACCTTCCTGTTCACCATGACCGAAGTGCCGATCGAGAGCGTCGGCCTAAAGCTGTTTTCCGGCCTCGACAATTTCGGCATCATGGCGATCCCGTTCTTCATCCTGGCCGGCACCTTTTTGACCCGCGGCGGGGTGGCGCGGCGAATGATTGCGTTCACAACCTCGCTGGTCGGACACCTGCCGGGCGGGCTGGGGCTGGCCGGCGTTGCGGCCTGCGCCATGTTCGCGGCGATCTCGGGCTCCAGCGTTGCGACCGTGGTGGCGATCGGCTCGATCATGCTGCCGGCGATGGTGCAATATGGCTATCCGCGCCGCTTCGGCGTCGGCGTGATCTCGACCTCGGGGGCCCTCGGGATTTTGGTGCCGCCGTCGATCATCCTGGTGCTGTACGGCGTCTCCACCAACACCTCGATCGGCGCGCTGTTCATGGCCGGCATCGTGCCCGGAATCCTGCTCGCGCTGATGCTTGCCGCGGTGACCTTTTTCGTCGCCCGCCGCAACGATTATCCGCGCATGCGCCGCGCCTCGTTCGCGGACCAGTTCAAGACGTTTCGCGAGAGCATCTGGGGACTGCTGCTGATCGGCATCGTGCTGGGCGGCATCTATGGCGGCATTTTCACGCCGACCGAGGCCGCCGCGGTCGCCGCGACCTACGCGTTCATCATCACGGTGTTCGTCTACAAGGAGCTGAAGCTCACCGAGGTGCCGAAAGTCCTGCTGCAGGCGGCCAGCATGAGCTCGATGCTGCTCTACATCATCACCAACGCGGTGCTGTTCTCGTTCCTGATGACACATGAGCAGATTCCGCAGGCGATGGCAGCCTGGATCATCGACAAGAATTTCTCGATCTGGATGTTCTTGCTGGTCGTCAACGTCATCCTGCTGCTGGCCGGCAATGTGATGGACCCCTCGTCGATCCTGCTGATCATGGCGCCGATCCTGTATCCGCTGGCCACAAAACTCGGCGTTCACCCGGTCCATCTTGGCGTGCTGATGATCGTCAATACCGAGGTAGGGTTGTGCCATCCGCCGGTCGGGCTCAATCTCTACATCGCCTCGAGCATCGCCAAGATGGGAATCAGCGAGATCACCATCGCGGTGCTGCCCTGGCTGTGCGCGATGCTGGTCTTCCTCGGCCTGATCACCTACATCCCCGAGATTTCGCTATGGCTGCCGCGGCTCTTGGGAATGATTTAGATCAATTCTCGAGAGCGAGACGGCGAATTACATCTTTGTTAGGAACCGCCTATTTCCAAACTGTAAGTTGATTACGCGCCTTGCGGCGATCATCCTCAAGGCAGCCTTTTCGAGATGGAGGTTCGCATGAGGAATTTCGCCATCGCCGGTATCGCCGCACTCGCGATCGCCGGCTCGACCGCGGTCTATGCCCAGCGCTCGTGGTTTCACGAGCACATGCAACACATGCGGATGAGCCCCGAGGATCGGGCCGCCTTTGCCGATGCGCGGATCGCCGCCGTTCATGCCGGGTTGAAGCTGACCGCCGACCAGGAGAAGCTGTGGCCCCCGGTCGAGAGTGCGGTGCGGGATCTCGTGAAGATCAGGATCGATCGCGCCAATGCGCGGATGAAGGCCGATCAGTCGCAGGACCAGCAGCAGGATGACCCTGTGGCCCGGCTGCGCGATCGCGCCGACACCATGGCTGCCACCGCGGCGGCGATGAAGAAGATCGCCGATGCCGCCGACCCGCTGTACAAGTCGCTCGACGACGCCCAGAAGAGGCGCCTGGCCATGCTGACCCACCACCACCGCTGGTTCGAGGGCGAGGGCTGGCGGCACCATTGGATGGAGCGCGGCATGGACCGGGATCACGGAGGGGACCGGGACGGCGGCGGGCCGGAACGGCTCTGAGCCAGCCGCGGCCGACCTGAAAGAAGCCGCCGCGTGCCGGCGGCTTTTTTCTTGCCGATGCGCGCGCAAGGATGGGAAAAATCCCTTTCTCTTGCTGGACATCGTGAGGTCGCTTTGCTAAACGACCGGCTCTTGCGAGGGCCCTCCGTCGGCCCCGCGGGCGCATAGCTCAGTTGGTAGAGCAGCTGACTCTTAATCAGCGGGTCCCAGGTTCGAGCCCTGGTGCGCCCACCAAACAGGATCAAGCAGTTGCACTGACGCTCGCCAGAACGGGCCTTCGAGTTGCGAGGCCGACTGATCCGTTCTGAGCTTCAGCTGAAAATCGTACCCCGATGGCTGGCGCTCTATCCTTTGTGTCTGAAGCTTCACGCCAGGAGATATAGCGCGCAGATGAATTGGCACAGGTCGATCTCGCGCTCGTCGCAGATTAGGACATTGAGGCGTGCGAATCGGACGAACTTAGAGATCGCAGGATGCCGCTCTCCATCAATGCCAGCGTCGAAAGATGATGCTGGCGTTGACGCCCCCGAAACCGAATCCGTTCGAGATCGCGTGCTCCATGGGTATGCGCCGTGCCTCGCGGGCCACGATGTCGATCCCTTCGGCGGCCGCGTCGGCATTTTCGAGATTGAGAGTGGGCGGCGCGATCTGGTCCCGTAACGCAAGGATCGTGAAGATCGCTTCCGCTCCTCCGGCTGCACCGAGCAGATGACCGGTTGCCGATTTGGTGGCACTCACGGCAATTTTTCCGTCGCGGCCGAACACGGCCTTGATCGCTTCCAGTTCGCAAACGTCGCCAACCGGCGTCGAAGTGGAATGGGCGTTGAGATGCTGGATCTCGCCGGGCTTGAGGCTCGCCTGCCGCAACGCGCCTTCCATGGCGCGGCGCGCGCCGTCGCCGTCCTCCGGTCCTGACGTGATGTGGTACGCATCGGCAGTCGTGCCATAGCCGGCAATCTCGGCGATCGGCTTTGCGCCGCGGCCGAGCGCGTGCTCCAGCTCTTCAATCACGAGGATACCTGCGCCTTCGGCCATGACGAAGCCATCGCGGTCGCGGTCGAAGGGACGGGATGCACGCGCTGGCGTCTCGTTGAAACCCGTGGAAAGGGCCCGGGCGGCGGCAAAGCCGCCAAGGCTCACGAGATCGATGCAGGCTTCCGAGCCACCGCAAATCGCAACGTCGGCTTCTCCGCTCCGGATGAGGCGTGCGGCATCGCCGATCGCCTGCACGCTGGCGGCGCAGGCGGTGACCGGCGTACCGATGGGCCCCTTGAAGCCGTAGCGGATGGAGATATGGCCGGCCGCGAGATTTGCGAGAAAGGACGGCACGGTGAAGGGCGAGAGGCGCCTCGCGCCGCGCTGATCAGTGATGCGAACCGCCTCAACGATTGCCGGAAAGCCTCCGATGCCCGATGCGATCACGGTCGCTGTGCGCTCCATGGAATGCGCGTCGGAAGGAGCCCATGCCGCTTGTGCCATCGCCTCGCCCGCGGCGACCAGTGCGAACAGGATGAAGCGATCCATCCTCCGCTGATCCTTCGGCGGAACAACGAAATCCGGATCGAAGCCCCCATCAGGATCATCTGCCTTTGTCGGCACCATCCCGGCGACCCGTGCGGGAAGGGCAGCCGCCCATTCGGGAAGGATAGCGAGCCCCGAATGGGCCGCGAGCAGCCGCGACCATGCGAGCTCACTGCCGCATCCCAGCGGTGATACCAGTCCCAGTCCCGTAACGACGATGCGGCGCATGATCAATTGACCTTCGAGGACTTCGCAGTCCGGTCACTGTTGCAGACGACTTTGCAATTGATGGACGCAGCGATCCGGCGAGCCAGCCGGCGTTGTTCGGGATCGGATCTCAAGACCTTCAACTTCGCGCTCGATCCTCGCAACACGCTCTTCCAGCCTAAACATGTACTCGCCGCGCGGATCGTCCATGCCTAGGACCTCAACCCAGTCATTCAAGCTCTCCCAAAAGCGCTTCAACACAGTTGCACACTCCTGTTTTTGATCATTACGGTCATTCTGTCGCCATGATCACGCGAGCCAGCTCCGACGGATTCTCGACAGCTGAGAAGTGGCCGGTGTTTTTGAGCGTCACCATCTGTGAGGCAGGAAGCAGCGACCGCGTGCGTTCGCGCTCGGTTGGCCGAGACCAGTCGCTGTCGCCATAAATGAGCGTGACCGGCGCCGAGATCTGCCGATAGTAGTCGCGGGCCTTGCTCCAGGATCGCCAGCCTGCCAACACCTTGCGCGCGATCCGCTTGTATCCCGGGCGGTGGGCGACTTCATCGAACTCGGCGAGCAGATCGGCCGGCAGTTTCCGGGGGTCGTGATATCCGCCACCCATGATCTTGCCGAGGATCATCTTGTTTTCGAGCGACGCATTCACCGCGCCGAGCAGCGGGATCTGCAAACTTCCGATGATGAAATTCGCGAGCCAATTGCCGCGCCGAATTCCGTCGCCATAGCGGGCCTCGTAATCGTAGGCATTGATCGCATAGACCCGCTTCACACGCTGCGGAAGCGAGGCCGCAACCGTAAGGGCCAATGCCCCGCCGATCGACTCGCCGACAATCGTGAGGTCCGAAAGGTTTAGCTCCTCGATGAAGCGAATGACGGCCTGCCTGAAATAGGGTTCGTCGTAGCTCGCGCTTGGATCTATTGGTGAGTGCCCATGGCCTGGTAGGTCAATGGCGTACACCGTGTGCGATCTCGCGAGGAGGGGCGCAAGACTGCGGAAATATTCGAGCTGCGTCCGGATCGTATGTATGAGCAGTAACGCAGGCCCGCTGCCGGTCTTTCGGAAACGCAGGCTGAGCGCATCCGATATTTTGAGCAGACTTGGTTTGGCTTCAGTCACGCTAGGCATTCAATCTCTCCTGGGCTTTGCCGGGGCGATCTTTCAAACGGCTGCGGCTTCTCGGACCTGTTCGACCGCTGCATCCAGAATCGCCCGAGCCAAATCGGGATCGTTGACCGCGCGTGATAGCGTCAGCGCACCGACCATCGTCGAGAGGACGGCCATCGCCTTGCAACTGGCGTTTTCAGCGTCGGTCGCGGGAATCAAACGGCCCAGGATTTCGAGATACTCCTTGATCCCCGCTTCGAATGCCGCTTTCACCTCTCGCCCCTGCCTGGCGGCATCTGAGCCGAGCGCCACGACCGGGCAGCCGTCCAGTTTTTCCTCGCGATGCCCAGCACTGAGGTAGAACGCGATCACCGCGCCAAACGGATCATCAGGATTCTCCGCGATCGCGGTCGACCATCGCTGCGAGGCGCTCTCCAATGCGCGCCTGGACGCCTGTGCCGCCAAGTCCTCCTTGGACTCGAACTGCTTGTAGAAGGCGCCTTGGGTCAGCCCGGCCCCCTCCATCAGATCCTTGAGCCCGATGCCGTCAAAGCCGCGCTCCCGGAAGAGGCGACTTGCTACATTGATCACGTTTTGCCGGTTTTCCTCGGCCTGAATGCGACTTACCCGCATCGTGGACCTCCATTTGGATTTCGGTCGAAATCTATATCCAACTTAGAAGTCGAACGCAATCTATCAAGGACGGCGGCTGGCGTCGTCCGGCGAAGGGCGATTTCGCGTGATCACATTCCTGTCAGCGCCTCCATTGAGATTTCGAACGACTGCTAAACGCATTATAGAGTTCGAACGACATCTAAATTACAGCAGGAGATGGGCATGAAGAGGGGTTTTGCCATATTGGCCGTATTTTGATCCCGGTGGAGGTGGCTACGTTCGTTGCTCTTCGCATTCCCGCTCACGAAGCCTCTGCCGTGAGCGACCCCAGGCAGGAACTGCCGATGGTCAGTCTGGTGACGACCGCGCGGGTGAGCGGGTCCGAGCGCGGGTTCACGGGCACCGTCGGCGCCAGGGTGGAAAGCAATCTCGGCTCTCGCGTCGCCGGTAAGATCGTCGAACGGCTGGTGAATGTCGGTGAGCAGGTCAAAGCCGGGCAGCCGCTCATGCGGATCGACGAAACCGACCTGCGACTTGCGAGGCGTGTGATTGGGATCGGGACGCTCCAGGAGGCGTGCGAGAGTGAAGCGGCTCGTAAACAAGCGATCGGTCGCGTCGCGCTTCGTGAGTTGTCGGACGATTTGAAACCACAGGTGCGTATCGGGTTGCACTCTGCCGTGGCCGGTCGAAGGGCGGCGAACGCGGTGAGCAGAATTGCGGATTGTGATGGGGTTATGAGATGTCGATCCTGATGACGCCCTAGGTGCGAACGCGCCGGCTGCCGTAGTGCGGATGCCTTCCGCCGAGATGACGCCAGTAGCGGTGCTTCGTTGGGGTCGTGTTGGTGTTGGGTGTTGCGCCGCCGGGCGCAGATGCGCCGGCATCCTTTGGCGTGGTCACGCTCTTGTCGTTCGACTGGGCCAGAGACTGAGTTGAGGGTGCAATGGCCGCTACCAAGGCGCCGAGGATCAGGGCTGCGCAGAAGGTGTGGATGTTCATGCTCGCCTCCAATTGACCAACCAGTGACCGACAAAAGGTCAGATCGAGATCGCTCCAACAGCCAGCGCGTAGACGCCGGCGCAGGCGGCGACTGCGAGCGCTGCAAACATGACGGCTTCGAACGGCCGGAAGATCGTCTCCTTGCGTTCGCGCTTCGCAAGAAAGAACAGCAGCGTTCCGGGCGCATACAGGATCGACGACAGCAAGAGAAATTTGGCGCCGCCAGCATAGATCATGCCGGCTGCATAGAGCGTCGCGACTGCGGAGCAGATCCAGTCGACGATGCGCGCACGCTCGCCTGCGACATACGTTTCGCCGCGCGAAGCCAGCATCAGGCCGTAGGCCGCAACGAAGAAATATGGAATCAACGTCATCGCGCTTGTCATCTTCAAGGCGAGCGTGAACGCATGTTCCGCAAACCAGGTGACGAGAAGAAATGCCTGGATGGCGAAGTTAGTCAGCCAGAGCGCACCGACGGGAACCTTCTGCGCATTCAGGCTGGCGAGAAAGGACGGCATGGCTCGGTTGACGGCCGCGGAGTGCAGCACCTCGGCAGCCAGCAACGACCAGGACAGGTAATTGCCGAGAATCGAGATCAAAAGCGCCAGGCTGATAAACACGTTGCCCCAACGACCGACCATCGCCTCCATCACGCCGGCCATGGATGGTGTCGGCAGACCCGCCAGATCCGGCCGAGGCAATACCCCGTAGGACAGGAGGGTCACGAGAACGAGTAGGCAGAGAACGGTCAGGAATCCGATAACGGTCGCTATCCCGATATCCGAGCGATCACTGGCGTAGCGAGAGTAGACGCTCGCTCCTTCGATTCCGACAAAGACGAACACGGTCAGCAGGAGCGTGCTGCGGACCTGGGTGAAGACATTGGGAGCATCCGGCTGCTCCGCTCCCCAGAAACTGCTGGAGAAAAGCTCGGCATCAAAGGCCATGACGGCCACGATAATGAACAACAGGATGGGGACGATCTTGGCGTAGGTTGCGACCGTATTGAGCGTGGCCGCCCCTTTGATGCCGCGCAGCACCAGGACGTGCACGCCCCACAGGAGCGCGGACGCCGAAGCGATCGCCACCGGTGTCGTGCCGTCCCCGAAGATCGGGAAAAATTGCCCCAGCGTAGCCTTGATCAAAACGAGGCAGGCAACGTCGGCGAGGCAACAGCCGACCCAATAGCCGGCTGCCGAAGCAAAGCCGATATAGTCTCCGAATCCGGCCATGGCGTAGGCATAGATGCCGGCGTCGAGGTCCGGCTTGCGGCGCGACAACGTTTGGAAAACGAGAGCCAGCATCAGCATTCCCGTGCCCGCGATGACCCAAGCGATGAAAGCTCCGAGCGCTCCCGTGGCCCGTCCGAACGCTGCAGGCAACGCGAAAATGCCGGAACCAACCATCGACCCTATCACGAGCGCGATAAGGGCTCCGAGGGAGAGCTTCTGGTCGGACTCGTTCGCTGCAGGAGCCATGACAGAGAATGGCCTTCCAAACGCAGGTGGGCGGGGCCCCATAGGCTCGAGGGACCAAGGGATGCCGTCCAACCGATGCGAAGACCTTAGAGGCACATTTACCGCTCGCACATCAGGGATTCTCTGTAGGCCGCGAGGGTAGGAGATAGGCATGGGCTCCCGCAAAACCGCTTGCGGTCTGGCTCTTGAACCGCGCTTGATCGCAAACCGACGTAAGTCGCTCGCCGCGACTAGTCGAGTACGGCTTCCTGGAATCCCGATGGAATTAGGGTGATTCTGCTCCTCCAACTCGGGTGATTGTCCGATATCCCGGGCCAACGGGGAAGCGTAGCTTTGCTGCATCCTGCGTGCTCGAGAGGAGGCAAGCGATGTCAAACTATGATGAGAACCTGGCGGCCTCTGGTACGGCCCGCAGCGCGGTGGCGTTGGATACCGGATTGCGCGACTACATGATGCGCATCTACAACTACATGGCCGCAGGTGTCGGACTGACCGCGGCTGTCGCGTGGCTGACCTATCAACTCATCGGTCCCGCATTGCTGCAAAGTCCGCTGATATGGGTCTTCATCCTGGCGCCGCTTGCGCTCGTGTTCGTCATCGGATCGCGTATCAATACGTTGTCCGTGACGACAGCCCGGCTCTTGTTCTTCGCATATGCGGCGCTGGTTGGCGTGTCGCTCTCGATCCTGCTGCACATTTATACGAGTTCCTCGATCACCCGCGTCTTCTTCATTGCAGCCGCGACGTTCGGAGCGCTCAGCATCTTTGGATACACGACCAGGCGGGACCTCTCCGGGGTAGGCACCTTTCTGTTCATGGGCCTGATCGGAATCATCGTCGCGAGCTTGGTCAATCTTTTCCTGCGTTCGACCGGCCTCGACTGGCTGATCTCGATCGTCGGCGTTGGGGTCTTTGCAGGCCTGACGGCCTACGATACGCAGCGCATCAAGGCGATGTACGACAGCAAGGACGACGAAACCTCCGCGGGCCGCAAGTCCATCATCGCTGCGCTGTCGCTCTACCTCAACTTCATCAATTTGTTCATGATGCTGCTGCGCCTTGGGGGCGGGCGGCGCTAGGGCTGAGACGGTTCAGGCCGCGGACCTCTCTATGACGCTCGCAAGAGCGTCGCGCAGGGCGTTTTCGGGCGAAACGAGCCGCCGAGACTCTCCGATCTCGCTTCCCGCTGACGAGCCTATCCTCCGAGGGAAATTCTTGGCCTGGACTAGGTAATCACCCGATATTTCCTGCCATTTGGATGGCGCATGGTTCGAGCTTCGGAAGAGCTGGCTGGCGAGCTGTTGCTCAGCGCTGGCCGCTCGAGGCCTTCACATGAGTGCGACGCCATCGATCCAGAAGCTTTCGCTGTTCGCGTTGACCGCGATGGTGGTCGGCTCCATGGTCGGCTCGGGTATCTTCTCGTTGCCCAGAACCTTCGGCATCGCAACCGGTCCGTTCGGAGCGATCTTCGCCTGGTGCATCGCCGGCGGCGGCATGTACACCTTGGCCCGCGTGTTTCAGTCGTTGGCGGAACGCAAGCCTGATCTTGACGCCGGTGTCTATGCTTACGCGAAGGAAGGCTTCGGCGACTATCCCGGCTTCTTGTCGGCGCTCGGCTACTGGACCGGCAGCTGCATCGGCAACGTTTCCTACTGGGTGCTGATCAAATCGACGCTGGGAGCCTTCTTCCCCATCTTCGGAGATGGCAACACGGTTACCGCGATCGTCGTCGCCTCAATCGGGATTTGGCTGTTTCACTTCATGATCCTGCGGGGGGTGCAGCAGGCCGCCGCCATCAATACCATTGTGACGATCGCGAAAATCGTGCCGATCCTGATTTTCATCATCATTCTGATCTTCGCCTTCAAGGCCGACATGTTCCGCGCCAATTTCTGGGGCGGCGAGGGCATGCCCACCGCGAGCCTGTTCGAGCAAATCCGCGCGACCATGCTGGTCACGGTGTTTGTCTTTCTCGGCATCGAGGGCGCCAGCGTCTATTCGCGTTACGCAAAAGAGCGCTCCCACGTCGGCGCCGCGACGATCATGGGCTTTGCGATCGTGACGAGCCTGATGGTACTGGTCACCATGCTGCCTTATGCCGTGTTGCAGCGCGCCGAGATCGCCGGCATGCGGCAGCCGTCCATGGCGGCGGTGCTGGAAGCGGTGGTTGGGCATTGGGGAGCCGTCTTCATAAGCATAGGCCTTCTGATCTCGGTCCTTGGCGCCTATCTCGCATGGTCGCTGATCTGCGCCGAGGTGCTTTCCGCCGCCGGCCGGACCAGGGATATGCCGGCCCTGTTCGGCGCCGAGAACGAAAACAAGGTCCCCGCTGCGGCGCTGTGGATGACGAACGTGATCGTTCAGCTCTTCGTCATCAGCACTTATTGGTCTCGGGATGCCTTCGCGCTGATGCTGAATTTGACGAGCGTCATGAACCTCATTCCATTCTTCCTCGTCGCCGCCTACGGCCTCTTGCTGGTCAGGCGGGGAGAGACTTATGAAAAACGTCCGGATGAGCGCAGACGCGACCTGATCTTTACCGGCATCGCCGTCATCTACACGCTCTTCCTGATCTATGCGGCTGGAATGAAATACCTGCTGCTCGCTGCAATCCTCTACGCGCCCGGCACGGCGCTCTATTTCTGGGCTCGCCTGGAGCAGAAGGCCCGGGTCTTCACGTCGGTCGAGTGGGGCATCTTCGTTGCGGCGGCCATTGGGGCTGCGGTTGGGATTCATGGATTGGTCACGGGCTACATCACCATCTAGGCAAGGCATCTCCCATGACGAAGCAGACCTCGGAATCCGGGCTTACCTTTGGTGTTCATTCGGAGGTCGGCCAGCTGCGCAAGGTGATGGTCTGTTCGCCCGGCCGAGCCCATCAACGCCTTACGCCCTCCAATTGCGACACCTTGCTGTTTGACGACGTCCTCTGGGTCGATAACGCCAAGCGTGATCATTTCGACTTTGTGCAGAAGATGCGCGACCGCGGCATCGAGGTCGTCGAGATGCACAACCTGCTCACGGAAACCGTTGCGATACCGGAAGCCAGGGACTGGATCCTCGACAATCAGGTCGTGCCAAACCAGGTCGGTCTTGGCCTTGTCGACGAGTTGCGCGATTATCTGGAGAGCCTCAAGCCGCGCGAACTGGCGGAAACTCTGATTGGGGGCGTATCGACCCATGATTTCCCCGACGCCCATGGCGGGGAGACGCTCAAACTCATCCGAGAGGCGGCAGGCATGGTCGAATACCTGCTGCCGCCGCTTCCCAATACGCTGTACACGCGAGATACAACCTGCTGGATCTATGGTGGCGTGACGCTGAACTCGCTATTTTGGCCCGCGCGCCATGAAGAGCCGATTCTCGCCGCGGCCATTTATCAGTTTCACCCGGATTTCGCAGGCAAGGTCAACGTCTGGTGGGGCGATCCGACGAAGGACCATGGCCTCGCGACTCTAGAAGGTGGCGATGTCATGCCGATCGGCAAAGGCAATGTCCTGATCGGCATGAGCGAACGCACCTCCCGGCAGGCGATCAGCCAGCTTGCCGCGGCCCTCTTCAACAAGGGAGCAGCCGATCGCGTGATCGTGGCTGCCATGCCGAAGCTCCGCGCCGCGATGCATCTCGACACGGTGTTCACATTTGCCGACCGTGACTGCGTTTTGATCTATCCGGATATCGTCGACAAGATCGCGGCCTACTCTTATCGACCGGCAAAAAACTCTGCCGGCATAGAGCTTCGAAGGGACGAAGGGCCGTTCGTCAATGTCGTCGCAGAGGCCCTTGGCCTGAAGAAGCTGCGCGTTGTTGAGACCGGTGGCGGCGCGTATCTGCGGGAGCGAACGCAGTGGGACAGCGGAGCGAATCTCGTCTGCGCATCACCAGGGGTCGTGTTCGCCTACGACCGCAACACTTACGCCAACACGTTGCTGCGCAAGGAAGGAATTGAGGTGATTACGATCGTCGGTGCGGAACTCGGCCGTGGCCGCGGCGGCGGTCACTGCATGACCTGTCCGATCATCCGGGATGCTGTGGATTATTGAAGGGTACTCCCCGTCACAGCGAGGTACGGAACGATGTATGTTCCAGCATGGCAGCGCAGGTGTGGCGCTTCGCGCGACGCCACCGTGCGATTTTGGAGGTACTTCAATGTCCCGATCCTTCGTCGCGAAATCGCCCCTACTTCCAGCGGGTTCCTATTAGGCTATCAACTGTCCGTGAATGCGAGATAGTAGTATCAAGCCACCACTCGCCGTATAGTTGCCATCAAAAGGGGTGTCGCGCCTCGTGATCGACGGCACCCGGCATTTAGAGTGTGCAACAAGGCGAGTGCGTAGGTTGAAACGACGCAACTCACCAGCCCGCCAAACAACCGGCGTCCGGAAGCGGCCAACGATTGGTTCGGAAGTAGCGAGCGATCGGCTGTATTGGACGTATTCTGGAGATTTGCTCTTTGTTGTGCGCCCATCGACCGAGGGACGCTTTTTTTTCGAAGATATCAACCCCGCGTTTGCATCCCTTCTTGGAATTTCGCCAGAGGACATCAGCAAGACGGCGGTTTCCGACTGCATGACCAGCCAGGACGCTCGGTCGGTCCATGAAGCCTTTCATTCCTGTCTCGCCGAAGGAGGGGAGATCCGGGCGAGGCACCTTCTCACGCTCGGTAGATCCCGACAACACATCGAGACGGTGGTTAGTCCGATCCGTGATCCCCGGACAGGAAACATCATTCGGCTCGTCGGCAGCCATCGCGCAGCGCTTGAAGCTCCGTCCGAAGAGGCCCCTGACTGGAATGCCGGAGCGAATCTTGGGCTCGCATCTCTTCAAGACCAGATCCAGCAGCGCATTGCATCAGATCTTCACGATTCGACCTGTCAACATTTGATCGCCGCCAGCCTTGGCTTGATGCGGATTCGGACCAACCTGGGTGATGCCGTCAGCACCGAACGGCTTTGCGATGACGTCGATACGTCGATCGATGAGGCGCTCCGGGAGATCCGGGCTTTTGCTTACCTGCTGCATCCTCAGGATCTGACAACCGATGGGCTGAAGGCTACGATCGAGCACTATGCCAAGGGATTCGCCGCGCGCACGTCGCTCCAGGTCGGAACTCGGATCGCGCCGGATGTGGATCGATTGCCGTACGCGAAACAGCGCACGCTATTGCGGGTCGTTCAAGAAGCCCTGACAAACGTTTTTCGTCATGCCAAGGCCACGCAAGTGGAGGTCGTCCTTGAACCAACTGACGGTCGCTTCCGGCTGATGATCAGCGACGATGGTCGCGGCATGCCGGTTGACCGGTCGAGGTCCGGCCTCAAGGCGATATTGCCTGGCGTCGGGATCCCCGCGATGCGAGCGAGACTGCGCCAGATCGGAGGGACACTCGAGATCTGGTCCGGTCCACAGACGCGACGGGCAGGCACGGTGTTGTGCGCGGTACTTCCGCACGACCTCGCAGCCAGAAAGCGCAACAGACGAAAGGTCACCTCAATTATCAGGGCCCATACAGGCACACAATAGAGCCAACAGCCTAAGCATCGTTCGCAGGTGGAAGTTGATCCCTTGATGTCGGTGCTTTTTCGATGGCTTCATCAAGAAGACCTGGAGTGTTCTGCCATGAAGCGGATTCTTATCGCTGACGATCACGAAGCGGTGCGGTCGGGGCTCCGGGCGGTGCTACAACAACGTGTGGGCTGGGAAGTGGTCGCGGAGGCGAACGATGGCAGCGGAGCAGTTGCCGCAGCGATTGAAAGCCGACCCCATGTTGCCATTGTCGATTTCTCCATGCCGCGAATGACGGGAGTGGAGGTCGCACGGCGGATCCGGGAGTATCCGCTGCAGACGGAAGTGCTGATCTTCACCGTGCACAACTCCAGTCTGCTGGCGCAACAGGCGTTCCAGGCCGGCGCGCGTGCGTTCCTGGTGAAGTCTGACGCAAACAAGCTGTTGCTGACGGCCGTCGAGTGTCTTCTCGCGCACAAGCCGTTTTGCACCAGAAGCTGTTCGAAGCAATTTGACACCGAATCGGCCACAGACCGGAACACGCCCGAAGGGCTCACGCGGCGAGAGCAGTTCGTCGTCAAGCTGGTTGCGGAAGGCTATAGCAACAAGGGCATCAGCGCCATCCTGAACCTCAGCGTCAAGACGACCGAGGCGCACCGCGCGGCGGCGATGCGCAAGCTGGACGTAAATTCGACCGCCGGGCTGGTCCGGTATGCGGTTCGGGCCAGACTTGTCGATGCTTGACGTCTACTTGGCCCAAGGACGAGCCAGGGTGAAGTCCGGCGTTGCGATCCGTCTGCAGAGTGCAAGGTGGACCTCAGTACACTCATCGCAAATCTTAAGGGTTTTGTGGGATAACCCATCAGAAACCGATCAGTATGATCGGACGGGCTTGCGCCGGTAGTCGGCCTCGACCGACCGGTGGGTGCGGTTGCGCTATCGAGGGACGACGTAGTGAAACGCATCTTGATCGCGGATGATCATGAAGTCGTGCGCTCCGGACTTCGCGCGATCATCGAAGGTCAAGCGAACTGGATTGTCGTTGGCGAGGCCGCCGACGGCGAGCAGACGGTGACATTGGCTTCGGAATTGAGACCAGATGTCGTGATCGTCGACTATTCGATGCCTCTGATGAACGGGCTCGAGGTCAGCCGCCGCATCAAGTTGCTTCA
>NZ_JAFATE010000550.1 GCF_019244115.1 Bradyrhizobium sp.
CGAGCACGTCCACTCGCCCCCATTCCGCACGCAGGCGGGCAGCGAATTCACCGCACCGGTTCTCGTCGCTCACATCAAGGCTTGCGGTGGAAAGCAGGTTCGATGACGGATGCGCCCGCTGCAGCGCGGCGAGGGCGTCGTGGTCGCGGTCGGTTGCAAAGACCCTTGCTCCCCGACCGAGCAAGCGACCCGTCACGGCGCTGCCAATACCGCCGGCCGCACCGGTGATGACGACCGACTGGCCGGTAAGCTCTGGCCGTGGCGCGGTTTCCATCTCGTGACGGACGACCGACACCGACGAGATTTCAATTGCTTTGTTCGCGCTGCTTTGCGTTCATTTTTAGCAACAAGCGCCGACGGTGCGGCGTCGCCGGCAGGGCGACCGCACATCGCTCGTCACCCGCTTCGTACCGCCGCCATCCCCGCTAATCGCGCGCTTGGCGAAGCTCCTTGGCGACAGCCAAGAACTGTTGCAGCACCGGTGATTCATTTTGCCGACGCCAGAGCAAATTCAGGCGAAAGGGCGGCACCGGAGCACGCAACGGGCGTGTTCGACACAGGGGAGCTAGCCCTTGCACGAGCACTTCCGGCAGCAGTGCAACTCCATAGCCAGCCGCGACCATACCCAGCAGGTTGGGCACGCCCTCCACCGGGTGCGTGGCGGCCGGGGTGAAACCAACGGCGCGGCAGGTGACCTCCAGCCGCTCGTCGTAGCCGGGAGAGTAATTCTGCGCAGGGATCAAGACGGTGTCGTCAGCCAGGGCGTGCAGGTCCAACGTATCCGATTTGTGATCGTTGTTTGCTTGAGGATGGCCGGGCGGCAGCACCGCGACCATTGGGCAGGCAAAGAGCGGCTGGGTTTGGAACTGCCGGTCGCGCGGCACGGAAAGGTTTGGATAGATGCCTACATGGACATGGCCGTCGCGCAGCGCGGTCAGTTGCGCGGCGCGTTCCATCTCCACCAAGAACACTTCCACGTGCGGATGCCGCGCGCGAAAGGCTTGGAGCAGCGGAGGCAAGGCTGCGACCGAAAGCGCCGCGATGCCGGCCACTTTGAGCCGGCCGCGTGTCCCGCTGGCCGCCTCGCGGGCGTGGCGCAAGGTCTCGTCCGCCGTCGCCAACGCCCGGCGCGCGTCGGCCAAGAACGTTTGTCCCACGTCTGTTAACGCGACCTGGCGGTTGCGGTCGCGCTCCAGCAGGCGCATGCCGGCTTCTTCTTCCAGCGCCCTGATCATGCGGCTGAGCGGTGCCTGGCTCAGGCGCAGCCGCTTGGCCGCTTGGTTGAACGAGAGTTCCTCGGCGACAGCAACGAAGGCGCGAAGATGACGTAACTCCATGAAACAAAGATCGGCAAAGACCAAGCGGACGCGCGTGCGGTTGCCGCGATCACCTGTTTCGACGGACCTTCGCGCCTTTGATTTGGCACGCGTGATCGGCTGAGATTCGAGCGTCAACCCACCCACTTTCGGGTCGGAACAAGAATGAACCGTAAGTTGTCGACCGCCGCGAGGTCGCGCCGGGTGATGCAGCCGCCGGCTCCAGGGCGTCGCCGAGACCCTTCCTGCCGTGGGCCGCAATCAGCTCGGCCCACCCCGCGAGGTTGCAGGGGACGCCGCAGCTGAACGCGCCGCGGTTGAGTTGGCCGATTCTCGTGAAGCGGTCCGAGGGAAAGTCGAAGGGGACGTGGCCGATGAAATCGAGCACCCTCACCTGCCGTTCGGACGCAATCCAGCAGGTGGCCACGCCCATGCCCGCGAGACCTGACATCGCGGGCTCCACAACGCCGAGCGCGGCGGCCACGGCGACGGCGTCGTCGAACGCGTTGCCGCCATCCGCCAGCAGCTGCGCCCCCGCCTGGGCGGCGAGGGGATGGCCGGCGGCCACCATGCCGTGCAGCGCTTTGACGGAGGTTCGTTCGCCGTTCATGCGGTCATCTCCGATGGTTGTGCGAAGGCTCGGTGTCGCCGCGGGCTCAGGCGAAGCGCCAGGCGAACCCCTCGGGGGTGCGCGAGACGCTTCCCGCGCTTGATCCCGGGAAGTGGGGGGTGAAGACCAGAGCCCCGGTTTCCACCGCGTGGTTCAGCGCCCAGCGACGCGACGCTCGGCCCTTGTCGTGATCCTCGCTGAATACGGAGCTCCACTCCGGCCTAGCTATCTGGATGGGGTGGTGCATGACGTCGCCCGAGAAGAAGCCGTAATCCGCGCCGGACGAGAGGCCGATGGACATGTGCCCGGAACAATGGCCCGGCGTCGGATGGAACATGAAGCCGTCGAGCGCCGTGCCGCCCTCGGGGCCGATCACCGAGACTCGGCCCGCCTCCAGCACGGGGAGGACGCTGTCGAAGTACGGTGCCGTCTTCGGGGAGTCGGCACCCTCCTTCTCCACCCGCTCGGCCCAGCGGTCGAGCTCCCGCTGGGGCAGGATGGTGCGGGCGTTGGGGAAGGTCGGCTCCCAGCGCCCGTCCGTCAGCCGCGTGTTCCAGCCGATGTGGTCCGAATGCAAGTGCGTGTGCAATACGTAGTCGACCGCCTCCGGCCTGACACCGAGCTCGGCGAGCCGTTCGAGGAAGGGCTCGCGCAAGCTGTCGAATGGGGGAATCGAGCGCTTCTTGTCGTTGCCGACCGCGGTGTCCACAAGCAACGTGTGGTCTGGCGTCTGCACAAGCCACGCATGGGTGCTGATCACCACATGAGTGTGAGCCTCGTCCAGATAGGTAGGGACCATCCACTCTTCGAAGCAAGCGGTGAGCTCAGGCTTCCATTCCGGGATGAGTTCGGTCGTCTTGAAATCATGAAGCAGCAGCTCCGAGACACGGGTAACTGTGGCGTCGCCGACCCGGTACGCTTGTGGCTTTTTCATCCTTGTCATTCTCCTTTTGCCGCAGCAGGAATCTGGCCGCGATCGTCGCGGCGGGGTCGGTGGCGAGGTTGGACTCAGATGGTTTGACTTTACCGTAAAGTCAAGGCCAACATGGCTGAATGGTTCAGACCGACGGGCAGACCCGCCTGGAGCACAGGCTGGGAATGCGCATCATCTGGGATGCGCCGATCACGATGGACGACGGCGTGGTGTTGCGCGCCGACATCTTCCTGCCGAAAGAGGAGGGGCGCTACCCGGCGATCGTCGCCTCCGGTCCGTACGGCAAGGGTTTGTCGTTCCAGCAGGGCTACAAGGGCAGCTGGGACAAGATGGTGGCCGCCTATCCGGACATCGAGCAGGGCACCACCTCCTCCTTTCAGGTCTGGGAGCTCGTCGACCCCGAAAAGTGGGTTCCCGACGGCTATGCCTGTGTCCGCATCGACGGACGCGGGTCCGGGCGCAGCCCCGGCAAGCTCGACCTGCTGTCGCCGCGCGAGATCAAGGATTTCCACGACTCGATCGAGTGGGTGGCGGCGCAGCCCTGGTGCAACGGCAAGGTCGGGCTGAACGGC
>NZ_JAFATE010000587.1 GCF_019244115.1 Bradyrhizobium sp.
TCACGATGATGCATTCCCACTGACCGGTAATGCTCCGGGAATAGGAGTCCAAATGATTAGCGGTTTCTAAACAAGCGAAGCGGCGTTGGACGCAGGGTTATCAGCGCCCTTACGGCAATACCGGTTTTCCAGGTCACGCGCGGCGCATGGGCAACCCTCGCGGGCACGATCAGCGATGCGTCACGTTACGATAGGCAATCTTCGCACGGAGGTTGCAATCGAGACGACGAAATTTTTCGGCGCTCTCAACTCAAATTTGCAAGTGATGGATGCGTGCCACCGCGATCATCACGCCGCGGAGTTCGGCGAGCCCCTTCAGCCGCCCGATGGCGGAGTAGCCGGGGAAACTTCCCTTGCCGATATCGTCGAGCAGTTCGTGGCCATGGTCGGGCCGGAACGGCAGGCGCCAGTTTTGGTCGCCGCGATCCTTGCGCCGCCCCTGCTCTCTCAAGAAGGTCTCGACGACCGCGACCATGTCGCTATCGCCGGCGAGATGCTCGGCCTCCGCGAACGAACCGTCCGGCTCCTTGGCGACATTGCGAAGGTGGATGAAATGCGTGCGTTCGGCAAAGCGCGCGGCCATCGCCGGCACGTCATTGTGCTTGCCGGCGCCGAGCGAGCCGACACAGAACGTCAGCCCGTTGGCATCCTCGTCAACGGCCGAGAGGATGCGCACGATGTCGTCGGCGCCCGAGACAATGCGCGGCAGCCCCATCAGCGAGCGCGGCGGATCGTCGGGATGGATAGCCATACGGATGCCGAGCTCCTCGGCCAGCGGAACGACCTCGCGCAGGAAGCGGGCGAGGTTCTCGTGCAATCCGTCCGCCGTGATGTCACGATAGCGGTCCAGGATCCGCTTGAGACCCGGAATGTCATAGCGGTCGAAGGCACCGGGAAGTCCCGCCATGATGGTTTTGAGCAGCCTGTCCTTGTCGCTCTCGGACGCCGCGTCGAACCAGGCGCGCGCCCGTGCCAGCACATCGGGTTCGAAGTCGGCCTCAGCGCCCGGCCGTGCCAGCATGAAACAGTCGAAGGCGGCGAACTCATGCATGTTGAAGCGCAGCGCGCGGCCGCCGCCCGGCAGCACGTGAAACAGCTCGGTCCGCGTCCAGTCCACGACCGGCATGAAATTGTAGCAGATCGTCCTGATGCCGCAGGCGGCGAGGTTGCGCATCGAGGCACGGTAATTGTCGAACAGCGGAGTAAGATCGCCTTCGCCGATCTTGATGCGCTCATGCACCGGCAGGCTCTCGACCACATTCCAGTGAAGGCCGAGCGACGGATCGGCCGCGATCAGCGCCTTGCGCGCCTCGATCGCCTCGACCGTCCAGACCTCGCCATAGGCGATGTCATGCAACGCCGTGACCACGCCCCGCGCGCCCGCCTGCCGAATGGCGGGAAGCCTGACCACGTCCTGCGGACCGAACCAGCGCCAGCTTTGCTCCACGAAATCTCTCCAGGTTGGCTTGATATCAAGGCGCGAGCTGCGCCAGCGTCGCGTCGCGAACGCCATGCTCGAGCATGGCCGTATAGGCCTCCGTCACGGCGGCGCGGAAGACCTGATTATCGGTGAGATCGTCGCCAAAAATCTCGTTCAGCGCAATCACGCGCGCCACGCGCTCCGCCGCTGCCTGGCCGGCGCCGTCGAGCGTGGTTCGCAGCAGGGTGGCCAGGGGATCGCGCACGTCGATCAGCTTGCCGATCTCGTCGACTCCGCCGACATAGCGGATCCAGGCGGCAACGACATGGGCGAGGCGCGTGATCGGCAACTGGCGCGCGAGGCGCTCACGGATGGTATCGAGGAGGCGCTGCGGCAGCTTTTGCGAGCCGTCGGCCGCGATCTGCCAGGTCCGGTGCAGGATCGCGGGGTTCTCGAAACGCCGCATCAGGCGGTCGCTATAGGCGCTGAGGTTGATGCCGGGCGGAGCCGCGAGCACGGGTATGATCTCCTCGCGCCAGAGATCGAGCACGAAGCGGCGCAGAATGGGATCCAAGACCGCCTCGACGATGGTCTCCCGTCCGGAGAGATAGCCGAGATAAGCGAGCGCCGAATGCGCCGCGTTCAGCACCCGCAGCTTCATGTGCTCATAGGGTGCGACATCAGCCACGAATTGCGCGCCGACCTCCTGCCAGGCCGGCCGTGCGGCCGAAACGAAGCGGTCCTCGATCACCCATTGCCGGAACGGCTCATGCACCACGGCGGCAAGATCGAGCAGGCCGACCGCCTCCGAGGCGGCGGCGACATCGGCATCCGTGGTCGCCGGCACGATGCGGTCGACCATGGTGCAGGGAAATGCGCCCTTCGCCACGATCCAGTCCGCCAGCTCGGCATTGCGCCTGCGGGCGAACTCATCGACCAGCCGCGCGAGCAGGCGGCCGTTTTGCGGAAGATTGTCGCAGCACATGACTGTGAAGGGCGCCAGGCGCGCGGCGCGCCGGCGCTCCAGCGCGGCCACGATCAAGCCGATGGCGGACCGCGGCGCGGCGGGATGCGCCAGATCGGCCGTGATGTCAGGGTGGGCGAAATCCAGCCGGCCCGACGCCGGATCGTGGCAATAGCCCTTTTCGGTCACGGTCAGCGTGACGATGCGGCAACTGCGGTCGGCCATGGCCGCAACCACGGCCTGCGGCTGCTCCGGGGCGACCAGTACGCGCTGCACGCAGCCGATGATGCGGGCCTGCGTGCCGGCACCGTCGCGTTGCAGCGCGATGTAAAGGCCGTCCTGCGGGGCGAGGCGATCGCGCTGGTCGGGACGCTGCAGGCTGACGCCGGTGATGCCCCAATCGCCCGCCGCGCGCGC
Source organism: Bradyrhizobium sp. (assembly GCF_019244115.1). Lineage (GTDB taxonomy): Bacteria > Pseudomonadota > Alphaproteobacteria > Rhizobiales > Xanthobacteraceae > Bradyrhizobium. Next base: position 2,802 of record NZ_JAFATE010000587.1, read on the forward strand.
CAGCGCGTCGTCGGTGTATTCGGTCAGATGCGCACGGGCAAACGCGCCGAGCCCGAGATGCACGATGCCGCTGCGCAAGACCGCACGATCATAGCCGAGCAGCCGGACATTCTTGGCCGCGTGATGCAGCGTGCTCGCAGAGAGCCGCGGCAACGGCGCCATCCGGGGGAGCGGCGTCATGATCGGCCTCCCCGACACGCTTTGGACATCGCGGCCGCGACGGTCAGATCGGGATGGTTGGGCAAGGCAACGACGATGGCCGGCATGGTCTTATTCCCCCGCTCTCTCGTTCGGACGCTGCCTGATCTTCCGAAGACGCGTCCTGCGCGGCCTTTCAGCCGCTGAGGCTTGCCAAGCGGGTCGCGTCGGTCTAAGAATAGACCAAATCTAGTCGACTAGTCGACAAGAATAATCAGAGGAAACGAACCCGATGGCAGCGCAATTGACAAGGCGTAATTTCGGTAAGTCTGTGGCAGCGGCGGGGCTTATCCTTGCCTCCGGCGCTTGGCCGCGCGCGGTCCGCGCGGAAGGCGCCAAGTTCCGGCTGCGTTATGCGACGGCCTTTCCGGCCGATCATCCCGGCGTCACGCAGATCCAGGAAGCGGCGGCCGCGATCGCCAAGGACACCAGCGGACTGGTCGACCTGCAGGTCTTCCCAAACAGCCAGCTCGGCAGCGAGCCGGACATGTTCTCGCAGGTCCGCGCCGGCGCGCTCGACATGATGTCGACCTCGGGCGTCAACCAGACCGTGGTTCCGGTCGGAGGCATCAATGCCATCGCCTTCGCCTTCCCGTCCTATGACAAGGTCTGGGCCGCGATGGACGGCGAACTCGGCAATCACGTGCGGGCCAAGTTCGAGAAGGTCGGACTGTTCGTGATGCCAAAGATGCTCGACAACGGCTATCGCCACATCACCTCGAGCGCGAAGCCGGTTACGAGCCCTGACGACATCAAGGGTTTCAAGATCCGCGTGCCCGGCAACCAGTTGTGGGTCACGACCTTCAAGGCGCTGGGCGCGGCGCCGACCCCGATCAATTTCGGTGAGCTCTATGCCGCGCTGCAGACTCACGTGGTCGACGGCCAGGAGAATCCGCTGGCGCTGATCAACAGCGCAAAACTCTACGAGGTGCAGAAATATGTCGCCATGAACAGACACATCTGGGACGGTCACTACATCTTCGCCAACCTTTCGCGCTGGAACGGATTGCCCGAGGACGTGCGCAAGGTGATGCTAAAACATCTTTCCGATGCCGCCGAGCGCGAGCGTGCCGACATCCAGCGCCTCAACACGGGCCTGGTCGAGAGCCTGAGCAAGGCCGGCATCACCTTCAACGAGCCGGACAAACAGGCGTTCCGCGACGCACTGAAGGCCGGCGGCTTCTACGGCGAATGGAAGGAGAAGTTCGGGCCTGAGGCCTGGGGGCTATTGGAAAAACATGCCGGCCCGCTCTGACGTCGGACACGGCGCGAGCGCCGCCGGCAGCGCGCCGGAGGGTCTCGCCGCGGCGTCGGCCGCGCCAGAATTTCTGCGCGCGCTCGACCTTGGATTTTCACGCCTGGTCGAATTTTTGGCCGCCGCGCTCGTCGTCGCCGAGACCGCGCTGCTCGGCAGCAACACGGTG
>NZ_JAFATE010000698.1 GCF_019244115.1 Bradyrhizobium sp.
AGCGCGCGCGCAATGCCGACGCGCTGGCGCATGCCGCCGGACAACTGCTTCGGATAGGCATTGCGAAAATCCGACAAACCGGTCCGGCGCAGCGCGTCAGCGACCAGCGCACGGCGCTCAGGCGGCGAGATCCTCGCATGCAGCAGCGGAAATGCGACGTTTTCCTCGGCCGTCGCCCAGGGCAGCAGCGCAAAATCCTGGAACACGAAGGTCAGCGGGTTGAGACTGTCGGTCGGCGGATGCCCGCGCAGCCTGGCCTGTCCACCGGCCGGCTGCAGCAACCCGCCGAGAATCTGCAGCAGCGTACTCTTGCCGCAGCCCGACGGCCCGACGATCGCGACCACCTCGCCGCCGCCAACGGCGAACGACACATCGTCCAGCACGTCGAGCGCGCCGAAGCGATGGCTGATATGGTCGGCGATCAGGTCCATCTTATGAGCCGAGGTTGGCCTCGCGGCGGAAGGGCTCGGTCACTTCATTGCGAGGCGCAACGCGACGAAGCAATCCAGTTCTTGGCACTGGATTGCTTCGCTTCGCTCGCAATGACGACCCCGGTTGCTTCAGGCGACAATGCACTGACATCAATCCCGTTTCACGTAGACGTCCGCGATGATCGCGTCCGCATCGAGCCCCTTGTCGACAAAGCCCTGCTCCTGCAGCCATTTGATCTGACCGTCGACATTCTTCACGTCGAGTTTGCCGTCGGGGTCGACATAGGCGCAATTGCCGACCACCTGCTCGACCGGAAGATTGGTGTATCTTGCGATGATCTCCAGCAGCGGCCGGGTCCTGTCGTTGAGTTCGGCCTTGCCGTCCTTGACGGTGGCGAGGATGACGTCGTGATATTCGCGGTCGGCGCGCGTGAGCGCCGCGAGCTGCTTCGTGACCAGCGCTTTGTCCGCGAGCGTCTTGGGAGACGCGAACACCGCGCCGACCTGCCAGGGCGTCTCGTCGCCGACCCAGCCCAGCAGCTTGGCGCCATCGGACTCGACCAGCGGACGCGCCGTGGAGATCGGCAGCAGCGCTGCGTCGACCGTCTCGCCCTTCAGCGCCGCGGCTGCGTTCGACAGCGACTGCAACGGCACGACCTTCACCTCGGAGAGCCTGAAGCCATATTTGTCGGCAAGCAGCCCCAGCGCATAGTGGAAACTGGAGCCGACCTGCGTCACCGCGATGCGCTTGCCGGCGAGATCCTTCGGCGTCTTCAGCCCCGCCGCGTAGGCCTTGTTACTGGCGAAATAGCCGATCAGCGGATAGCCCGGCTTGTCGCGGCTCATGCCTGCGATCACCTTCAGCGTGCCCTTGCCGGCGAGATTATAGAGCCCGGCGGTGAACGCCGTGATGCCGAAATCGACATCGCCCGCGGTCGTGGCCACCGCGACCGGCTGTGCCGCGTCAAAAAACTTCAATTCGATGGCGAGACCTTCGTCGCGAAAATAGCCTTTGTCCTGCGCGATGAACACCGGCGCCGATGACGACAGGCGGAGCACCCCGATGGTCGCCTTCAGCGACTGCTCGGCGCGCGCGGGCGCCGCAGCCACGAGCATCAAAAGAAAAGCGAGCGCGAGACGCGCCGACCACTTCATTCCGCTTCCTCCTTTGCTGGCGCCGGGTTTCTTCCGTCGCGGGCCTCCGGGGACGACCCAATGAAGGCGCCGCGACGCGTCAACTCTTGTTGCACCTTTTCGATGCCGCTGTCGCGCAGAATTGTGTTACCGAAAAGTTACATTGACTCGGCGAGGCTCTGGCTTTCATCCATTCAGTTGGTTCCGACTTCCGCGATCCAGGCCGCCACTACGTCGAGGACCTCCTCCATGACAGCGCGGTCGTTGCGGCCGGAATGCGCCGGCACGTGAAAGGAATGATCGGCCGCCTCGACGAGATGCAGCTTCGCCAGTTCGCCTAGGCACGCAGCGACCGGCTTGAGCAGATCAGGCTCGGCAAGCTTGTCGCGCGTGCCCTGGACGAACAGCATCGGGATCCGCACATCGGCAAGATGCGCGGCACGCTCGCGCGACGGTTTTCCTGCCGGATGCAAGGGGAAGCCGAGGAATACGAGGCCGCGCACACAAGCGAGCGGCGTCCTGCCCTGCGCCTGCGAGGTCATGCGCGCGCCAAAGGACTTGCCGCCCGCGACGAGCGGCAATCCCGGACATTGCCGCGCAGCTTCTGCCACCGCGGCGCGCACTGCGGCCTGGGCTACTGCGGGAGGATCAGGCCGCTTCGAGCCTTTGTCCATGTAGGGAAACTGATAGCGCAGGCTTGCGATGTCGCGGGCGCCGAGCCCGTCGGCGACCTGCGCCATGAACGCGTGCGTCATGCCGGCGCCCGCGCCATGCGCAAACACGAAGCAGGCGC
>NZ_JAFATE010000710.1 GCF_019244115.1 Bradyrhizobium sp.
CCGACCGGCAGGCCGGAGCCGGTGAATCCGCATGGCATCGACAGCGCCGGGCAGCAGGCCAGCGTGATCGCATAGACGATGCCGAGCCACTGAATGTAATTGTCGAATTTTTCCCCGCCGCATTCGGCGACGTAGCGGTGCTCGACCGGAAACGGCGGCACGATGGTGGCCGGCGTCAGCAACAGGTCGTAGCTTTCGAAGAATTTTTGCGCGCGCTCGGCCGTGGCGACGCGCTGCGCCTCGGCGCACGCGATCTGCTCGACGGTGAGCTTGAGACCCTGCTCGATGTTCCAGATCACCTCCGGCTTGAGCAGGTTGCGCTTGGTCCGGAGCAGCTCCGCCTTGCTGATGGCGAAATCGAACGCGCGCAGCACGTGGAAACAGTCGTGGGCTTCGGAAAGATCAGGGTGCGCGTCCTCGACCGTGACGCCGGCTTCCGCGAAGCGTGCCGCCGCCTTGCGCGTCAGCGCGGCCACCTCCGGATCTACAGGCGTGATGCCAAGGTCGGCCGAATAGGCGATGCGTTTCGGCTTCCGGCCAGATCGTGCCGATGACAGGAACGAGGTCGGCAGCACGGGAAGCGATAACGGATCGGCCGGATGTTCGCCGCTCATGGCATCGAGAAAGAGCGCGAGGTCCTCGATGTTGCGCGCCATCGGCCCTTGCACGCCGAGCGTGCGGTTGATGCCGAACTCTGGGCTATGGGCGACGCGGCCGATGCTTGGGCGCAGACCCACGACGCCGCAGAAGCTTGCGGGGTTGCGGAGCGAGCCGCCCATGTCGGAGCCGTGCGCGAGCCAGGCCATGCCGGTCGCAAGCGCAACCGCGGCGCCGCCGGAGGAGCCGGCGGCGGACTTCGAAATGTCCCATGGATTTCGCGTCGTGCCGAACACCTCGTTAAAAGTGTTGGCGCCGGCGCCGAACTCCGGCGTGTTTGATTTTGCGTAAATCACCGCGCCGTTCTGCTCGAGCCGCTCGACCAGGATGTCGGAATGATCGGGGATGCGGTCCTTGTAGATCGGCGAGCCCTGTGTGGAGAGGACGCCCGCCACGTCGGTGAGGTCCTTGATCGGCACCGGCAGGCCCGCGAGCACACCGCGCTCCGATACGGAACTCTCCATCAGCGTCCTGGCATGATCGCGCGCGCGCTCGAAGCAGAGCGTCGGCAGCGCATTGACATGAACGTCGACCTCGCCGATCCGCGCCTCCAGGGCGTCGAGCAGATCGAGAGGCGACACGTCACCGCGTCTGAGCCTCTCGACGATGGCGCAGGCGCTCTCGCCTAGGAGTCCCTGGTCTGGCAATGCAAGTCTCCCGCGCACTGAACCTTGTTGTGCTCTAGACCATTTCCAGGCGCGGGAGCAACGTGTCAATTTCGCGCTGCCGTCTGCAAGTGCGGTAGATCGCAATACCAATCGTTAGTTTGCGTGAGCAGAAGCCTCACCAAGGCGTCATTGCGAGCGTCAGCGAAGCAATCGCGAATCGCGCCGCGAGCACGTCGCTCGGTACTCTGGATTGCTTCGCTTTGCTCGCAATGACGTAGGAAGGCGGATCGGCTACGCCCACCCCGCCGCTATCCCGCCATCGACCGTGAAGATCACGCCCGAGGTATAACCGGATCGATCGGATGCGAGAAACGCCATGAGGTCGCCGATCTCGCGGGCATGTGCCGGGCGGCCAAGCGGGAGCGCTTTCTGGAATTCCTTGTAGCGGCTCTCGTCACCGAACTGGTGTTTTGCTCGCGTCTTCAGCAGCGTCACGTGGCGGTCGGTGCCGACCGGGCCGGGGTTGATGCCGACCACGCGGATATTGTCGGCGAGGCTTTTGCTGCCAAGCGCGCGGGTAAAGGCCATCAGCGCCGCATTGCCGGCGCTGCCGCAGATGTAGTTGGCGTCGAATTTTTCGCCGGCGGCGCCAATGTCGTTGACGATGACGCCGCCGCCACGGACCTTCATCTGGGCATAGACGGCGCGGGTCAGGTTGATAAAGCCGAACACCTTTAGATCCCAGGCGTGACGCCAGGTCGCCTCGTCGATCTTGTCGATCGATCCGCCCGGAATGTCGCCGGCATTGTTGACGAGAATGTCGATATCGGCGGCTTCCTGTGCGAGCCGCGCGACGTCCTCGCTCTTGCGCAGGTCGACCACATGTGCTGCGGCATCGATCTGGTGCGTTGCGCGGAGCCGCTCGGCGAGCGCCTTCAACAGCTCGCCGGAACGCGCGGCAAGCCGCAGATGACAGCCTTCCCCGGCAAAAGCTTCGGCGGCGGCCGCACCAATGCCCTTGGATGCGCCAGTGATGAGGACGCGTTTGCCGCGCAGATGCAGGTCCATGGCAATGCTCGCTTGGCTCAAGAAGAGAGGCGGAGAGGGAAGATTGTTAGGCGGGAGGTATCGGGACCGTCAACATTGCACTGCAGCGTTGCGCTCACCTTCACTTTGGTCCATTGCAAACCGCTCCAGCAAGCGGCAGAAGGGCCGAACGAGATCACAAGGACGTTTTCGATGAGCGCAGAAAAACCATACCGGATCGCGGTCATTCCCGGCGACGGGATCGGCAAGGAAGTCATGCCGGAGGGGCTGCGCGTCATCGAGGCGGCGGCGAAAAAGCACGGCGTCGAGGTCGCGTTCGATCATTTCGATTTCGCCTCCTACGACTATTACGAGAAGCACGGCGAGATGATGCCGGAGGACTGGAAGGATAAGATCGGCAAGCATGACGCGATCTATTTCGGCGCGGTCGGCTGGCCGGCGAAAATTCCGGATCACGTTTCCTTGTGGGGGTCGCTGATCAAATTCCGTCGGGAGTTCGACCAATACGTCAATCTGCGTCCGGTGCGGCTGATGCCAGGCGTGCCGTCGCCGCTCGCGAACCGCAAGCCGGGCGACATCGATTTCTGGGTGGTGCGGGAAAATACCGAGGGCGAATATTCATCGGTCGGCGGACGGATGTTTCCGGGCACCGAGCGCGAGTTCGTCACCCAGCAGACCGTGATGACGCGGATCGGCGTCGATCGCATCCTCAAATTTGCCTTCGATCTCGCGCAGTCGCGGCCGAAGAAGCATCTGACCTCGGCGACGAAATCGAACGGCATTTCGATCACGATGCCCTACTGGGATGAGCGCGTGGAGGCGATGGCGAAAAACTATCCCGGCGTGAAGTGGGACAAGTATCACATCGATATCCTGACCGCGAATTTCGTGCTGCATCCGGACTGGTTCGACGTCGTGGTCGGTTCAAACCTGTTCGGCGACATCCTCTCCGATCTCGGGCCGGCCTGCACCGGCACGATCGGCATTGCGCCATCCGGCAATATCAACCCGGAGGGCGACTTCCCCTCGGTGTTCGAGCCGGTGCATGGCTCGGCGCCGGACATCGCCGGGCAGGGTATTGCCAACCCGATCGGCATGATCTGGTCCGGCGCGATGATGCTGGAGCATCTCGGCGAGAAGGACGCCGCGGGCGCCATCGTCGGCGCGATCGAGCGCACGCTGGGCGAGCGCACCCTCAGGACCCGCGACCTCGGCGGCAATGCCGACACCACCGCCTGCGGCAAGGCCGTCGCCGAAATGGTGGAGTAGTTCGCAGGGAATTTGTAGGGTGGGCAAAGCGAAGCGTGCCCACCATCGCGAGCGAGATGTTGATTGGTGGGCACGGCGCGCGAGAGCGCGCCTTTGCCCCCTACACCTTCTACGATTTCACGATTCTGCGGCAATGCTCCCAGGCGGCGTGGATCAGGTTCTCGCTGGCTTCCGGCGTGCGGAACGCCGAATGCGCCGACAGCGTGACATTCGAAATTTTGGTGAGCGGATGATCCGCGGGCAGCGGCTCGATGTTGAAGACGTCAAGCCCGGCATGGCGGATATGGCCGGTTTTCAAGGCCTCGATCATCGCGGCCTCGTCGACTATGGCCGCACGCGCGGTGTTGACGAAGATGACGCCCGGCCGCATCGCCGCGATTTTTTCGCGCGACAGGAAACCTCTTGTCTCATCATTGAGCAGCAGATGCAGCGAGATGACATGGCTCTCGGCCAACAGTCTTTCGAGGCTCACGAAATCAACGTCCGGAAAGCTCTTTGGCGTTCGGTTCCAGGCAATCACGCGCATGCCGCTGCCGTTCGCAATCCGCGCGACCTCCGCGGCAATCCCGCCGAACCCGATCAGGCCGAGCGTTTTGCCGGTCAGCTGCATGGCATCCTCGCGCAGCCAGTTGCCCGCGCGCATCTCGCGATCCATCCAGGGGATCACGCGCGCCGAAGCCCACATCAGCGCGATCGCGGCTTCCGCGACCGCGGTGTCGCCATAGCCCTTGATCAGGTGCACGGATATGCCGAGCTCGGCGAGCTCCTCCGGATTCATGTAGCTGCGCGCGCCGGTGCCGAGGAAGACGATGTGCTTGAGACCGGCGCAGTTCCTTGCGACCTCAGTGGGCAGCGCGGTATGGTCGACGACGCCGATCTCGGCGCCGCCGAGAAGCGCGGGCCATTGCTCCGGCGTGATGTTCGGGTTCTGGTGCACCTGCACCTCCGGATCGCCTCCCTTGCGCTGCCGTTCAAAAATCTCGGCCAGCGAGTCATTGGCGTCGACGAAAACTCCGCGCACGGCACTCTCCACTGTTGATCTTGGAATCAGGATGCCACGCCGGCGAGCGCCAGCACCGTGTGCATCAGCACGTTGGCGCCGGCGGCGCAGTCGGTCTGCGTTGCATCCTCGAGCTCGTTGTGGCTGACGCCGTCCTTGCAGGGTACGAACACCATTGCCGTCGGCATGACCGTGTTGAGATTGCAGGCGTCATGGCCGGCGCCTGACGTGATACGGCGATGGCTGAAGCCGAGCATTTTTGCCGCATTCTCCACCGCATCCACCAGTTTGGGGTTGAAATGCGTTGCCGGCTTGCGCCACACCAGATCGAGTGTCGCCTCGACCTTGCGCCGCGCCGCGATGTCCTTGATCGCCGCACGGAGATCAGCGTCCAGCGCGTCCATGATCGCATCGTCGGAGGAGCGGCAGTCGACCGTGAAAGCGATCTCGCCGGGAATGACGTTGCGCGAGGGTTTTGCGATCACGGCTTCGCCGACGGTGCCGACCGCATTGGGGCCGTGCTTTTTGGCGATCGCTTCGACCGCGAGCACGATCTCGGACAGCGTCGCCAGCGCGTCGCGCCGCAGCGGCATTGGCGTCGAGCCGGCATGGCTTTCAAAACCAACAATCTTGCCGTCGTACCACAGGACGCCCTGGCCGGAATCGACCACGCCGATGGTCTTGTTCTCGGCTTCCAGGATCGGGCCCTGCTCGATATGCAGCTCGACGAAGGCGCCGAGCTTTTGAGTGCCCACCGGCGTCGCGCCGCGATAGCCGATCGTGTCGAGCGCCTCGCCCACGGTGACGCCGTCATGGTCCCTGCGCGACAAAATGTCGTCGGTGGTGAAATCGCCGACGTAGGCGGCCGACGCCATCATGGCCGGCGCAAAGCGCGAGCCTTCCTCGTTGGTCCAGTTGACGATGCAGATCGGCGCGTCCGTTTCGATGCCGGCATCGTTGAGCGTCCGCACCACTTCCAGCGCCGCGAGCGTGCCGAGCACGCCGTCATATTTGCCGCCGGTCGGCTGGGTGTCGAGATGCGAGCCGAGCCCGACCGGCAGCTTTGACATGTCCTTGCCGCGGCGGAGGCCGAACATCGATCCGAGCGCATCAACATGGACCTCGAGTCCGGCGTCCTCGCATGCCCTGCGGAACCAGTCGCGCACCTGCTTGTCCTCGGCCGAGAGCGTCAGCCGCCGCACCCCGCCCTTGGGTGTCGCGCCGAACTGCGCGGTCTCGTGGATGCTGCCCCAAAGACGGGCGGAATCGATCTGCAGGTTGGAGAGGGCTCGGCTCATGCGGCTGTCTCGCTCTTGGTTCTGGTCCGGCTTCTCAGTTCAATGGCCCGCCGCCGCGCCGCCGTCAACCGAATGACTAGAACCTCCGTTCCGACTGCATCGGAACGGAGGTTCTAGCTTCCCTGTTCTGACGCGTTTTCTTCACGCGAACCGGTACCCACTTCGCTCGAAAACGCTCTTCCTTGCGCGATCTGCGCTGCGAGGTCGGCCACCCGTTCGACCGCGATACTATCGGGCGAGGCCAGCCAGCTCGCCATGAACGTCAGCGGCTGGATGCTGAAATCCGTCGCAAGATGCCGCAGGCGGCCGTCTGCAAGCTCGTTTTCGACGATCGCGGCGGGAATGACCGCAATGCCGAGGCCTTCGGTGGCCAAGCGAATGACGGTCGCAAGCGAAGCGCTGGCGTGCAGTCGGACCGGCGGCAGGTCGGGCCGGTTGAACAGCTCGCGAACGGTCTCGTAGGGGCGAGACCTGCGCGGAAAGGTGATGATCGGAAATTTTGCGAGTTCGCTGAGCGGCAACGGCTCACGGCCAAGGCCCAGCGAAGGGCTGGCGAGAAAGCCGATCGGATAGTCGCACAGCACGCGGTTGCGCACGCCAGGACCGGCAAGCGGCCCCAGCACGAAGGCGAGCTCGATTTCCTGCGCCAACAATTGCTCGCTCAAATTCGGCGTGATGTCGACCTCGATCTCGAGCGAAAGGTTAGGGTAGGTGGCGTTGACGCTCTTGATCAGGCGCGGCAGCCAAGTGTGCACGATGGTCTCGGCGACGCCAAGGCGCAGCACGCCGCGCATCGCCCTGACGTCGCCGACCTCAGCCATCATCTGGGCGCGCAATCCGATCAGCTTCTCCGCATAGACCATCATCTTTCGGCCGCTGGGCGTCGGCGAAGCCGCGCGATGGTCGCGATTGAGCAGTTTTACGCCCATCTCGCGTTCGAGCTGAGCGATGCGCTGGGAGATTGCGGGCTGGGTGGTATTCAGTCGCTGGGCGGCGCCGCGAAAGCTGCCGAGCTTGACCACCCAGAGAAAGGTTTCGATGGACCTGAAATCCAGCATGCCGGGGGCTCCCCGATCGATAAATTTCAATTATCGATCATGATCAAAAAACAGGATTAGACTTTATAGGCTACGTGGGATTGATTGATCTTGTCGAGATTATAGGCAGGTCAGTCCCATGACTGTTTTTGTGGCAACGCAGCAAAATCGCGATCGCACCGATCTTCCGAGCCATCAGGCCCGGCTCGACTGCCGCGCCGGCTTGGCGCGCACCACGGCCGGGATCGCCAACGGCTATGTGCAAGGCAATCTCGCGATCCTGCCTGAAAAACTTGCGAGCGCTTTTCACCGCTTCTGCCAGCTCAATCCAAAACCATGCCCGATCATCGGCATGTCCGATGTTGGTAATCCCAAAATTCCCGCGCTTGGACTCGACCTCGACATTCGCACCGATCTGCCCCGCTATCGCGTCTGGCGCGACGGCGAGGTGGTGGAGGAGCCGACCGACATCATGGCGCATTGGCGCGACGACCTCGTCGCCTTCGTGCTCGGCTGCTCGTTCTCCTTCGAGGAGGCGCTGCTCGCTGAGGGGCTGCCGATCAGGCATATCGAGCATAAGGTGCGGGTGCCGATGTATCGCACCAGCATCGCCTGCGAAGCCGCGGGTCCGTTCGCGGGGCCCATGGTGGTGTCGATGCGCCCGCTCAAACCGAAGGATGCCATCCGCGCGGTGCAGATCACCTCGCGCTTTCCGAGCGTGCATGGCGCGCCCGTCCATCTCGGCCATCCGCATCTGATCGGCATCGCCGATCTCGCAAAGCCCGACTATGGCGATCCGGTCCCGGTCGAAGCCGACGAGATCCCGGTGTTCTGGGCCTGTGGCGTGACGCCGCAGGCGGTGATCGCATCGGCAAGACTGCCATTCGCGATCACGCATGCGCCGGGCCTGATGCTGGTGACCGATCTCGTGAACAGGCAATTGGCCGTGCTTTGATGAGGCAAGTTTTGCTGCTTCTTGAGGCTTTACCCCAGGGTTCAACCGTTTCATCGATGAGAGCCGATCAACAGGGGATTTTGTGATGACGATCAGTCGCCGAGACGTCTTGCTGGGAGGTGCGGCGGCCGCCGCTCTCGCACCAATCGCGAGCCGCGCAGAAGCTTCCGAGGTGGTTATCGGCATCATCTATCCCTTCTCCGGCGCGAGTGCGCAGCAGGGCGTCGATGCTCGGAAGGCGTACGAGACCGCGCTGGACGTCATCAACGGCGACCATGATTTCGAGCTGCCGCTGGCCAAGGGCGAGGGCCTGCCGGGCCTGGGTGGCGCAAAAATCCGGCTTGTATTCGCCGATCACCAGGGCGATCCGCAGAAGGGGCGCGGCGAGACCGAGCGGCTGATCACGCAGGACAAGGTCTGCGCCGTGATCGGCACCTATCACAGCGCTGTCGCGGTCACCGTCAGCCAGGTCTGCGAGCGCTACCAGGTGCCATTCCTGTCGGCCGACAATTCCTCACCGAGCCTGCACCGGCGCGGCTTAAAGTTCTATTTCCGGCCTGCGGCGCATGACGAGATGTTCTCGGCCGCGATGTTCGACTTCTTCGATGCGATGAAGAAAAAGGGCACAAAAATCGAGACGCTGGCGCTGTTCCACGAGGACACCATCTTCGGCACTGATTCCGGCAACGCGCAGGCAAAGCTCGCTGGCGAGCGCGGCTACAAGATCGCGGCCGACATCAAATATCGCAACAACTCGCCGTCGCTTTCGGCCGAGGTGCAGCAGCTCAAGGCCGCCAATGCCGACGTGCTGATGCCTTCGAGCTACACCACCGACGGCATATTGCTGGTCAAGACCATGGCCGAACTCGGCTACAAGCCGAACGCGATCGTCGCGCAGGACGCCGGCTTCTCGGAAAAGGCGCTCTATGACGCGGTCGGCGACAAGCTCGAAGGCGTGATCTCGCGCGGCTCGTTCTCGCTCGACCTCGCCGCCAAACGGCCGATGGTCGGCAAGATCAACGCACTGTTCAAGGAGCGCTCGGGCAAGGATCTGAACGACCTCACCTCGCGCGAGTTCATGGGCCTGATCGTGATGGCGGACGCCATCAACCGCGCCAAGTCGACCGACGGCGACAAGATCCGCGAGGCGCTGGTTTTAACCGACATTCCCGGCGAGCAGACCATCATGCCGTGGAAGCGGGTGAAGTTCGACGAGATGGGCCAGAACAACGATGCCGATCCGGTGCTGCTGCAATATGTCGGCGGAAAATTCGTCACCATCTTCCCGCCGCAGGCCGCGATCGCCGACGCCATCTGGCCGATGAAGTAGAATTGGAGAGGGACATGTTGTCGAACTCCCTCCGCGCGTCGTCCCGGGCAAGCTCGCTCTGGGCGGCGCTCAGCGCCGCCCAGAGCGAGCGCAGACCCGGGACCCATAACCCCAGGCCGTTGTGCTTGCGGTGATTGGTTGCCATCCCGCCTCACTGATGCATTTGTGGTTATGGGTCCCCGCTTTCGCGGGGACGACACCGAATAAGGCTTCGAGCGCGGAGCGCGCATGCTGACGGCCGAGACTATCATCCAGAGCCTTGCTTCTGGCCTCCTGATGGGGTTGCTCTATGGCCTGATCGCAGTGGGCCTCGCTTTGATCTTCGGCCTGATGGACGTCGTGAATTTCGCCCACGGCGAGTTTTTGATGATCGCGATGTACGCGACCTTCTTCCTGTTCGGGTTTTTCGCGCTCGATCCGCTGCTGTCAGCGCCGCTGGTCGCCGCCGCGCTGTTCGTGTTCGGCGCCGTGGTCTATCTCTTGATCGTGCGCTTCGCCGTGCGCGCGAAAGCCAATGCCGGCATGGTGCAGATCTTTTCCACCTTCGGGCTTGCGATCGTGATGCGCGGGCTGGCGCAGTTCTTCTTCACGCCCGACTATCGCAGCGTCACGCATTCCTGGCTCGGCGGCAAGACCGTCTCGGTGGCCGGCATCTTTCTGCCGCAGCCGCAACTGATGGGCGCCGCGGTGGCGATCGCGGCGTTCGGCGGGCTCTATTTCTTCATCAATCGCACCGACTTCGGCCGCGCGCTGGAAGCGACGCGTGAGGATGCCGGTGCGGTGGCGCTGGTCGGCATCGACAAGAACCGGGTGTTTGCGCTCGGCTGGGGCCTCGGGGCAGCGCTGGTCGGCCTTGCCGGCGCGATCATGGCGATGTTCTTCTACATCTATCCTGACGTGGGCGCGTCTTTCGCGCTGATCTCCTATGTCACGGTCGCGCTCGGCGGTTTCGGCAGCGTGTTCGGCGCCTTTGCCGGCGGCATCCTCGTCGGCCTGGTCGAGGCGGTCACCGCGCTCGTCCTGCCGCCATCGCTGAAATCGGTCGGCATCTACGCGGTCTACCTGCTGGTCGTGTTCATCCGTCCGCGCGGTCTGTTCGGGTCGATGTGATGGACCAGAATTTTGCAAAACGCCGACGCCGTGAGCTCTTGACTGCCGCCATGCTTGTGGCCGCGGCTGCCGTCGTGCCGCTGCTGGTCAAGGATGCTTATTACCAGAACATCATGGTGCTGACCCTGATGTACGCGGCGCTGTCGCAGAGCTGGAACATTCTGTCCGGCTATTGCGGCCAGATCTCGCTCGGCCACGCGCTCTATTTCGGCCTTGGCGCCTACACCACCGCGCTGCTGTTCACCAAATTCGGCGTACTGCCGTGGTTCGGCATGCTCGGCGGCGGGGTGATTTCGGCCGTGATGGCCATGGCCCTCGGCTATCCCTGCTTCCGCCTGCGCGGGCACTATTTTGTCATCGCCACGATCGTCATTGCGGAAACGGCGCTGCTGCTGGTCCAGAACTGGGACTGGGCGGGCGCGGCGCTCGGCATCACCATCCCGATGCACGGCGATAACTGGCTGACCTTCCAGTTCCCCCGCTCGAAACTGCCTTACTTCTATTTTGCGCTCGTGCTCGCGGCCGTCGCCTGGTTCGTGACCTGGTGGCTGGAGGATTCCAAATGGGGTTTCTGGTGGCGCGCGGTGAAGGATAATCCCGAGGCCGCCGAGAGCCTGGGCGTGGTCGTGTTCAATTCCAAGATGGGCGCTGCCGCCGTATCGGCGTTTTTCGTCGCGGTCGGCGGCGGTTTCTATGCGCAGTTCGTGTCCTATATCGATCCCGAGAGCGTGATGGGCTTTCAGTTCTCGCTCAAGATGGCGCTCGCGGCCGTTCTTGGCGGCATCGGAACCCTGTGGGGGCCGCTGCTCGGAGCCGCAATTTTGATCCCGATTTCGGAGCTGACGAGCTCCCATATCGGCGGCTCGGGGCGCGGCGTCGACCTCATCGTCTACGGTTCGCTGATCGTGCTGATCTCGCTGGCGCGTCCGCAGGGCCTGGTCAGCCTGTTCTCGCGCAAGAAGGCGCCGGCGCGATGACGGCCCTGCTCGAGACCCGCGGCATCACCCAGCGCTTCTCCGGCCTCGTTGCCAACAGCGACGTGTCCATTTCGGTCGGGCGCGGCGAGATCGTCGGCCTCATCGGCCCAAATGGTGCGGGCAAGTCGACGCTGTTCAACCTGATCGCCGGCGTGTTTCCGCCGACCGAAGGCTCGATCTGGTTCGACGGCCAGGATGTCACGCACCTGCCGGCCGCGGAGCGCTGCCGGCGCGGGGTCGGGCGCACCTTCCAGGTGGTGAAGAGTTTTGAGACCATGACGGTCATCGACAATGTCATCGTCGGCAGCCTGGCGCGGTCAACGCATATGCGCGAGGCGCGCCGCAAGGCGCACGTGATGCTGGAATTCACCGGCCTTGCCGCACGCGCGGACGTGCTCGCGAGCGATCTGGTCCCTGCCGAGAAGCGGCGGCTCGAAGTGGCCCGCGCGCTTGCCACCTCGCCAAAACTGCTGCTGCTCGACGAGGTGCTGACCGGGCTGACGCCGGCCGAGGCGCAGACCGGCGTCGAACTGGTGCGCCGCGTCCGCGATACCGGGGTCAGCGTGTTGATGGTCGAGCATGTCATGGAGATCGTGATGCCGCTGGTCGACCGCGCCATCGTGCTCGATCTCGGAAAGGTGCTGGTCGAGGGCAAGCCGGCCGACATCGTCCGCGATCCCAAGGTCATTTCCGCCTATCTCGGGGATCGTCATGCTGTCGGTGCGTGACCTCACTACGGCCTATCAGGGGCTGGTCGCGATCTCGGCCGTTTCGATCGAGGTCGCCAGGGGCGAGATCGTCTGCGTCGCCGGCGCCAACGGCGCCGGCAAGTCGACGCTGCTGAAGTCGATCGCCGGCGCCGAGCGCCCGCGCGGCGGCGCCGTCACTTTTGATGGTACGCGCCTCGACGGGCTGGCGCAGCACCTGATCACCGCGCGCGGCATCGCCTATGTGC
The DNA here is from genome assembly GCF_019244115.1 of Bradyrhizobium sp. Classification (GTDB taxonomy): domain Bacteria; phylum Pseudomonadota; class Alphaproteobacteria; order Rhizobiales; family Xanthobacteraceae; genus Bradyrhizobium. The sequence continues at coordinate 12,244 of NZ_JAFATE010000710.1, forward strand.
CGGAAAACCGCAGGCTGTTTCCGCGCCTCTCGGTGCGCGACAATTTGAGGCTCGGCAGCTATCTCTATCGCGGGCAGGGCGATCGCGAGGGACCGCTGGAGCTGGTGTTCACATTATTCCCGCGGCTGTCCGAGCGGCTGGAGCAGCGCGCCGAGACGCTGTCGGGCGGCGAGCAGCAGATGCTCGCAATCGGCCGCGCGCTGATGACCCGGCCGCGCCTTCTGATGCTGGACGAGCCCTCGCAGGGCATCATGCCAAAACTGGTCGACGAGATCTTTGCCGCGGTGAAGCGCATCCGCGACGCCGGCATGACGGTGCTGATCGTCGAGCAGCGCATGGCGGAATGCTTGGATATCGCCGACCGCGCCTACATCCTGCAAACCGGCCGCGTCCTGATGCAGGGCGCGGCGGCCGACATCAAGACCAACCCCGACGTCCGCAAGGCTTATCTGGGATTGTGATTGCTCTCTCCTCGTTATTGCGAGGCACTCAGCGCCGAAGCAATCCAGACCGTCTCGGGGGCGGCAGTCTGGATTGCTTCGCTCTGCTCGCAATCACGTTGCGAGGTATGTCGGCGCTCTCTCCTCGTCATTGCGAGGCGCTTAGCGCCGAAGCAATCCAGATTATTTTCCGCGGTGACAGTCTGGATTACTTCGCTTCGCTCGCAATGACGGTGGGGCGCTCAGTTTTGCTTACATCAAGGTTTCATACAAGTCTTTCCACTCGGGATTCAGCCCCTCAATCAGAGCCAGCTTCTTCTTGCGGTTGCCGGCCTTGATCTGCCTTTCGCGGGTGATCGCAGCGATCATGGTTTCATGAACCTCGTACCAGACCAAGATTTTACAGCCGTATTTGGTCGTAAAGCCAGGAACCAGGCCCTCACGATGCTCGTAGGCCCGCTTCGGCAAATCGCTGGTTAAGCCGGTGTAAAGCGTTCCGCTACGCCTGCTCGCCATGATGTATACACAAGGTTGCTTCATCCGCCCCACTCATTCGTCATTGCGAGGCGCGTAGCGCTGGAGCAATCCAGACTGTTTCCGTGGTGACGGTCTGGATTGCTTCGCTTCGCTCGCAATGACGAGCCTAATGGTAATCGCCACGCTCCGGCAGCTGCACCCCGAACACCTTCACCAGGTCCGCGACTTGGTCCGGCGACAAATACCGCGGGTTCAGCCCGCGCAAGAGCAAATAAAGCCTTGCCGTTTCCTCCAGCTCTTCCGTGGCAAAGACGGCCGCCTCCAACGTCTCGCCGGCGACGACGGGGCCGTGATTGGCGAGCAGCACCGATGAATATTTCCCGGCCAGCCCCTTGATGGCGTCGGCGACGGCGGGATCGCCGGGGCGATAGTACGGCACCAGCGCGGTGTGGCCGCACTTCATGAGATAGTAGGGCGTCATCGGCGGCAGCGCGGCGCGGGGGTCGATTTCCGGGAGCATCGAGATCGCGACCGAATGGGTCGAGTGCAGATGCACCACGGCGCGGGCAGCGTCACGGGTCTGG
>NZ_JAFATE010000723.1 GCF_019244115.1 Bradyrhizobium sp.
GCCATCGTATGGGCCGACAGCATGGCGTCGCTGAGCAGGATCAGCACCAGTGATGGCGGCACCAGCACGCCGAGCGTGCTGGCGACCGCGACGGTCGCGTGACGATTGGCGGCCGGAATGCCTTCCGCGGCAAGCCGCGGCGAGACCACGCGGGAAAGGCCGAGCACGCTGGCCCCGACCGAGCCGTTCATCGGCCCGAGCAGCGCGCCGAGCATCATGCCGGAGACCAGTGGCGCGGACGGCTTTCGCGGCAGCAGCGCGTTGCTGGCGCGATAGAGCGCATCCGCCACCGGCAGCCGGTCCAGCAGCAGGCCCATGGTCACGTAAAGCGGCAGCGCCTGCAACAGATCGTTCTCGAACAGATTGATGAGTCGGCTCGGCAGCGCGCCGAGCGTTGCGAGTTCGATGGTGCCGGCGATGAGGCCGATGATCGCGCCGAGGCTTGCGACCGTCACGAGCACGACCGCAGCCGGCAGCCCGGTGCTGACGATGCCGAGGCCGACCAGCAGCAGCAGCGCAAGCCCGACCCATTCGATCATGCGTCGCCCGCCTGCGAGGGGCGGAACAGATCGACCACGGCCTGCGCGATCACCACGGCCGCCATGAGCCAGAGCGCGAGCTTGATAAAAAAGTAGCCGCCATTGCCGCTGTCCTGAAACGATTCGAGGTGTTCGAGGCTGGAGAGCACCGTGCTCCTTGAGACGATCAGGATGAAAGCCGCCCACGGCAGCAGCCCGATCGCCGCGCCGATGCGCGCGAAATGGTGCCGCGTCCGTGCGGAATAGTGCCGGGCCAGCAGATCGGCGGCCAGATGGGTCCGCGCCCGCGTCGCGGCCGTGACGCTGACCGCGACGAACAGCGCAAAGACCACCTGCCCGAGATCGTTGGCTTCACGGGAATAGGCCCGCACCATATCGCGCAGCGGCCATTGCAGGAACAATAGCAGGACCAGCGGCAGCGCCAGCCACTTGGCGGCCGCCACGATGGCGCCGATCAGGCGATCCAGGATACGCAACGGACCGGTCATGGTCCCCCCATTTGGCGAGGTCTGCATCTACGATTGTCGGCAGTTCTTCGCACGAGGGCAAGCCTTCCGCGCCCGGACTGCAGGTGATTTGCCGGCGCTGTCCAGTCCTCCGGCAAAAATATTTCTCCTTGCATATTCTGTAAATCAGAAGTATGGTGCGCCCGTCCCGCCTCGGCACGAGGGGCGTATCGCGATCGTCACGAACGTGAGGCGGGATGCGATGGACGCGTTTGCGTCGGCGCGCGGTTGTTGCGCGGACGACTGACACGAGCGCGTACGGCAAAGCCGTGTGGTCCTGGCACCCCGACGCTGGTGTCAAGTGAGCAGAACGATCTGCTCGCGACGGGAGCAAGAAAGCCCGGTTCCCGGGGAGAGCGCGGTATAAGCCGTAACACCATTGCGCAGGGAAGGCCGGATTGCTCCGGTTGAACCTGTGGTAACCGCCGCGTGCTTTTTTTGATGCACGCGGGCCATGGGTGCAACCAGCACCCGGCCTTCCCTGCGCCCTCGTCATTTTCGGAGGGTGTGCGAATGATGCAAGACTCGGGCGCTTCGCGCCGCGAGACTGCGGAAACTTGTCTCGCGCGATCCGCATCATTCTCAACTGTCATGCCCCGCTTCAAGCGGGCATCCAGTATTCCAGAGACCGCCGTGCTTGAGCGGATGGGCCGCGGCGTATTGGGTCGCCCGGTCAAGCCGGGCGACGACAGCGGAATGGGCTGTTTGACATTCGAATAAGAGCAGCGCGCGCTCTGTCCGGCTCACTCCACCAGCACGACGTCGACCGCGACGCCGAGCTTCTGCCGTGGCGAGCCGACGATAATGCCGTCGACCGGCGAAACGTCGGAAAAGTCGCGGCCCACCGCGAGGATGATGTGATCGTTCTCGACCAGCAGATCATTGGTCGGATCGAAGCCGATCCAGCCGAGCTCGCTGCCGCACCACAGCGAGACCCAGGCATGCGAGGCGTCTGCCCCCTCGAGCCGCCTCGCGCCCGGCGGCGGGACGGTGCGGAGATAGCCGGAGACGTAGGCGGCCGGCAGCCCGAGGCCGCGCAGCCCCGCGATCATCACATGGGCAAAATCCTGGCAGACGCCGTGACGCTTCTCGAACACCTCGTTCAGCGGCGTGGAGATCACGGTCGCCTTCGGGTCGTAGCGAAACTCGGTACGGATGCGATGCATCAGGTCGACCGCGCCGGCGAGCACTCCGGTGCCGGGCGAAAAACTCGCTGCCGCATAGGCCGTCACCGGAGCCAGCAGCGGCACCAGCGCGCTCGCAAACACATAGCCGATCGGGGAAGCCGGCCCGAGGCTCGTGGCATCGAGCACCCTATCGCGAACGTCTTCCCAGACCGGACTCGGCGCGCTGCGGCCGGGTGCGCGGCGCGACATCATCACGCGGGAGCGTGAGTCGATGCGCAGATGGCGATGCGGCACCTCGATGATGATGCTCTCGGTCCTGGTGCCGAAAAAATCCCGCCGCGCGGTCCGCGTCGCCGGCCGCGGCCGGATCTCGATGGCGTGCGAAAGCAGTTGTTGGCCATCGCCATCGTGCGGCTCGAGCCGCAGCGCGCAGCGGGCGAAACTGACCGCACTCTCGTAGGTATAGGTCGTGACGTGACGGACGTCGTAGATCACGCCAGCCCCGTCAGCTTTTCCGGTCGGCTGGCATTGGGCCCGTGCGGAAAATAATGCGCGCCGATCGCATCAGCCAGATTGAGCAGGTCCTGTTCGAGCGAGAACAGCGTCTTGGTATCGAGGCGGCCCGCCTCCGACGTCGTCAGCGACGACTGCGCCGCGACGGCAAGGCGCTGCGGCCGCTCGATCAGGCCGCTTTCGACCAGCGCGGGCAGGCTCGCGATGTGGGCGTTGAGCGCCTCGACCTGGAAGGCGACCGATCGTGGATTATAGGTGTCCAGCACCACGAGATCGCGGATCGGCGCCAGCACCGGCCCGACCAGATAGCGCGAACGATAGGTGATCTGGCAGTCCACCAAAGTGAGCAGGATGTCGAGATCCTCGCCGGTGGCCTCATCATAGGCGAACTGGCGCGCGAGGCGCATCGTGTTGATGGCGCGCTCGATGCGGCGGCCCATCTCGAGGAAGCGCCAGCCGGCGGCGCGGTTCATGTTCTCCTGCGCAAGGCCGGCGAAGCTCGCAAGCTCCTGCAGGGTCAGCTCGGCCGCGCTGACGACGCCATCGTCATCCTCGACCTCGCCCGCGAGCCGCGCGGTCATCTCAGTGATCACCTGCCAGGCATCAGGCGACAGCCGTTCGCGCAGCGAGCTCGCGGTACGCTGCGCGGTGCGCAGCAGCGACAGCGCGGAGCCGAACTTCGCCTCGGCCTGCAGCGCTTCGGCGGCGACCCTGGAGGGCTGCGTCCGCGAGGTCTGCGAGACCGCCCCCCAGGCGACCAGCAGCCGCTGGATGCGTTCGGCTGTTTGCACGAGGTTCGGCGCGCCCCTGCCGGGATCGCGCTGCTGGGCGCCGAGCGCGCGGATCAGCCGCAACGTCGCTTCCGCGCGTTCGAGATAGCGGCCGAGCCAGAACAGATTGTCGGCGGCGCGGCTCGGCAGTACGCCGGCGATGCGCTTGATCCGCACGGTGCCCGGCAGCAGCGTGCGCGCGGTCACCGCCTTGTCCGATACCACCCAGACGTCGGCGGCGCGCGCGCCGTCGCCCATCGACACGGCGCGGGCGTCCGGCCGCTCGGCGATCCGGCAGAAGCCGCCGGGCATGATGGTCCAGCCGGTCTCGGTGGCGGCCGCAAAGACCCGCAGCACGAACGGCCGCGGGGTGATGCCGCCATTGTCCCAGACTGGCGTGGTCGACAGCCGCACCAGCTCTTGGCCGACGAAATCGATGCCGCGATCGGTGATGGCGGCTTTCAGCCGATCGCGCTCGGCGGCCGACAATTCGCCGGGGAGAACCGGACCGCGGCCATCGAAGCCGGGCACGCCGCGACCGTATGCGCCCTCGATGGCAAACTCATCGAGCCGCGACAGCACCTCCTCGCGCGCCGCCTTCTGCCCGCACCACCAGGTCGCGATGTGCGGCATCTTAAGATCCTCACCGAGCAGGCGGCGCGACAGGCTCGGCAGGAAACCAAGCAGCGCACGCGCTTCCAGCACACCCGAGCCCGGCATGTTGGCGACCACGACGCCATTTTTGCGAAGGACGTCAATGAGACCGGGCACGCCGAGGCGCGAGGCGGCGTCGAGTTCGAGCGGATCGAGCGAGTTGGAATCCACCCGGCGCAGCAGCACGTCGACCCGCTTCAGCCCGGCGACGGTGCGAATATAGACGCGGTCGTCGCTGACCGCGAGATCGTCCCCCTCGACCAGCAGAAAGCCGAGATAACGCGCGAGCGTGGCGTGCTCAAAGTAGGTCTCGCTGAAGGCGCCTGGTGTCAAGACGCCAATGCGCGGCTCGTCGCGATCGGCGCTGGCGCGGAGCGCCTCGCGAAAGGCCTCGAAGAACGGCGCGAGGCGCTCGACATTCATCGACTTGTAGAGCGAGGCGAAGACGCGCGACAGCACCAGGCGGTTTTCCAGAGCATAACCCGTCCCGGAAGGCGCCTGCGTGCGGTCGCCGAGCGCCCACCAGCGGCCGTCGGGGCCGCGGCCGACATCGGCGGCATAGAGATTGAGATAGCGTCCGCCCGGCGGCTTCAGGCCGCACACCGGCCGCAGATATTCGCTCGAGCCGGCGATCGCCGCGGCGGGAATTGCGCCATCGGCAACCAGACGGCCCTCGCCGTAGAGATCCCTGAGGACGAGCTCCAGGAGCTGTGCACGCTGCGCGATGCCGGCGGAGAGTTGCTGCCACTCCGCCTCGTCGATCAGCAGCGGCAGATGGCTGAGCGGCCATTGCTGATCGGCGCTCTCGCCGGGTGCGCGATAGCTGACGCCGGCCTCGCGCATGTGGCGGTCGGCCGCGCCAAAGCGCCGCTCGATGTCGACGGGCGACAAGGCGGCGAAGGCTTCAAGGAAGCGGGTCCAGACCGGGCGCGGTGCGCCATCCGCGGCGATGAACTCGTCGGGGATGCCGGGCAGCCGCACATAATCGCGCGACCATTGCGCGAGCCGCCGGTTGCCCAGGCGGGCCTTGCCCGCCGCACCATCGTCCGGCCCTTCGCCCAAATCTCCGCCGGTGGTTTCCGCCATTCCGACTCTCCGCCGCCTGCCCGACCATTCTCAATGCAGGAGCTGGGATCTCAAGTCGAGTGTGAAAGGAAATTCCATGGTGCGCTCCTCGCGCGGCGGGTCGATTTTGCCGGGAGTGTGGCCGTGATCCTGAAACCGGGCCAGGCGCCGGGCCTCGGCCTCGTAGGAATTGACCGGTTTGGTTGCATAATTGCGACCGCCGGGATGGGCGACGTGATAGACGCAACCGCCGAGCGACCGGCCGTTCCAGATGTCGATCAGGTCGAAGGTCAGGGGTGCATGGACCGGGATGGTCGGGTGCAGGCCCGAGGCCGGCTGCCAGGCCTTGAAGCGGACGCCGGCCACTGCCTCGCCGACACGTCCCGTGGCCGTCATCGGCAGCCGCCTGCCATTGCAGGTCACGATGTGCCGGCCCTCGACAAAACCATCGGCCTTGACCTGCAGCCGTTCGACGGAGCTGTCGACATAGCGGACCGTGCCGCCCGCAGAGCCTTCCTCGCCCAGCACGTGCCAGGGCTCCAGCGCCTGCCGCAGCTCCAGCGTGACGCCGCCATGATGCACGCGGCCGAAGGCGGGGAAGCGGAACTCGAGCTGCGCCAGGAACCAATCTGGCGAGAAGGCGTAGCCGGCGAGCCTGAGCTCATCGAGTACGCCCAAAAAGTCGTCCCAGAGGAAATGCGGCAGCATGAAGCGGTCGTGCAGCGCGGTGCCCCAGCGCACGCACGTGCCCTCCTGCGGCTCGCGCCAAAATTTTGCGATCAGGGCGCGGATCAAAAGCTGCTGCGCCAGCGACATACGCGGATCGGGCGGCATCTCCAGCGCACGGAATTCGACCAGGCCGAGCCGGCCGGTGGCGCTGTCGGGCGAATAGAGCTTGTCGATGCAGATCTCGGCGCGATGGGTGTTACCGGTGATGTCGGTCAGGATGTGTCGGAACAGGCGGTCGACCAGCCAGAGCGGGACGCTGCCGCCTGGCGGCGGCACGTGGCCGAGCGCGATCTCCAGCTCATAGAGGCTGTCATGCCGCGCCTCGTCGATCCGCGGCGCCTGGCTGGTCGGTCCGATGAACAGGCCGGAGAAGAAATAGGACAGCGAGGGATGACGCTGCCAGAACAGCACCAGGCTCTTCAGCAGATCGGGACGGCGCAGGAAGGGCGAATCTTTTGGTGCCGCGCCGCCGACCACGACGTGATTGCCGCCGCCGGTGCCGGTGTGCCGGCCATCGAGCAGGAACTTGTTCGCACCAAGCCGCACTTGCGCGGCATCCTCGTAAAGTCCGAGCGTGATATCGACGGCCTGGCGCCAACTCGCTGCCGGCTGCACGTTGACCTCGATGACACCGGGATCGGGCGTCACCTTGATCACATCGATGCGCGGATCGTAAGGCGGCGGGTAGCCCTCGATGTGAACCGGCATTTTTCTCTCTTCAGCGGTCGCTTCCACCGCCGCGACCAACTCCAAATAATCGTCGACCTTTTCGACCGGCGGCATGAAGGCGCAGAGCACGCCATCGCGGATCTCGATCGACATCGCGGTTCGGACGCCGCCGCCTCGCACCTGCTGCTCCTGCACCGCCTGCTGCGGGGCACCTGTGAACGCGGCGGGCTCGAACACCGGCAGATCGCCGCGCGGCTCGAGCGGGTCCTGCTCGACGACGTAAGGGTAATCATCGGCTGGAATGTGCGGCAGCGACGAGATTGGCAGGCGCAGACCGAGCGGCGAGTCGCCGGGAAGCAGGAACAGATGCCCGCGCCGCAGAGTCCAGCGCTCGCTCTTCCAGCGGCCGGCATCGGCGTTCCAGCGCTGGATCGGCAGCACGAAGCCGCGGGGCGTATTGAGCCCGGCATCGAACACGCGGGCCATGCGGGCGCGTTCTTCGGGATCGGCCAGCTTGGAGTCGCCGGGATCGACATTGGCCGGCAGCGCGGCCTCCTTCTGCAGCCAATGAGTCGGATCCTCGAAGGCCGGCAGCACGAACTCCGAGGCAAGGCCGAGCTTCTCGGCGGTGGCCTGCGCAAAACGCTCCGCGTCGGCGATGTCGGCCTTCCGTGGCTTTTCGACTGGCGCGATCAGATCGGCGTTCTTCCAGATCGGCACCCCGTCCTTGCGCCAATGGAGCCCGAACGCCCAGCGCGGCAGGCTTTCACCGGGATACCACTTGCCCTGCCCGTAATGCAGGAGACCACCCGGTGCAAAACGCGTCCGCAGCCGCCGGATCAGCTGGTCGGCAAGTGCACGCTTGGTCGGGCCGACCGCGGCGATATTCCATTCCGCCGCTTCCATGTCGTCGATCGACACGAAGGTCGGCTCGCCGCCGGTGGTCAGGCGGACATCGTGAGCAAGGAGATCGGCATCGACCTGCTCGCCGAGCCGGTCGAGCTCGGCCCATGCCTGCTCGGAAAATGGTTTTGTGATCCGAGGCGCTTCGCGGATCCGCTTCACGCTCATCTCGAAGCTGAAGTCGACATTGGCGAAACCGGCGCTGCCGGAAATCGGCGCGGCCGACCGGTGGTTTGGCGTGGCTGCTACGGGAATATGCCCCTCGCCCGCGAGCATGCCGGACGTCGCATCAAAACCGATCCAGCCGGCGCCGGGGAGATACACCTCGGCCCAGGCATGCAGATCGGTAAAATCGTTGTCGACCTCGCGTGGTCCCTCGACGGGATCGATGTCCGGCCGCAGCTGGATGAGATAGCCGGAGACAAAGCGCGCGGCGAGACCAAGTTGCCGCAGGATCTGGATCAACAGCCACGCGGTGTCGCGGCAAGAGCCGGCGCTGGAGGCCAAGGTCTGCTCCGGGCTCTGAACGCCCGGCTCCATGCGGATGACGTAGCGAATCTTTTTCGCGAGGCTCGCGTTGAGGTCGACCAGGAAGCTGACGGTGTTCGACGCCTCGCGCGCAATCGTGGCGAGAAAGGCTGCAAGCAAGGGCCCGGGCTCGGCAGTCTCGAGGTAAGGCGCAAGTTCACTCCTCAGACCGTCGGGATATTGGAAGGGAAAACTGTCGACATAGGGCTCGACGAAGAAGTCGAACGGATTGACCACGGTCATCTGCGCCGTGAAATCGACCTCGATCTTCAATTCGCTGGTCTGGTCGGGAAATACGAACCGCGCCAGCCAATTGCCCTGCGGGTCCTGCTGCCAGTTCACGAAATGGTTCGCCGGGCTGACCTTCAGCGAATAGCTCAGGATCGAGGTGCGGGTGTGCGGCGCCGGCCGCAGTCGGATCGTCTGCGGACCGAGCGCGATCGCCCGATCATATTTGTAATGCGTGACGTGATGCAGCGCGACGAAGATCGACAATGGGAAAATGCTCCACCAACGCTCTTGAGCAGAACATTGCGGCCGCCAGCGATCAAGCACGAACAACAGGCACGGAATGCCCCTGGACGCCGCGCCGCCAACCTCGCGGACGACGGCGCAGCGGCAAAACTACATCGTCGCGCCGAGCACCCAGGGAGCGAATTCGGCGCCGCCGAAATCAAAGCTCTCGCTCTTGGTCGGCTTGCCCGAGGCCGTCTTCAGGATCAGGTCGAAGATGCGTTGGCCGCATTCCTGCACCGTCTCCTCGCCATCGAGGATGGTGCCGCAATTGACGTCCATGTCATCTTCCATGCGCTTGTACATCGGCGTGTTGGTCGCCAGCTTGATCGACGGTGCCGGCTTGCAGCCGAACACGCTACCGCGGCCCGTGGTGAAGCAGACCAGATTGGCGCCGCCGGCCACCTGCCCGGTCGCTGCGACCGGGTCGTAGCCGGGGGTATCCATGAATACAAAACCCTTCTTGGTGACGGGCTCGGCATAGTGCAGCACGTCCACAAGATTGGTGCTGCCGGCCTTCGCCATCGCGCCGAGCGATTTTTCGAGGATGGTGGTGAGCCCGCCAGCCTTGTTGCCGGGGCTCGGATTGGCGTTCATCTCGGCGCCCTCGCGCGCGGTATAGTCCTCCCACCAGCGCATCAGGCCGACCAGTTTTTCACCGACCTCGCGGCTGACGGCGCGGCGGGTGAGCAGGTGCTCCGCGCCATAGGTCTCCGGAGTTTCGGAAAGGATCACGGTACCGCCGTGCCGCACCAGAAGATCGCTCGCAGCACCCAGTGCCGGATTCGCCGACACGCCGGAATAGCCGTCAGAGCCGCCGCATTGCAGCGCCACGGTCAGTTCGCTTGCCGAGACAGGCTCACGCTTCACCTTGTTGGCGTCGGTCAGCGCTTCCCTGACAAAGGCGACCCCCGCCTCTACCGTCTTGCGCGTGCCGCCCTTCTCCTGGATGTCCATCGAGCGCAGCCGCCCGGCGAGCTTCTGCTCCTCCATCAGCCCGCCGATCTGGTTCACCTCGCAACCAAGGCCGAGCACGACGACGGCCGAAAAATTCACGTGCCGCGCATAGCCGCCGAGCGTGCGCCTCAGCAGCTTCAGCGGCTCATCCAGCGTCATGCCGCAGCCGGTCTTGTGGGTGAGCGCGACCACGCCGTCGACATTGGGAAAATCGGCCAGCGGATTGTCGCCGGTGAACGGATTCTTCTTGAAGACGTCGGCAACGAGACCCGCGACATGGGCGCTGCAATTCACCGAGGTGAGGATGCCGATGTAGTTGCGCGTCGCCACACGCCCGTCCGGACGGCGGATGCCCTCGAAGGTCGCCGGCAGGTCGAAATTCGGCACTGGTTTGACGTCGACGCCGTAGGCGTAGTCCTTGGCGAAATCGCCCATGCCGCAATTCTGCGTATGCACATGCTGCCCCGGCGCAATCGGCGCGGTGGCAAAGCCGATGATTTGGCCGTAGCGGCGGATCGGCTCGCCCGGCGCGATCGGCTTGATCGCGACCTTATGACCCGCGGGTATGCGATCCACGGTGGTAACGCCATCGGCGACGACGAGGCCCGGCGGCAGGCTCGCGCGCGCGATCAGCACGCCATCATCAGGGTGCAAGCGGATAACGGGGGCTGGGGTCATGGGAACCTCCGAAAATCGAAAGAGCGGACGACAGGACGAGCCAATAGCGAGTGGCGAATAGCGAATAGTAACCTAGTCATGCCAGTTCTACTCGCTACTGCCTATTCGCTACTCGCCGGCTCAGGCTTTGCCGCCAGCATCCTTGCGGGTCTGATTGACCTGCAGCCTCGCATAGGTCGACATCAAGCCGACCTCGTTCGACAATGTCACGAGCTTGAAGCCCATGTTGATGGCGCGCACCGCGCCCTCGGCGCCGCTGCAATGGATGCCCGGGTTGAGCTTGCGCTTGTCGCACTCCTTGATGATCTTTTCGTAGATCTGCAGGATCTCCGGCTCCTCGCGGTCGAGCTTTGGCACAAGTCCGTAGGAGAAGCCGAGATCGGAGGGGCCGATATAGACGCCGTCGATGCCCTCGACGTCGAGGATCGCTTCCATGTTCTCGACCGCGGTCCTGGTCTCCATCATCGGCAGCAGCACAATCTCGTCGTTGGCGGTCTTCTGATAGGTCCCGGCCGAACCATACATGCCGGCACGGATCGGCCCGTTGGAGCGCGTGCCCTTCGGCGGATACTTCGAATAGCCAACCAGGCTTCTCGCTTCCTGCGGCGTGTTGACCATCGGGCAGATCACGCCGTAGGCGCCCCCATCCAGCACCTTGCCGATCATGCCGGGCTCATTCCAGGGCACGCGCACCATCGGCGTCACCGGGTGCCCGTGCATCGCCTGGAAGCACTGCACCATCGAGAGGTAGTCCTGCACACCGTGCTGCATGTCGACGGTCACGCTGTCA
>NZ_JAFATE010000769.1 GCF_019244115.1 Bradyrhizobium sp.
TCAAAACCGCCCTCGCCGACGGTGGTCGCGGCCGCGACGCGCAGCCGGCCCTGCCCGTCCTTGCAGGCCAGCGGATGCGCGACCGCCTTCTCCATGTCTTTGACGGTGATCAGGCCGACGCAGCGATACTGCTCGTCGACCACCAGCAGCTTTTCGATGCGATGCTTGTGCAGCATCCGTTTGGCCTCGTCCTGGCTGACGTTCTCGCGCACGGTGACGAGATTTTCATGCGTCATCAGCTCGGAGATTTTTTGGCGGGGATCGGTGGCAAAGCGCACGTCGCGGTTGGTCAGAATGCCGACAAGCTTGCCCGGAATGCCCTTGCCGCCGGCGACCACCACGGGAATGCCGGAAAAGCCGTGGTCGTTCATCAGCGCCAGCGCATCGGAGAGCATCGCATCGGGTCCGATGGTCAGCGGATTGACCACCATTCCGGACTCGTACTTCTTCACTTGCCGCACCTGCGCGGCCTGGCCTTCGGGATCAAAATTGCGGTGGATCACGCCGACGCCGCCGGCCTGCGCCATCGCAATCGCCATGCGCGCCTCGGTGACGGTATCCATGGCCGAGGCCATGATCGGAATGTTGAGTGAGATCGCGCGCGTGACGCGGGAGCGGATATCGACTTCGGACGGCAGCACGTCCGACAGGCCGGGTTTCAGAAGCACATCATCGAACGTGTAGGCTTCACGGATAGCCGGTACTTCCCGTGCCATCGTCAACTCCTTTCCGCGGTCTAAAACCGCGACTTGTTTTTGGGATGAGCGCGAGCCCTGAGCGAAACCTACCGCTTCGCCCTCGAATCGATGCCCATCGGTGGGGTTGACGCTGGTCGATAGCATGCCGCTGTGACGAATCAAAGCGCCATGCACAGATTTTACCGTTAGTACCGGTAGGGAGGCGGCGGGCCGTAGCGGCGGACCGCCTCGACCATTTCGCGATGCCTGCGCTCCTCGCGCTTCATGTGCACCGCGATGATTGCATGCGCCGAGGGCACCAGCAGCAGGATGTGAAAAAACAGCCCGAAAATCGCGCAAAATACGATCAGGAGCACATTGAAGATTGCCGAGAAGGGCTGGCCGTTCAGCAGCAGGCCAAGCGGCGGCAGCAAGGCGGCGAGGACGTAGATCATCAAATCCCTCCGGCGTTTCCCGTGCCGTAGCATCTAGGTGCTATGCGCGGTTCCGCAATGGTCATCATGACAACGAGGTGATAGAGGCCCCTATCCCGCCTTGTTCGGCGCCGCTCCACCGATTGATGACCAAACAACGCCTGATTCCCCTCATCGTGGCCACCGCGCTGTTCATGGAAAACATGGACTCCACGGTGATTGCGACCTCGCTGCCGGCGATTGCCGCCGACATCGGCACCAGCCCGCTGACGCTCAAGCTCGCCATCACCTCCTATCTGTTGTCGCTCGCCGTGTTCATTCCCGCGAGCGGCTGGACCGCCGACCGGTTTGGCGCGCGGATGGTGTTCGCGATCGCAGTCGCCGTGTTCATGGCCGGATCGATCGGCTGCGCTGTCTCTTCGTCGGTGACGGATTTCGTGATCGCGCGCATCCTGCAGGGCATGGGCGGCGCGATGATGACGCCGGTCGGGCGGCTCGTGCTCTTGCGCTCGATCGACAAGAGCGCGCTGGTCAATGCGATGGCCTGGGTGACGGTGCCCGCGCTGATCGGGCCCGTGATCGGGCCGCCGCTCGGCGGCTTCATCACCACCTATTTCTCCTGGCACTGGATCTTTCTCATCAACATCCCGATCGGGCTGGTCGGCATCGTCATGGCGCTGAAATTCATCGATCCGATCCGGGGCGAAACGCCGGAGCGGTTCGATCTCTACGGCATGATCCTCGCCGGGATCGGCCTGGGAGGGATTGCCTTCGGGCTCTCGGTTGCCGGCCTCAATCTGCTGCCATGGCCGATCGTGGCTGGTCTGGTCGCGGTCGGCTCGGCCTCGATGACGCTCTATGTCCTGCATGCGCGGAAAACCGGATCGCCGGTGCTCGACTTCTCGCTGCTGCGGCTGCCAACGATGCGGGCCAGCATCGTCGGCGGCTTTCTGTTTCGCCTCGGCATCGGCGCGCTGCCATTCCTGCTGCCCCTGTTGTTGCAACTCGGTTTCGGCCTGTCGCCGTTCCGCTCCGGCCTCGTCACCTTCGGCTCGGCCGTCGGCGCGCTTGGCATGAAGA
>NZ_JAFATE010000873.1 GCF_019244115.1 Bradyrhizobium sp.
GGATCGGGCCGGGCAAGATCGAGCTTCTGGAGAACATCCAGAAGCTCGGCTCGATCTCGGCTGCCGGCCGTGCCATGGACATGTCCTACAAGCGCGCCTGGGATCTGGTCGACGAGATCAACCGCATCTGCCGTCAGGCCGCGGTCGAGCGCCAGACCGGCGGCAGGAACGGCGGTGGCGCCGCACTGACGCCGTTCGGGCTTTCCTTGGTGGCGCGCTATCGCAAGATCGAGCGCGACGCGGCCAGCGCCGTGCGCAAGGAGCTGGCGGCGCTCTCCAGCGACATCGGCAAAGCAAGGAAGATTGCGGCGCGGTGAGAACTTGTAGATTCCATGGGGGAGCGGTGAGCGAGCCCTTCCGGTAGGTTTGGGTTTTCCACGACTCGAACCATCGGAGAGCCAGATGCAAGCATCGACCCAAGGCACGCCCACCGCGGACAATTGTGGCACGATTTTTGTTGCGATTGAACTCAGTCAGAAGAAGTGGCTGGTCACGCTGCACAGTCCGGACCGGGGACGGATGTCGCGTCACAACCTCGAGGGAGGCGATCACGCCGGGCTGTTGGCGCTGATCGCAAAGGTCCGGGCGCGGGCGGCGCAGAAGCTCGGATATGAGCCGCGCGTGGTGAGCTGCTACGAGGCCGGCTATGACGGCTTCTGGCTGCACCGGCTGCTGGTCGCGGCGATGATCACCAGCTTCGTGTTCGATCCGTCGAGCATCGCGGTCGAGCAGCGGTCGCGGCGGGCGAAGACGGACCGGATCGACGGCGAGCTCCTGCTGAGCACGCTGATGGCGTATCTGCGGGGCGAGCGCCGCGCGGTTCGCGTGGTCCACGTGCCGACGGTCGTACAGGACGACGCCTGACACGCCGGCCGCGAGCGCGACGTGCTGGTCAAGGAGCAGACGGCCCATACCAACCGGATCAAGGCGCTGCTGCGTCTTGTGGGCATGGCGGTCGGCAATCCACGGCGGAAGGACTGGCTCAGCTGGCTGGAGCGGCAGCGCGACTGGCAGGGACAACCGGTGCCGCCGCATCTGATGTCCGAGATCAAGCGCGAGCATGCGCGTCTGATGACGGTGCGCGAGCAGCTTGCGGCGGTGGAGCAAAGCCTGGAACAGAGCCAAATCGGGGACGCAGCTGCCGCTCCCACGGTACTGGCCAAGCAGTGCCAGCTTCTGCGCCGGCTCAAGGGGTTCGGTCCGGCCTTCGCCATGAGCTTGGCGAGCGAGCTGTTCTACAAGGACTTCCGCAACCGGCGCGAGGTGGCCAGCTATTGCGGCCTGGCGCCCAGTCCGTGGCAGAGCGGCAGCATCGATCGCGAGCAGGGCATCAGCAAGGCGGGCAACCGGCGCGTCCGCCAGAAAGTGGTCGAGCTGGCCTGGCTCTGGCTGCGTCATCAGCCGGAGAGCGCGCTCAGTCGCTGGTTCTGCAGCCGCACCCTCAACGCCGGCAAGCGCGCCAGACGCATCGCGATCGTGGCGCTGGCCCGCAAGCTGGTGGTGGCGCTGTGGCGCTATCTGGAAACCGGCTTGGTGCCTGAGGAGGCCGTGATGAAGGCTTAACCGAACTTCGCGATCAGGCCCGCGGTTCGCCGCGGTCTCTGAGGATGGATGACGACCGGGCCACCCTAGGGCTGCACCAACAGCCGATTTGTAGATGGGTCTCATCCTCTCGTGGCTTCTTCGCCGCAAGCATGCGGAACGTGGGTACGGATCACATGATCCGACCGGATATGAGGTGATGCAGCGAGCAGCTGCAGCAACTTCGAAGCCAGTCCTCGGTCACGACCGCCGGTTCATCGCGCCACTCTCGGCTTCGCGAGCTCACCGCAAAGCCGCCCGCCGCTACAGCGCTGTTTGGGGCGCGCGTCGGTCGGCTTTGCTCCACGGAGTAATGCTGCTCAAGGGATACCACAGCATAGACAGAAAAACTGACCCCGACCTCTCAAAGAGGCTTGACACACAAATCCCCATATGAGGGTGGGCAAAGCGGCCACATGCACCGAAGCTTGCCAGGCAAAGGCAGAAGCGTGCCCACCATTTAAAAGCATGCTGTTGATAGATGGTGGGCACGCTTTGCTTAGTCGTACTAAGTCACCTGTGTGGTGCTCTCGTT
>NZ_JAFATE010000014.1 GCF_019244115.1 Bradyrhizobium sp.
GACCGCAAGTTCACCGACTACGCCTTCCCGCCGGCGATGGGCTACCCGACCTTCGCGCGCGAGAACGGCAACCGCCCGGTCGATCGCCAGCCGCTGAGCACGCCGGCCGATCTCGGCGGCGAGCCGACCCGCTTCCCGCTGTATTGAGCTTACGTAGCCCGGATCAGCGAAGCGACATCCGGGCTAAGCCCGCATATCGCTGACGCTCATGCGGGCTACGAGCTGAGCATTGCGGTAGGGTGGGCAAAGGCGCGTAGCGCCGTGCCCACCATCTCTCCACGAATGCATCCGGGACGGTGGGCACGCTTCGCTTTGCCCACCCTATAGCCCTACCGATCCGGATCGTAGCATTCGCAGAACTCTTCAATCGACTCCGAGCGAAAATCGGCGAGGCGCGCGAAGATCACGTCATCCGGCCAGTCCCACCAGGCGATGCGGCGCAGTTTTTCCGCAACCGCATTTGAAAAACGCCTGCGGATCGGCCGCGCCGGAACGCCGCCGACGATGGTGTAGGGCGGCACATTCCGGCTGACCACCGCGCCCGCGGCGATCACCGCCCCGTCCCCGACCGCGACGCTCGGCAGGATGATCGCGCCATGGCCGATCCAGCAATCGTTACCGATCACCACCTTGGCGGCCCGGCGATCGGCAAAGAAATCGCGATCGCGCGTCGCGGACGCGTCGTAATATTCCGGGCAATAGGTGAAACGGTGCTGCGAGGGCCGATCCATCGGATGATTGGGCGCGCCGATCCGGACTGCGCTCGCGATTGCCGTGAATTTTCCGATCACCGTGTCCGCGACGTCGCAATTCTCGCCGAGATAGGAATAGTCGCCCAGCGAGGCATATTCGACGCGGGTGTTGGCCAAAATCTCGCAGCGCCGGCCGATCTCAGCTTCGCGCAGCCGAACCGTCGGATCGATCACGGTCTCGGCGATTTTCGGCCTGCGCAAAGCGTCCATGGGACCTGCTCCGATGAAACTGTGACAGCGGTAGGGGTGGGCAAAGGCGCCCTTGTGCCGTGCCCACCACGGCTCTGCAACACCGGGGCGGTGGGCTCGCTTCCGCCTTCGCTCGCCGAGCTTCGGCGGACAAGTCGCTTAGCCCACCCTACACACTATGCGTGAAGCTTCTGCAACTCGGCCAGGATCGCTTCGCCCATCTCTGTGGTCGAGGCCAGCGTCGTGCCTTCCGACTTGATGTCGGCCGTGCGCAGGCCGCTGGCGAGCACGGCTGCGATCGCCGTGTCAAGCTTGTCGGCGAGCGCGCCCATGTCGAAGGAGTAGCGCAGCGCCATGCCGAATGAGGACAGCATCGCGATCGGGTTGGCGAGCCCCTTGCCCGCAATGTCGGGCGCCGAGCCGTGCACGGGTTCATACAGCGCCTTGCGCGTCCCGGTCTTGGCATCGACCTCGCCCAGCGAGGCCGACGGCAGCATGCCGAGCGAGCCGGTCAGCATCGCCGCGATGTCGGAGAGCATGTCGCCGAACAGATTGTCGGTGACGATGACGTCGAACTGCTTTGGCCATTTCACCAGATTCATGCCGCCGGAATCGGCGAGCTGATGCTCGAGCTGCACATCCTTGTATTCGCGCGCGTGCACCTGCGTCACCACCTCGTTCCAGAGCACGCCCGTCTTCATGACGTTGCGCTTTTCCATCGAGGTCACCTTGTTGCGGCGCTTGCGCGCGAGGTCGAAGGCGACGCGCGCGATGCGCTCGATCTCGTAGGTGTCGTAGACCTGGGTGTCGACCGCCCGCTTCTGGCCGTTGCCGAGATCGGTGATGGTTTTGGGCTCGCCGAAATAGACCCCGCCGGTGAGCTCGCGCACGATCACGATGTCGAGCCCCTCGATCGCCTCGCGCTTCAGACTGGAGGCCTCCGCGAGCGCCGGATAGCAGACCGCGGGGCGCAGATTGGCGAACAGGCCGAGCTCCTTGCGCAGCCGCAGCAGTCCCGCCTCGGGCCGCACGTCATAGGGCACGCCATCCCATTTCGGCCCGCCGACCGCGCCAAAGATCACGGCGTCCGCGGCCTTGGCCTTGGCCATGTCGGCTTCCGAGATCGAGACCTTGTGCGCGTCATAGGCCGAGCCGCCGACCAGCCCCTGCTCGGTCTCGAAATGCGCAAGGCCTTTGGCATTGAGCCAGTCGATCAGGCGCTGCACCTCCGCCATCACTTCGGGGCCGATGCCGTCGCCGGGGAGAAGCAGCAGTTTGTGGGTCGCCATATCTTTAACCTCGGAGGGCCTGTCATATCGCACCGTCATTCCGGGATGCGCGAAGCGCAGACCCGGAATCTCGAGATTCCGGGTTCGCTCGCGCTGCGAGCGCCCCGGAATGACGGGACGCGCGGAGTGCTAATGCGCCGTTGCGGGATTGGCAAGACACCCTCGCCGTTCGCGCGCTGCCGCGTTCTGGAGCCTGATCGGGCTGAGCGTTTGCAACGCCCTGGGCACGGCGTGGGAGCGCCCCAAATCGACACCGTCATTCCGGGGCGCGAGTGCAGCGAGCGGCCCCGGAATCTAGAGGTCGTGGAGCGAGATTCCGGGTTCGCGCTAGCGCGCGCCCCGGAATGACATTAATCAGCTCCCGCTGAACGAATTGTAGCCCTGGTCTTCCCAGTAGCCGCCCTTGTACTCGTTGGTGACCTCCATCGAGATCACGTATTTCGGGTTCTTGAAGCCGAGTTTTGTGGGCACGCGGATCTTCATCGGAAAACCGTAGGCGCGCGGCAGGATCTCGTCGGCGAATTTGAAGGTCATCTGGGTCTGCGGGTGCAGCGCCGTGCGCATGTCGAGCGGCGAATTGTAGCCCTCGCTGTCGGCACACTGGAACCAGACATATTTTGCGCGCGTATCGGCCCCGACCAGCTTTAGGAAATCGCGGAGCGGCGTGCCGGTCCAGCTGCCGATCGCACTCCAGCCCTCGACGCAGATGTGGCGCGTCACCTGCTTGACCTGCGGCAGCGCATAGAGCTCGTCGAGCGTCCAGGATTTCTTGTTGTCGACCAGGCCGCGCACCTCGAGCTTCCAGGTCTTGCCGTCGACCTCCGGCGCGTCATCGACCTCGTAATAGGCATTGAACGGGAACGGTTTTGTGATCGCGCTCTCTGGAAAGGTCGGCGCCAGCGCGTCCGGATTGAACATCCAGGCCTGCACCGCGTCGTTGAATTTCGAGACTTGCGCCAGCAGGCTTTCGGCCGAACTAGAGTCGACGACGTCGCAGCCGGTCAGCAGCGTCAGCGCGCCGAGGCTCGCGCCCCCCACAATGAAGCGCCGTCGCGTCAGATCCGGCATCACCTTCAGGGAGTCCTTGATCAGGAGCCGCTTGTCGACGCCAGGAATGAGAAATGAGCGTTTGGCCATGATGATGTCCTCAAAAATCCTTTCAGCGGCCGATGATCATCGCGCGCAGGCTTTTCGGCACCAGCACCGCGAGCGCGACATGGACGATCAGGAACAGGCAGATCAGCGACATGCAGATGAAGTGGACGTAGCGCGCGATGTCATAGCCGCCGAACAGCGCGGTCAGATATTGCAGCTGCACCGGCTTCCAGATCGACAGGCCCGAAAGCACGATGACGACGCCCACGATAATGATGCCGGCATAGAGCAGTTTTTGCACGGAGTTGTAGACGGTGAGGTCATCATGCGCCAGCTTGAAGGTGAGCGCGGCCTTCAGATCGGACAGCACGCCCGCCGGAGTGATCGGCAGCAGTTTTTTGCGGAAGCGACCCGCCGCAAGACCGGTGATGAGGTAGGCGAGGCCATTGATCATCAACAGCCACATCGCGGCAAAATGCCAGAGCAGCGCGCCGCCGAGCCAGCCGCCGAGCGTGATGGCCTTGGCGAAACGGAAATCGAACAGCGGCGAGGCATTGTAGATCTGCCAGCCCGACATGATCATCAGGATCATCGCCAGCGCGTTGATCCAGTGCATGACCCTGACCCAGGCCGGCTGAATGACCTTCGCGGGCACGGTGATCTGGTGGTCCTCGGCGGCTGCAAGGCTGGACACGGCTGTTCTCCGTCCTTCAATTCCGTTTCGTACAACACATTATACGCCCGATACCGGGCTTCGTTACTGCCCCGGCGCCATCAAATCGATACCCGCATTCTATCGCGGTCACAAAAAAGCGAGCCGGAGGATTCCCCGGCTCGCGATGCTGCTTTCCCTGGTCGGGGGATGAAAGGAACCTCCGTGGGGTTACGAGGCCGGCATCAGCACGGTGTCGACCACATGGATGACACCGTTCGACTGATGGACGTT
>NZ_JAFATE010000058.1 GCF_019244115.1 Bradyrhizobium sp.
CTGCATCATCTCCCAGCAGGGCATTTTTCATTTCCGCAGGTTCGGCGCTGACATCTTCGTCGTCGACATGCTCGGCGTGCTGGTGCTGCGCGAGATCGGCGTGCTCCTGGTCGCGATCATGATCGCGGGCCGCTCCGGCAGCGCCTATACCGCCGAGCTCGGCTCGATGAAGATGCGCGAAGAAATCGACGCGTTGCGCACGATGGGATTTGATCCTGTCGAGGTCCTGATCCTGCCGCGCATGCTGGCGCTGGTGATTGCGCTGCCGATTCTGGCGTTCCTTGGCGACATGGCGGCGCTCTATGGCGGCGGGCTGGTGGCCTGGCTCTATGGCGGTGTCGAGCCGGAAGCCTTTCTGCTGCGCTTGCGCGATGCGATCTCGATCGACCACTTTACGGTTGGCCTGATCAAGGCGCCGGTCATGGCCGCCGTGATCGGCATCGTCGCCTGTGTCGAGGGCCTGGCGGTCCAGGGCAGTGCGGAGTCGCTCGGACAGCACACCACGGCGTCCGTCGTGAAAGGCATTTTCTTCGTGATCGTCATGGACGGCCTGTTCGCAATTTTTTTCGCCTCGATCGGAATGTGACCATGGCGCCAGCTTCTTCCGACGCCATCATCCGGGTTCGCGACATCACCGTCCAGTTCGGCAAGACACGGGTGCTCGACGGCCTCAATCTCGACGTCAGGCGCGGCGAGATCCTGGGCTTCGTCGGTCCCTCCGGCGCCGGCAAGTCGGTGCTGACCCGGACCATCATCGGACTGGTCCCCAAGGTGAGCGGCCGCATCGAGGTGTTCGGCGTCGATCTCGATGCCGCCGACTCCCCAGCGCGTCGTGCGGTCGAGCGGCGCTGGGGTATCCTGTTTCAGCAGGGGGCCTTGTTCTCATCGCTCACGGTGCGGCAGAACATCCAGTTCCCGGTGCGCGAATACTTGAAGGTCTCGCAGCGGCTGATGGACGAGATCATGGTGGCCAAGCTCGGGATGGTCGGCCTGAAGCCCGAGGTCGCCGACCGTTTCCCAAGCGAGCTCTCCGGCGGCATGATCAAGCGCGTGGCGCTGGCGCGCGCGCTCGCGCTCGATCCGGAACTGGTGTTCCTTGACGAGCCGACCTCGGGCCTCGATCCGATCGGCGCCGGCGATTTCGACGAGCTGGTGCGGACCCTGCAGCGCACTTTGGGCCTGACCGTTTTCATGGTAACCCATGATCTGGACAGTCTTTACACCGCCTGCGACCGGATTGCCGTTCTGGGGAACGGCAAGATCATCGCCGCAGGAACGATGGCGGACATGCAGGCCTCACAGCATCCCTGGCTCCGGGCCTATTTTCATGGCAAGCGCGCCCGCGCCGTCGTGGGGGAGAAGCATGACATGCCCCGTAGACAGTTTGAAAGCGCAGTCGACCTTGCTTCGAGCCTCTTGCGCGCGGGTGAGTGACCGGAGCTGTTGATGGAAACGCGGGCGAACTATGTCCTGATCGGCTCCTTCACCCTGGCCGTGATCGCCGCAGCCTTCGGGTTCGTGCTCTGGTTCCAGAGCCTGCACACCACCAAGGCGCGCGGGCCGCTCCGCATCGTCTTCGAGGGCCCGGCGGCGGGTCTGCGCAACGGCGGCAGCGTCAATTTCAATGGTATCAGGGTCGGCGAGGTGATTTCGGTAAAGCTCGACAATCCGCGTCGGGTCGTCGCACTCGCGATGGTTGAGAACAGCGCTCCGATCCGGAAGGACACCCTGGTCGGACTGGAATTCCAGGGTCTGACGGGTGTCGCTGCGATCTCGCTCAAGGGCGGCGCGGAGGCGGCGCCGCCGGCACCGCTCGACGAAGATGGCGTACCGACGCTCACGGCCGATCCCAATCGGCTGCAGGACGTCACCGAGGCGATCCGCGGCACGCTGCAAAACATCAACAAGGTGGTTGCCGACAACCAGGAAGCAGTCAGGAACTCGCTGAAGAACCTGGAGACCTTTACCGCGTCGCTGGCGCGCAATGCCGAGCGGGTCGACAATGTCATGTCACGGGTCGACGGCATCATGGGCCGCGCCGACAGCCTGATGCTGGGACTGAACTCGCTCGCCGGCGGCAAGGATGGCGGCGAGCTGTTCCTCACCGTGAAATCGATCCGCGAGCTGGCGGAAGATTTTGACAAGCGCTCTGGCGCGCTGATGGCCGACGGCCGCCGCACGCTCGGCGACATCAGTCGCGCCGTGAACAATTTCGACCGCAACCCGACCCGCGTCCTGTTCGGCGCCAGTAACTCCAGTTCGCAGGCCGCGCAGCCGGCCCCGGCGGCGACACCGGCGGCGGCCAACGCACAGAGGCGGCCGTAGAAGACGAATAGGAGGCAGCGGGCAGGTGGCCCTCGTCTGCCCTCATAAAGCCATTCTGCTGCGTGCCTGCGTCGAATGCAAAACGGAGGCCTCGCGGCCTCCGTTCGTCCTGTTGGCTCCCTGTTATTATCTGCTGTTCACCCGAGCCGTCCGGCCGCGTGCGCGAGCAGAGTGTAGACGAGACCGGTCTCCGAGGTGAGCTGGGCCCGCAGCGCCTGCGGTCCGCGCTCGTCGCGGGCGACCTCGTCGAGCAGCCGCTCGAACTCGGTGATGTAGCGATCGACCGTCTGCTTGAAGCCGCGGTCGGCGCGGTATTTGCGGGCGACCTCGTCGAACGCCTTCTGGCCGGCCGGCGTGTAGAGCCGCTTGGTGAAGGACTTGCTCTCGCCGCGCTGATAGCGGTCCCACATCTCGGCGGCGAGGTTGCGGTCCATCAGCCGGCCGATGTCGAGCGACAGCGATTCCAGCGGGTTCTGACCCTGCTGCGGCCCGCGGCCGCGCGGCGGCTCGCGATTGTTGTCGGCACGGTTCAAGAGGTCGGAGAGCCAGCTGTCGCGTCCCTGGTCGTTGCCCGCGGCCGGGCTCACCGGCGGGGCCTCGGTGCGGCGCGAAGGCTGCGGCATGCCCATGCCAAGGTCCGGCGGCGGCAGGTTCGAGGCGCTGCTCACGCCGTCGCGCATGCGGCTGGGCGGCGGCGGCTCGATGTTACCGGTATCTCGCATGCGGGCCGGCGGTTCGATGTTGCCGGTGTCTCGCATGCGCGGTGGCTCGCCGCGGGCGCCGACGGCGGCCAGGACGGGCTCTTCCTGGCGCTGGACGTTGACGGGGGCAGAGGCGCGGTTACCGCCGACCACGTCGAGCCCGCGGCCATGATGGGCCACGATACGGTTCAGCTCGGCGAGGGCTTCGATCTGGTCGACGATCACCTTGCGCATCTGCGCGGTGCTCTCGGCCGCCTCCTGCGGCATCTCCAGCACGCCGCGGCGGAGCTCTTCGCGGGTGGCCTCGAGCTCGGTGTGCATCTCGGCGGCCATCTGCTTCATGCTCGTGACCAGCGTGGAGAACTTCTCGGCGGACTGCTTGAACATCGCATCCGCTTCGCGCGTCGTCTGCTGGTAGATCTTCTGCATCTGTTCGCCGGTCGCCTGGCGCGCCTCCTCGGCATTGGCCCGGATCGCCTCGAACTGGCGGCTGATCGCGGTCGAGCCGGCCCCGGCCGTCTCCGCCACCACGCGGGCGATGTCGCGTGCGCGCTCCTCGGCCGCGGCCAGCGATTCATCGAGCAGGCCCGTGAAGCGTGACAGCCGCTGGTCGAGGTCGGTGGTGCGCAGATCAATGGTCGTGATCAACGATTCCAGCGCCGCCTTGCGGTCGGAAATCGAGGCATTGGCGTCGCGGTTGCTCTGCTCCACGACGGCCGCGGCCTCCGCCAGCGCCCGACCATGGGCGTCGAACTGGCTGGACAGCGCACCGAGATCCTCGAGCACCCTGGAGGT
>NZ_JAFATE010000066.1 GCF_019244115.1 Bradyrhizobium sp.
ATCGTCGCCAGTGCGACGCGGATGTTTCTCGCCACCTACGGGGCCAAGGCCCGATAGGCTGCCCCGCGGAGCCGCGCGGCCGTTTGACATTTCCGCTATCTTTTGCCGATCTCCTGCTCCGCGCTTGAAGCTCCCTGGAGATCGGACATGAGCAGCATCACGATCAATGGCCGCCCCGCGTCGCTGCCCGACGACGGCGATGCGTTCCTGATCGATGTCCTCCGCGACGACCTTGGCCTGACCGGGACCAAGCTGGTGTGCGGGTCCGGGGTCTGCGGCGCGTGTACGGTGCTGCTCGACGGCGTGCCGGTGGCGAGCTGCCTGATGCCCACGCAGGCCGCGGTCGGCCGGTCGGTCACGACCGTCGAGGGGATCGGCGAAAGCGAGCTGCATCCGGTCCAGAAGGCTTTTATGGCGCATGACGGCCTGCAATGCGGCTTCTGCACGCCGGGCTTCATCGTGGAGGCCACAGCGTTCCATGAGCGCTGGCGCGCCGCGAATGGCACGGCCACGCCCTCGCGCGAGGAGATCGGCGCGGCTCTGTCGGGGCACCTGTGTCGCTGCGGCGCCTATGACGGCGTTTTTCGCGCCGTAGCGGACGCCTGCGCCGGCCGCTTCGACGGCAAGGAGGTGCGAGCGGCGCGGATGGAAGCCCTAGCCAAGGTGACGGGGGCGGCACGCTACACCGTCGACATCCGCCATGACGGACAGCTCGAAGGCGTGATCCTGCGTGCCAATATCGCGCATGGCAAGATCGCCGAGCTCGACCTCGCGCCCGCCCGCGCCGTTCCCGGCGTCGCTGCGGTTGCCTCGCTGCTGTCTCAGGATCGGATGGTGCGCTATGTCGGCACACCCATAGCGGCCGTGGCCGCAACCAGCCGCAAGGCCGCGCTCAAGGCCATCGGTGCAATCCGTGTCGTCAGCGAGGCGATGCCGGCCGCGATCGGACTGGACGCTGCACGAAAGCCCGATGCGCCCACGGTCTTCGACAAGACCAACCGCAAGCAGGCCGGCAATGTCGCGGAAGGCGCTGGCGGGCCGGCGCCCTGGAAGGGCAATGTACGCGGCCCGACCGCGGTGTTCTCGCAGCAGGCAAGAAAGGCCAAAGGCTGGATCGAGCGCGCCCGCAAGACGCGCGATCCCCTGCTGGTCGAATCGACTTTTCGCGTCGGCACGCAGTCGCATGCCTGCCTCGAGCCGCACGCCGCGGTGGCGCGGTTCGACGGCGACCGCCTCACGGTTCATGTCTCGACCCAGTCGGTGCACGACGTCGGCGAAGCGATCGCCAAGCGCTACAAGCTGTCACCCGGCAAGGTGCGGGTGATCGCCAATCATGTCGGCGGCGGGTTCGGCTCCAAGGGCGGCCTCGGCGTCGAAACCATCGTGGCGATCGAGCTCGCGCGCGCGGCAAAGGCCCCGGTGAGGGTCGCCTTCGACCGCCACGAAGAGCTCTCGGTGACCGGCTATCGTCCGGCCGCCGAACTCGAGCTCGCTTTGCTCGCCTCTCCGCAGGGCCGCCTCAAGGCGCTATCGCTCACCGCCTACGCCGACACCGGCGCGGCGACCAACTCGACCATCGCGGCACTGGCGCGCATGATCTATCCGGCGGACGCCAAGCAGCTCGCCGATTTCGACGTCGTCAGCAATCTGCCGCCCGGCGCGCCGTTCCGCGGCCCCGGCGGGCCGCCGATGGCGTTTGCGCTGGAGCAGGCGGTCGACGAGGCCGCCCACCGCCTGAAGCTCGATCCGATCGCCTTGCGCAAGCGCTGGGATCCTGACCCCAACCGGCAGCGGCTTTACGACTGGGCGGCCGAGTTGGATGTCTGGCGCGAAAGGACACCGGCCGCGGCACAGAACGGCCGCTACCGAAGGGGTGTCGGCGTCGCCACCGGATATTGGCTCTATCTCTGGCAGCCCGGATCGCGCATCGAACTCGCCGTCAAGGGCGGGCGCATCGTCGCGAGCAGCGCCGTTCAGGACATCGGCACCGGCACGCGCACGGTGATCGCCTCTACGGTGGCGCGCGAGTTCGGGGTCGAGCCCGACGACATCGAGGTGCGCATCGGCGAGTCCTCGCTGCCCGAAGGACCGGGCTCCGGCGGCAGCCGCGTGACCGCCTCGCTGGTGCCGCCGACCCTCGCGGCCGTGACCAAGCTGAAGGCTGCAATCGTGAAGAACGCGTCGCGATCACCGCCGCAGGGCTCGAATGCGCCCTGGCGCGACATGATCGCAGCCTCTCCCGACCTCGTCGTCTCAGCCGAACGGGCGAAGGACGCAAAGCCGTCAGACCCGCGCATTCGTTCGCCATTCAAGGAGGTGGGCATCATGGGCACGATCTTCGGCCTCGTGCTGCGCTGGTTCTCCAACATCGTGGTCGGCGCCGGCGTACCGAGTTCGGTGCAGGTGGTCGAGGTCGAGGTCGACACCTGGCTCGGCCATGTCCGCGTGCTCTCGGTGCACACCGGTCTTGCGATCGGCAAGGTCGTGGCCCCTGATCTCGCGCATAGCCAGGCCGCAGGCGCCGTGATCCAGGGCGTCGGCTACGCGCTCTACGAAACGCGCGAGATCGATCCGCTGTCCGGCCATGTCCTGAGCGCGAGCATGGAGGACTATCGCATTCCCGGCATCGCAGACACACCGCGCATCGCGGTGCATTTCGACGAGGCCGGCTTCGAACACGTGGCGGGCGGCAGCGTCGGCATCGGCGAGGTCGCAACCGTGCCGACCTCACCGGCGATAGCCAACGCCATCTACAACGCGATCGGCGTGCGGCTGACGGAAATTCCGTTCCGGCCCGACCGGCTTGCCGCGGCGCTGCGGAGGACCGCGGCATGACCACGTCTTGCGCCGAGGCGACCGCGGAATTCCGCGCCGCCGCCACCGACTTGTCGGAGCGGCTGCGCAGCGGCATCGCCAGGGGCCCCGTGATCGACATCGCTTCGAAGCTCGAAAGCGGCATCAGTTTTTCCGATGACGGCGCGGCCACCATCGGCGCGCTCACGACCATTGCGGCGATTGCCGGCGATGCCGGGCTTACTGCGGCCTATCCCGGTCTTGCCGCGACCGCGGGCGGATTGGCAACGCCGCAGATCCGGCATCTGGCGACGCTCGGCGGCAATCTCGCCCAGCGCTCGCGCTGCTGGTACTACCGCAATCCGCACATCGCCTGCCTGAAGAAAGGCGGCATCGATTGTCCGGCCCGCGCCGGAAACCATCTCTATCACGTGGCCTTCGACAGCGGCGCCTGCGTCGCGCCGCATCCCTCGTCGATGGCCGTGGCGCTGCTGGCCTATGAGGCGACCACAATCGACACCGACCGCAGGGACGGTCTGTCTGTCGGCGACCTGCTTGGCGACGGCAGCGACGGCCGGGATCACGCGCTGCAACAGGGCGAGATGATCCGGCGCATCGTGTTGCCCGCGCCGGTCGCCGGTGAACGCGCGCTCTACAAGCGCGCGATCAGCCGCAGCCATGCCGAATGGCCGCTGGTCGAGGTCTGCGCCCGCGCGGTCGTCACCGACGGCCGCTTCCGCTTCGTCCGCCTCGCGGCCGGCGGCATTGCGCCGCGGCCGCTGCGCCTTTTGGCCTCCGAGGCGCTGCTGCTCGGCGCCGAGGCCAATGAGGAGACGATGCTCGAGGCCGCGCGCCGCGCGACCACCGATGCGAACCCGCTGCCGATGACCGGCTACAAGCTCGATCTGTTGATCGGTCTCGTCAACGACCTCCTGGAACGGCTGGCGCGGTAAGGGGCGACCGTCTGATATCGAATCGTCCCGCGCCTGCGTGTGCCACGAGGCCGGACAGATGTGAACCAACTCACGTGGATTGGATCAAACAGGTGCTACCCGTTGAAGGCCTGCTTGTTCGGCCTCCGGGGCACATCATGAAGCGGCGACCTTCGACCCCATCGCTTGACGTTGCCGCCGGCGATCAACGGCCCGACCGCCCTCGCCTTTCCTTCCGATCGCTCCCCGCCAGTTCCCGCTCGGCAGGCCATGATTTGACACCTCCCCATTCACAACCGGGAATTTTCACATGGCCATCAAGGAAGAGATCACGTGGTTCAAAGAGAATTTTGCCGCTGGCATCATTCCGGCCCTGGCCGGAACGCCGGTATCGTTCGATTTGGTCTGCGCCATCGCATTTCAGGAATCGGGCGAACTGTGGAGCAGGCTGCGTCTGAACGTGCCGCCCGAGGAGGTATTGCGCCTGTCTGTCGGCGACACACTCGACGAGCCGAGCCGTAGCGCCTTCCCGAAAAACAAGGACGCGCTCATCGGCGCACCGCGAGGCCAGGAGATGTTCGACCTGGCGCATCGGCTCTTGATCGAGATGGGCGACGGGACCGGCATCGAGACCTACCAAGAGCTCGGCAGGCGCCCGAACAAATTCGTGCACGGCTACGGCATCTTCCAGTACGACTTGCAGTTCTTCCGCCGCGATCCGAATTTCTTCCTCAACCAGAGCTGGAAAGACCTCAGCGTTTGCGTCGACAAGCTGATGCTCGAACTGCGCACCGGCCTGCAACAGCTCGGTCTCAACAACAAGACGTCGCTGACTGACCTGGAGTCGGCCTTCGTTGCCATCGTCTACAATACGGGCTTCGGCAATTTTCGAGAAGCCAAAGGCCTTAAACAGGGCTTCAACGACGGACGGTTCTTCTATGGCGAGAACATCGAGCGCTTTCTGAAAATCGCCCACGACATCGCCACGCCAGCCCACGCGCCCGTGGCCGCCGCCCCTGCAGTAGCCGCGACGGCGCCAGCCGCGGCTCCGGCGCCGCAGCCTGCGATTCCCTCAATCGTCTCGGTCGCCCAGGCCGAGTTCGGTCGCTTCCATGACATCAACGAAGGCAGCGAGCCGCTGCGGAGCCACATCGCAGACTACTACGAGGCTGCCGGTGGCAGCCGGAGCCTCGATCCGACGCTCGACGAAAACGCATGGTCGGCCGCGTTCGTCTCGTTCTGCGTCAAACGGTCGGGCGCAACGGCGGAGCAGTTCAGGTTCAGCATGCTTCACAGCGTCTATGTGAACGCCGCGATTGCCAACGCGGACAACAACCGCGGCGTATTTCGCGCGCATCCGATCAACGAGTATGCTCCGAAGCTCGGCGATCTCATTCACCACAATCGCAGCGGCGGCACCGTTACCTATGAATCGGCCCGGACCCATGCCGACTATCCCTCGCACGCCGCGATCGTGGTCGATTTCGAGATCCGCAACGGAGTGCGCAATGCCGTCACCATCGGCGGCAATGAGTTCCTGGCCGGCGGCACGGGCACGGTTGGCAAGAAGTTCTTCCCGCTCGACAGCGCCGGCTTCCTGAACCAGTCGTCGATCGGCCCCAGGCTCATCTGCGTGGTCGAGAACCAGCTCGCCGCAGGCGCTGAAGTTGCGGTGCAGCCACCTGCGCCGCTTGGTCCATATGTCGTCAATGTTCGGACCGAATTGATGCTACGCGGCGGGCCCGGAATCGAGTTTCCGGTGTTGAAGGAGTTGCTGAACGGAACCTCGCTCAACGTGCTTGAGTTCGACGAGGTCGCCAGCGGCCGCTGGGCTCTGGTCGATCTGGAAGGCGACGGCGTGAGGGACGGCTACGCGTTCGCCAAGTTCCTGGAGCCGGCCATGTCATGACGCAGTTCGGTGGTCCGGCCCGGGCCACCGAGCCTCCCGCCCCCGGAGCGAGCAAGCAAACCAGTGAGATACAGGCGATGGGCCGACCATTCCACAATGGCGCCAGCCTCTCACATATTGAGAAATACCGTTCGCTCTGCAATAGTCCCGGCCGATCGGTGCAAGCAACGACACCGATGCAATCGGGAGGAATAGTAATGCGAGGCATTGTCTCTTTTGTTTCCAGTCTGGCGCTGGCGCTCTGCGTCGGTCACGCGGCGCTCGCGCAGCAGGCCACACCGGCGCCCGCGGCGCCACCTGCCAACGCGCCGGCCGGCGGCACACCCGAAATCATGCCGTTCGACATTCCCTATGGGCAGTCGATCGGCGAGGAGAAGGCCAAGCAGATTCTCGCCGCCGCCGAAGCGGAGGCCAAGAAGCGCAACTGGAAAATGAACATCGCCGTCGTCGACACCAATGGCGAGCTCGTGCATTTCCTCCGGATGGACGGTGCGCTGATCGCCTCGGTCAACATCTCGCAGGGCAAGGCGCGCACCGCGGCGCGCTTCCGCCGTCCGACGCAGATCTTCTATAACGTCTACGAAGCCGGCCACGGCTATCTCTCGACGCTCGATCCGACCCTGGTCGCCTCCCCCGGCGGCTTCCCGCTGGTCGAAGGCGGCAAGCTGATCGGCGCCATCGGCTGCAGCGGCGGCACCGGCGACCAGGACGCGGCGATCTGCAAAGTCGGCGCCGAGCTGATCAAGTAGCGCACTGTTTCGTAGATTTCATTGGCAAAGCGAAGCGTGCCCACCATTCCACGACTACACCTTTTAAAAGATGGTGGGCACGGCGCAAACGCGCCTTTGCCCACCTACCCACCCTGCCCTCCTCAATCGTCCTCGAATTCGTCTTCCTCGTTGACGCGCTCGCCCTTCTTGCGCCGATGCGAGGCTTCCCTTGCACCGCCGAGCGCGCCGGTGACGGCGGGATCGCGCTGGCCATAGCCGTAGCGCTGCTGCGCACGCGCAGCGACCTGCTCGCCCGAGATCGCGGCCGGCTCGCAGATGATGCGGCCCGAGGCGCGCCGCATCAGGTCGACGTGGATGTGATCGTAGTGGTAGGCGTTGGAGCCCGGCGCCAGCACCGTGTTGAACCGCGCGCAGGCCGCGCCCTGCACGTCGCGCAGAAAACCCTGCTCCTCGGGCAGACCATGCCAGCCGTCCTTCACGGAGATGTGCCGTCCGTCGGCGAGCGTGAAGACCGCGATATCGAGCGCGTTGCCAAAAGCGTGCTCGGAAATGTGCGCGCTCGGATTGCCGTTCATGCCGCGGCAGGAATAGGCGGAGATCTGCTTGATCTCGACGACGCGCGCGCCGAACCAGCGTTGCGCGGCCGGTTGCACGGCCTCGGCGAGCCAGCGATCGAGCACCGAGACGATCGGGCAGGCGAGCGTCGCCGTTGGTTTTACCGCGACCGGACCGACGGCCGTGACCGGATCGCCCCGCGCCGGTCCAAGCGCTGGCAGGCGGTCGGTGGGTGACGCGGCCGGCGCACCTCCGTACGGGGCATCATACGGACGCTGCGCGTTCGGCGCGGAATATTGCGGATGCGGCGGATAGGCCTGCGCGCCATAGGGCGCGGACGAACGCGGCGGCGGGTAGGATCCCGGCGTCCCCTCATCCGGCAAATCGATCTCGTCTTCCTCGGGCGCAACGCCGGGCGCGGCCAGCGAGATCGGCGCGGGGGGCGCCTGCCCATAAGCCGGTGGACGCGACGGCGCATTCGGATAGTTCGGCGCCTGATAGCCCTGCGACGGCGGGTAGGTTTGCGGCGGCGGCTGGTAGGCTGGCGGCGGCGCCGGCCTGACCGGCCAGCGCGGCTGGTTGCCGATGTCGGCTGGTGGACGCAGATCCTCGTCGGCGAAGCCGAAGCTGGTCGAGCCTTCGCCGAGGGCTGCGACCTTGAGCGGATAGTCGGCACCGCAGACGCCGGGGCCCGAAATCGGCGAGATGCGAACGATGTCGGCGCTTTCTTTCACCGCCCCGGATTTCAGACAGGCGATCTCGGCCTCGCCGCGCCAGGGTTCACGTTCGGCCTGAAAGAAGCCGCGACCGCAACCCGCAAGCGAGACAAGGACGAAGGAGCCGACGAGATACAAACGAACTCCACGCGTCATGCCCCGCAGGTTCGTCCGTTTTGCTTAAGATTTTGCTTAAAGACTGACCAACGCGTTGATTTCACGAATCTTTAACCACGCGCGCCACTCCAAGCGCAGTTCACGCTCGGCTACTACGGACAGCCAGCCTGTCTTTTTGTGGAGTCCAGCAAGTGCTAATATGGTCTTCCGGAATGCGGAGAGTGCGACGCAAACCTTGGAGAAGTCCATGACTCTCGAGAATAGGTTGAGCGTAGTCGCCGCGTATGTCGCGTTTGCCTTTGTTGCCGCGATCGTGCTCGGGCTGTTCTAGCGCGGTATCTGATTCCTTTCAGGGCCAACCGCAATTGCCGCCGTTCGCAGGCGACTGCCCCCTTGACCGCGCAGCCCCCGAATGGCCGCACGATGTGCGGCGAGCCATTCGCCTCCTGTGATCTCCGTCACGGAAGAGGCTGATGCGGCGATCTTAAGGTTTTCGGCGAGTTGCAACAACCCGCTCGCCGGAGGCTCTCATGAAAAAGCTCACCCTCGCCACCGCTCTCGTGCTGGCCTCAACCGCCGCACATGCCGGGCAGGCGATCTCGCTCGACATCGACGGACACCGGATCCGGATCGAAGCGCCGAAAAACTGTGACGCGCTGTCGTGCCTCAAGATCACGGGTCTCGGCGGCATCAATCTGGGCCGGCTGACGTCCGGCCGCAATGATGATGACGAGACGCCCGTGAGTCCGTCGGCCCTGCGGGCACCCGCCCCTGCTCAGGCGCCGAGCGTTCAGGCCAGCGCACCGCCGACGACGCCGGCCGCCAGCCCCGAACAGCCCGCCTTGCCGGCTCCGGCGACCGTGACATCGAGCACACCAGCCGCGCAGA
Organism: Bradyrhizobium sp.; assembly: GCF_019244115.1. Taxonomy (GTDB): domain Bacteria; phylum Pseudomonadota; class Alphaproteobacteria; order Rhizobiales; family Xanthobacteraceae; genus Bradyrhizobium. Next base: position 8,642 of record NZ_JAFATE010000066.1, read on the forward strand.
TCCCGTCCACGAATCATCTCGCAAATGCCGACGCCGCCGGCGCGTCCACCGCGCCGCTCGCTCCCGCGGCGCTGGCGGGCCCCGCCTCGGCGCCAACCAACCCTGCTGCCGCGGCCGCTGCTCCTGCGGCGCAACCCGCTCCGGCCGCCGCAGCTCCCGTGCCGAACACGCCGCTCGGCCTGTGGGCGACGGAAGAGAACAAGGGCAATGTGCGGATCGAGCCCTGCGGCGCCAATCTGTGCGGCTATGCCGAGAAGAGCGGCGAAAAAGTCCTGATCAACATGAAGCCGTCCGACAACAAATGGGTCGGCCGCATTCATGATCCGGCTGGCGGCGGCAATTACGACTCCACCATCGCGATAAGGGGACCGAATCTCTTGAAGGTGCAGGGCTGCGCATTCGGCGGCCTGTTCTGCGGCGGCCAGACCTGGAAGCGTCTGAGCTGACATCGTCGAACGTCAGAACACGCGTGCACACTGGCCTCGCAACGGTATGCGGGCCTTTTCGCATCAAGTGCGTCGATCGTCGATCACTGTTCCCGCGCTATGGAACCCAGATGTCCGTGGATAAGATTCAATTTCGCTCATCACGGCAAATGACTGCAAACCCCGCTACGTTATCCTTTTGCGGAGCGGCGCTGCTTCGGCGGGCGGCGATCGCATCCGCTTCAGCTTCAGGGGGACATCAGGTGGCTTGCTTTCGATCGGTCAAGAGTAACGGCGCGTTGCTGGCCGCAACGTCGCTGGCGTTGCTAACATTGACGTCGGTTTCACATGCCTACACGCAGGAGCAGGCGCAGCGGTGTACCGGCGATGCGATGCGTCTGTGCAGCTCGGAGATTCCCGACGTCGACCGCATCACGGCGTGCATGGCCAAGAAGCGGGCCCAGTTGAGCGAGGGCTGCAGGGCGGTGTTCAAGGCGGACCCTTCCGAGCGGACCACGTCAGTCAACTACGCCAACAAGCCGCCGAAGAGCGGCTGGCGCAACTACTGGGGCTGGGGCGACTAGCGCGCGACGTTTTGGCCGGCCGTTCCGCTGATACGGTCCACCTCTCCCGGCCGGGGAAAGGTGGACACTGCGGCGGGATCACGAATTCTGCACCAAGGCCTGACACAGGTATTCACGCCGGGTTCAGCGTCCCGCTTCCTTACTGCCGTCCGTCCTGATTGAGCCTTGGGGGGCGATGGCTGTGGCGCGGAAGCGGCTTTGGTTGATGCTCGGCCTACTGATCCATGGCCTGTCCGGCGCGGCGGCAATGCCGGCCCCGACTGGCGATGATCGTGCATCTGCCGGAATCGATCAGGCGGTGCCGCGCCTCATGACGGTCGCGCAGGCCCAGCCGGCGCCGACACCTGTGCCCTCCCCCTCCCCGACCTCAGCCGCCTCCGACGAGCCGATCGGCAATGTCGCCACCCTGACCGGGGTTGTGACCGTGATCCACAACAAGGATTCGATCGCGCTCAAACTCAAGGACGACATCTTCCTGAACGACACGGTGCAGACCGCGGCCGATTCGACCCTCGGCATCACCTTCAACGACGGCACCACCTTCCATCTGTCGGCCAACGCCAGGATCACGATTGACACTTATGTCTATGAGGACGGCGGCAAAGAGAATGCCGGCATCTTCGACATCGCAAAAGGCACGGTCGCCTTCGTCGCCGCGGCGGTGGCGAAGACCGGCGACATGAAGATCACGACGCCGACCTCGACGCTCGGCATTCGCGGCACCACCGGGCTCGTCGAAGTGCCGGAGGGCGGCGCGGCCACGCGCGGCAACAACGTCAACATCAAACTCTATCCCGATCCGGACGGCCATGTCGGCCGCATCGAGGTCAATGACCGCCTGGGCGCACGGCTCGGCGCGCTGACGCAGGGCGCAAGCGGTTTCAGCATCCGGCCACCCGGCGCGCCGGGCGGCCGGGTCAGTGCCGTACCGCTCAGAATCTCCTCGGAGCAGGTGGCGCGCGACCAGGGTTTTGTGCGCCAGGTGCATGCGGCGCAAAATGTCGGCCGCCAGATCGTGACCGAGCAGCGCGCGCTGCGACGCGCCAATCCGAATGCGCTGCCGAACCGCAACAACCCGCCGCGCCAGCCGACACCGCAGCAGACGCCACAGCGGCAAAACAGCCAGCCGCAGCCGAACCGGCAAGGCACACAGCCCCCCGGACCTAACCAGCAGCGGCAGCAAGGTCAGCCGAAGCAACAGCGGCAGCCGCAGCGTTCAGGCCAGGCGCCGCAGGGAAAACCCGGCACGAATCCGGCGCCCGCTGCTCCAGCGCGCCCGGGAGAACCTCCACGTCCCGGTGAACCGCCACGGCAGGGTGAGCCGTCACGGCAAGGCGGAAATCTCAAACCCGGCACGCCGCCGCAGCCGAACCTGCGTGAGCCGGCGCCGCGCCAGGCTGCGCCGCTTCCGCCGCGCCCGGGTGCGCAGCGAGGAGCTCAGCCGGGCCGGCCCGGAGCCGTGCGCGGCAAGCGGCCGCCCAAGGACAAGCGCGACGAACCGCGGTGAGCCGTCACAGAGCCAAGATTGGACTGAAAAGGCGCAGCAAGGGGCCGTGCGCTGCGCTCCCCCTTGCGGGGAGGGGTCGAGGGTGAGGGTCCCCGGACTCAGCTCGTCGTGTGGTACCTCCCTCCCCAGCCCTCCCCCGCAAGGGGGGAGGGAGCGCACCGCCGTCGTGTCGATAACGTGCCGATCGATTGATTTCGAAATTCAACGAAACCGCTCTATCAAGCCGCGCGGCCGAGCCAGGCGCGCACCTTCTGCGCCAGGCTGGGCCGCGGCACTTCGGTCTCCGCATCGGACGCGGCCGCTGCGATCTCGGCGTTGGTATCGGCGTCAGCGACCGCAGCCCCATTCGAAGCCATCTCGACCTGCGCCGGTTCAGCGTCCTCCGAATGAATCGGAAGCATCGCCTCCGCCTTCTCGATGGGCTGCCCGATGTCGAGGATCTCGCCGTCAAGGAACGGAGCAGATACCTGCAGCTCGGGCGTAGGCAGCTCCAAATCGTGCCCGGGCGGCCCAAGCATCACATCGGGCTGCGGCGTGGGCGCTGGCAGCGGCGGTTTTGGCAGCGGCTTGCGCGCGGGAGCCTGACGGCTGCGGCGCTTCTTCGCCGCCGGCGCTTTCGCCTGGGCGCGCCGCGAGGCTTCGGCCGCTGCAGCATTCTCGAGGGCATGCGGACCGACATGAGTCAGGAACGCCCGCTCATAGGCGCGCGACAGCCGCCCGATCGCGAGGTCGAGCGGCAGCCAGTCGACTGCCCTGACGTCGTGCATCAGTTCATAGGCCTGCTCGCCGTCGGCCTCCATGCGCCAGTAGTGCACGATCTTGGACCGCCCGCCGGACTCATAGGCCAGCGTTCCCAGAAATTCATGCACGATGACATCGTGCCCGGTCTCTTCCAAAACCTCCCGTTCGGCGGCGTCGCGCGCGGTCTCGCCATTGTCGAGCTTGCCCTTCGGCAGCACCCACTCATCGCGCTTGCGCAGGCGCACGACCGCGATCCGCGGCGATTGCCCCCGCCGCAGCACGATGCCACCCGCCGCCAGAACAGGCTCTCTCGCCATCAACTATCCCGGATTTGCGATCGTGATTCGAAGACAGACATCTTTCATATAATCAGCCGTCAGGGCAAAATCGAGATTGCACCAGACACTCAAGACGCCAGGGTCGGTTGCATCGTCGGGCTTCGCAAGAGCTGCTGCCCCGCCTTGATCCGCGTTCCCTCCGCGATACCTGCGCAAAATTCGAAATGCCCGGGCGCGAGCAGAATGATGGTTGAGCCGTGTTCGAACCAGCCGAGTTCGTCGCCCTTGTGCACGGTCACGTCACACGGGAACTGCAGCGGCCCGGTCGTCTGCGCGTTGAGCACGCGGTCGATGAAATGCAGGCGGATGCTGGCCACCAGGATCGCCGCGACCGGTACCATCGTCAGCGCCTCGCCGCTCGCAAGCTGCATGCGGATCACGGCGCGTTCGTTCTTGCAGAACAGCCGCTCGATCCGCTTCAGCGCGATCGGGTTGACGTTCCAGACATCGCCATGGATGAAGCTGACCTTAAGGATGCGGCCATCCTGCGGTGCGTGGAAGCGGTGATACATGCTCGAGGTTAGCCGGAGTGTGACGAAGCGTCCGTTGCGGTGCTGCTCGACCAGCTCGCTATCGCCGAGGAGGTCGCGCAGCGAATAGGGCGCACCCTTGATCTGATAAAGCTCGCCGTCGGCGATGGTTCCGAACGCGCCGATGATGCCGTCGCTCGGGCTCGCCACCACGGCCGGGTCCGGATCGGCCGGCCGCAGCCCAGGACGCAGTTCTCGCGTAAAGCAGTCGTGCAAGCTCTTAAAACTGGTCTTCTTCGCCTCCGACAGATCGAGATCGGAGAACAGCCGCCAGCAGGCGATCGAGGCGTCCCGGACCAAGGGGTTCTCGATCTTGGAGAACCAGCCCATGAAACGGGTCAGCGCCGCGCGCGGGATGCGGTTGGTCAACAGGAAGTTGATGTCTTCCTGCTCGGTGAGGGCTTCGATGAGGTTTTTCACTGTCATGAATCTGTCAGCAGGGATGGTTAGCGCTTGTCATCATTGATAGGGATTCGATGGATATGGATTCGCCAATTCCGATGCTGTCGCTGGCCGCCGGCGCGGTCGCCGTGACCGCTGCGGTCGCCCCGAAGGTCAAGGCGCGGCTGGCGCTGTCCCGCGCCAAGCACCGCTCGCTGGCCGGACATTCGAAGATGTCGCGCCGGGTGGCGCGGCTGATCCCGTTCTACGAGTTCGACATCAACGACTTCTTCCGCTCCGACGGCGCGCCGGAGGAGGTCGCAACGCGCCGCCAGGACGGCTTCTTCCGGCTGGGCACGCTCTATGAAGAGCGCTTCGTCAAGAGCCGGGCCGCGACCAGGGAGGCGGCCGCCCAGATCTCGGACCTGCAGTTCACCCAGGCCTACCGGGTGCCGTTCCAGTACAGCCGCCTGGTCCGCGAGCATCTCGGGTCGGGAAGTTTTATGCAGGCGTCCTCCGGAGTGACGCTGACCGACCTCGACGGCAATACCTTCTACGATCTCACCGGCGCCTATGGCGTCAACATCTTCGGCCACGACTTCTACAAGGAATGCATCGAGATCGGCGAGAAGCGCGCGCACGGGCTCGGCCCGGTGCTCGGCTTCTACCACCCGGTCGTTGCCGAAAACGTCCGCCGCCTGACCGAGATCTCCGGCCTCGACGAAGTCTCCTTCCACATGTCCGGCACCGAGGCCGTCATGCAGGCGGTGCGGCTGGCCCGCTATCATACCGGCCGCACCCATCTGGTGCGCTTTGCGGGCGCCTATCACGGCTGGTGGGGCGACGTGCAGCCCGGCGTCGGCAACCCGGTCTCGCCGCATGAGACCTACACGCTCGCCGAGATGAACGAGCGCACGCTGCACGTCCTGAGGACGCGGCGCGACATCGCCTGCGTGCTGGTCAATCCGCTGCAGGCGCTGCATCCGAACGTCAACGCGCCCGGCGATTCCGCCCTGGTCGATAGCTCCCGCCATGCGAATTTCGACCGCGCCGCCTATACCGAGTGGCTGAAGAAGCTGCGCGAGGTCTGCACCGAGCGCGGCATCGTGCTGATCTTCGACGAGGTGTTCGTCGGCTTCCGCATCGCACCCGGCGGCGCGCAGGACTATTTTGGCGTGCGCGCCGACATGGTGACCTACGGCAAGAGCCTTGCCGGCGGCCTTCCGATCGGGGTGGTCTGCGGCAAACGCGAGCTGATGCGCCGCTATCGTGACGATGCGCCCGCCGACATCTGTTTTGCCCGCGGCACCTTCAACTCGCACCCCTACGTCATGACGTCGATGGACGAGTTCTTGAGCCGGCTCGCCAGCCCCAATTTTCGCGCCATCTACAATGGTCTCGACGAGGTCTGGGATGGCCGCGCGAAGGACCTCAACGACAAGCTTAACGCCGCCGGCCTGCCGGTCCGCGTTGCCAACTTGTCGTCGATCTGGACCGTCGATTACACCGAGCCGTCGCGCTACAACTGGATGCTGCAATACTACCTGCGCGCCGAGGGCCTCGCGCTGAGCTGGGTCGGCACCGGGCGCCTGGTGTTCAGCCTGAACTACACCGATGCCGACTTCGCCGAGGTGACGAAGCGTTTCGTGGCGGCGGCGACCAAGATGATGCAGGACGGCTGGTGGTGGCACGACGCCGCCCTCACCAACAAGCGCATCCGCCGCCAGATTCTCAAAGAGATGCTCGCCCAAGCCTTCAAGCGCCGCTGATCGCCACTCGGCGAACTCTTTCCACTCCCCTCCCCCTTGCGGGGAGGGGTCGGGGGTGGGGGTAGCCACAAGCACAGATGTTCGGGGTACCTCCCTCCCCAGCCCTCCCCCGCAGGGGGGGAGGGAGCGCACCTCCTGTGCTGCCACAGCTTCAACCAAGCTCTTCACTCCGAAATCATCCGAAATCATCGATCGTCATTCCGGGACGGCTCGAAGAGCCGAACCCGGAAGCTCGAGATTCCGGGTTCGCGCTACGCGCGCCCCGGAATGACCAGAAAAACAGATGGCCGGGACAGAGCCCGGCCATTGTGAAATTGCAGCCGCAGAAGCCCAGGGCCGCTCAGGCGGTCTTCTCTTCCAACTCGAGGCCGTGTTCGAGAATGTCGAGGCCTGGATCGATCAGCTCGCCGCGGAGCAGCGCCAAGGGCGCCTTGTGGTAGAGCTTGAAGTCGTTGAAGGGGTCGGTGATGATCTTCGTCATCCACACGAGGCCGGTCTCGACGTCCTTGATGAAGAACAGGTGCACGGTGCGGAACAAGAGGCCGCCGATGCCCACCACCAGCCAGATTTTGGCGACCTGCCGCATGAAATCGGCCGACGACGCCCAAGGCTTGACGAGGCCGAACAAGGTCGGATCGAAGTAGAGCACGACGGGCGAAGCCGCCCAGATCGACATCAGCACCACCTTGCGCCGGAGATTGTAGCCGACCTTAATGTCTTCCTTGTGCTCGTGGGTCGCATGATTGATGTGGTCGTAACCCCTGGGCTCGAAGAAGAAGTGCCCGGCCTGGCGCGACGTCATCGACACCAGCCAGCCGATCAGCGCGGAGAACACCGGATCGATGAACATGTAGACGTAGCCGATCAGGAAGCTGATCGCGCTGACGAAATGCAGGCTCTGGTTGATCCGGCTGTGATGATAGTAGCGGTGATCGTCCCAGCGCTGGATCCGCAACTGCTCCAGGAAGTTCTTGATCATGTGTTTCCCCGAAAATGAGATGGGACGGCGATACAGCGATTCGATGTAGGGCATGTGACATCATCATAATGACACATGACGTTCACCTAAGGCATGAGAAAGAGGCCGCACGGCCTGCCGCTCAATTCGGATTGTAGGGTGGGCAAAGGCGCGTTTGCGCCGTGCCCACCAGTCGCGCGATCAGCCCTGGGCGGTGGGCACGCTTCGCTTTGCCCACCCTACTGCAGCTGATCAGGCGGCCACGGCCATCTCGGTCTTGCGGATGCGGACCAGCGAGAAGTGACCGAGCGGCGGCACCAGGCGCCGTTCGACCAATTCCATCCCCGGCGCGCTCGCCAGCCAGCTCACATAGCGTGACCAGGCGAACTCGGCGGTGCGAAAGCCGAGCGGCCGCACCACCGGCTGCAACCGCTGCTCGATGAAGCGTCGCATGCCGGCATCGGCGCTGACCCGGGTCAGAATGATCAGTTCGCCGCCGGGACGCAGCACGCGGGCGAACTCATGCAGCGCAGCCTCGGGATTGGGCACCGCGGTGACGACATATTGCGCCATCACGACGTCGAACGAATTGTCCGGGAATTCGAGTTTTTCGGCGTCCATCACCGCGAGTCCCTCGACATTCTTCAGGCGGAGCTCGTCGACCCGGCGCTGCGCCTTCTTCAGCATCGCCTCCGAGATGTCGGTGCCGAGGATGCGCAAGTGCGGCGCATATTGCGGCAACGAAATTCCGGTGCCGACGCCGACTTCCAGCACGCGGCCGCCGATCTTGTTGGTCGCCGATATCGCCGCCTTGCGGCCCTTGCTGAACACGCCACCGAACACGAGGTCATAGACGGGTGCCCAGCGGTCATAGGCCTGCTCGACCGTCTCGCGGTCGAAGTCCAACTCCGTGGTCCCGTCAAGCTTCATGATCTCTGCCATCTTCACTCTCGTTCTCTTTGGGTTGTTAACGCCCGGGGCTTTGCGAAGTTCGTACAAGATCGGTCGCCCTGCGGCTTGCGCGGCCAGCAAAATGGGCACTTGCCTGCAATCGGCTCAAATTGCCGACGAACTGCCGCGCGCTGTTTTCCCAGGAATGTTCCAGCGCAAAATTGCGGCAGGCCTCGCGCGATCGCCCGAGCGCGCGCAGGCAGGCGCCGCGCAGGTCGGAATCGATCGCGCCGATCGGACGGTCTGATATCACATCGAGCGGACCGGTGACCGGAAACGCCGCGACCGGTACCCCACAGGCCAGCGCTTCGAGCTGCACCACGCCGAAGGTGTCGGTGAGGCTCGGAAACACGAAGACGTCGCCTGCGGCGATATGCGAGGCGAGGTCCCTGCCCTTCTTCTCGCCGAGGAAAATTGCGCGCGGATAGCGCCGCTCCAGCTCGGCGCGCTGCGGCCCGTCACCGATCACGACCTTCGATCCGGGCAGATCCAGCGACAGGAACGCATCGAGATTCTTTTCGACCGCGACGCGGCCGACGGTCAGAAAGATCGGCCGCGGCAGGTCCAGCGTCGCCGGCTCGTCGGGCCGGAACAGCTCGGTGTCGACACCGCGCGTCCAGAAGCCGAGCCTCCTGAAGCCGCGCTGGCCAAGCTCCTGGCGCAGCGAATTGGTCGCCACCATGATCGTCGCCGATGGCGCGTGAAAATGGCGCATCACCGCATAGCCGACTGCCGCGGGAATGCCGGTGCGCACCGAAACATATTCGGGAAAGCGCGTCGTGTAGGAGGTCGTGAAGGCGAGCTTGTGCCGCAGGCAGTAGCCGCGCACCGCCCATCCGACCGGGCCCTCGGTCGCGATATGGATTGCCTCCGGTGCCGCCGCCTCGATGCGCCGCGCGATCTCACGCCGGTTCGGCAGCGCAAGCCGCAAGCCCGGATAGGTCGGCAAGGCGAAGGAGGGAAAACCTTCCGGCGTCAGGAACTCGATCTCGGCACCGAGCGTTGTGGCAGCGCGCGCCAGTGAAGTCAGCGTGCGCACGACACCGTTGACCTGCGGGTGCCAGGCATCGGTCGCGATCAGTATCGGCATCAAGCGAGCCTTGAGTTGAGAATGATTCCTTGAGTGAGGACGTTAAGAACAGGGATATTTCAAACGTGTGACGTCATCGAAATGTCGAGGATTCTTTTTGGGGGATTTCGCAGCTCGCGTGTCGCGAAACCGTCATGAAACAATCCTTAACGCGACGAAACCGTTTTCCTGTTCCCGCGCAAGCGTCCCGAAACCTCTTGCAGCTAGGGGTTTAGTCAACGAAGCGCAGCAAGCGCGCAAGGCGCGACCAGAACAGGGGGGACGACCGATGCCAAAACTCACCTCGGCCAAGTGCAATTCCCGTCATCTGTTCGGCCTCGGCGCGTTCGCGATCGGCGCGCTGGCGTTGTCCTCGTCGGCGCTCGCCGCGCCGCCGACACAGCTGTTTCCGTTTTTCCTGATACCGCCGGCGCAGTATCAGCAGGCCGCAGCGCCGCCGCAGGTGCAGGTCGCGCCGAGCGAGGACGATGGCACCGTCTATGAGATGCCGGCGCGGCTGCGCCGTCAGGTCGTGAACTATCCGACCCGCGAGGCGGCCGGCACCGTGATCATCGATACGCCCAACACCTATCTCTACTATGTGCTCGGCGGCGGACAGGCGATCCGCTACGGCATCGGCGTCGGCCGCGAGGGTTTTACCTGGTCGGGCGTGCAGACCGTAACCAAGAAAGCCGAGTGGCCGGACTGGACACCGCCGCCGGAAATGATCGCGCGCCAGCCCTATCTGCCGCGGCAGATGGCCGGCGGCCCGGGCAATCCGCTCGGCGCACGCGCGATGTATCTCGGCGGCACGGTGTACCGTATTCACGGCACCAACGCGCCGGAGACGATCGGTACTCACGTCTCCTCGGGCTGCATCCGCCTCACCAATGAGGACGTCAGCGATCTCTACTCGCGCGTCAATCTCGGCACCAAGGTGATCGTGATGCCGATGGAGCGGCGAGCGGACCTGAGCACCACCGTCCGCTAACCAGCCTCGATTCCGACGGAACGGCCCTCGCTCACGGGGCCGTTTTGTTTCGAAATGTTGCTGGTTCTCGCTATCCGCAGGAAACGCACTGCCCCAGACTCCACTCAAAGGTGAATGCGCGCGCGATAAGTCTCCAGGCTTTTTACGGGCGGAAAAGCGACCGCCGCGCCCCTCCCCGCCCATACTGGCGCAGCCTCAATCCGACCTGTAAACTCAAGCGCTTGAACCCAAGTCCGAGATCAGGTCCGGGGAGACGATGCAAGTGCCGACCTGGCTCAGCAAATTGCTGACGCCGCCGCCATGGATCAGAAACCGGCTCGAAACGTTGCTGCGGCGACCGGCGCCGTCAGATGACGCGTTCGCGAGCGAGGAACTGCCGCCGTCCCCGGAGGAGGATCTCCCGCCGTCGCGCTTGCGGGAAATCCTGGCGCTGCCCGCCGTGCGAGAACCGGATGGAGAGGAGGAAGTCGAGGAAGGCCTTCCGCCGAACCGCCTCAGGGAAATTTTGGCATGGTGGTCGGCGCTCGGCACGCGACTGGCGCCGCCGGAGCGGCTCCGGGAGCTGCTGCAACCAAAGACGCGGCTGCAGGCCTCGCTGCTCGCCGGCATCACAATCGCGATCGGGCTTGGCCTGTCGTTCTATCTCAGTCTGAAGATGATCGATCTGTTCTCTTCGCGCGATACGACGGCACCAGCGCTGACGGAGCTTCCGCCACTGCCGCCGGCCTCGCGCAGTTCTGTTATCATTGCCCCGGTTGCGGTTTCTCTCAGCGCGATCCGCAACGTTGCCGAGCGCAACACGCCCCGCGATTTCGTCGGCAAGTCCACCAACCCGGTCTCGCGCGTGCTGCAGAACGCCGACATCGGCTGGACCGCGACGCGCGGCCCGATCAGGGCCGCCGGCAGCGACGACACGCTGTCGCTGATCACGCCGATCACGGGCAAGCTGAACGTCACCGGCTCGCTGTCGTCGAAGGCCACCGGCTCGCTCGGCGAGGCGCTCGGCAGCCTGCTCGGTCCGAACGCCGCCAAGCAGATCGGCAGCGTCAACATCAAGCAGCTCAACGCCAGCGCCGAGATCAAGGGCAACGTCATCATCACATCGCGGCCGCGACTGGCCACCGCCTGGCACCTGGAGCCGAATTTCGGCGCGCAGGTCAATCTCGGCGACACCAACGTTTTGGTCGCCGGTGCCAAGGTCAGCGTGCCGGCGCAGATCAAGCCGGTGATCGACAAGACGGTCGGCGAACAGCTCAACGCGATCGGCGATCGGATCCGCAACGATCCCACCTTGCTGAAGAATGCGCGGGCGCAATGGGAGAAGGCCTGCCGCTCGCTACCGCTGCAGGGCGCGGACACCACGGCCTCGCTGCCGGCGCTGTGGCTCGAGGTGAAGCCGACCCGCGCCATCGCAGCGCAGCCGCGTGTCGATGCCCTGGCGGTCACATTGACCATCGGGATCGAGGCCGAGACCCGCATCACGCCGCAGCCGACCAAGCCCGACTGCCCGTTCCCGGACAGGATCAGCATCATCCCGCCGACCCAGGGCGGCGTTGCCATCGGCGTGCCGATTGACCTGCCCTTTGCCGACGTCAACAAGATCATCGCAGGCCAGCTCGTGGGCCACACCTTTCCCGAGGACGGCTCGGGCCCGGTCGAGGTCTATGTGAAAAGCGCCAACCTTGCCGCGTCAGGCGAGCGGCTGTTGATCTCGCTGAACGTGAAGGCGCACGAGAAGAAAAGCTTCTTCAGTCTCGGCGCCGAGGCGACTATCCATATCTGGGGTGTGCCCGTCCTCGACCAGGAGCAGCAGGTGTTGCGGCTGATCAATGTGCAGCTTGCCGTCGAATCGGAGGCCGCGTTCGGGCTGCTAGGTGCGGCGGCGCGCGCGGTCGTGCCGCATCTGCAGCAAGCGATCTACCAGAAGGCGACCATCGACCTGAAACCGTTCGCGAAGAACGCGCGCGCCAAGATCGCGCAGGCGATCTCGGACTTCCAGAAGGACGAGGACGGCGTTCACGTCGACGCCGAGATCACCAATCTCCGCCTCGCCGATCTCGCCTTCGATTCCAAGACGCTGCGCGTGATCGCGGAAGCCGCCGGCGACATCAACGTCTCCGTGACCAAGCTGCCGGAGCTTTAGCAGCAGCAACCAACCACTCCATCCGCGGCTTAACGACTCCTTGCCGCTGCTGCTGCTGTGGGTTGCACGCCGTTTCGCCGCGGCGCGCAGAAACAGTCGGAAACAAAAATCCTTGTTGTCGCCTCAGGGATGATGACAACTAGCGGCATGAATCAAGCACCACCGAACATTCTGGTCGTCGAGGACGACCGCGAGACGCGGGCGCTGATCGCAAAATATCTGCGCAGCCACGCCTGCAACGTGTCGACCGCGACCGACGGCCGCGAGATGGCGCGCACCATGAACGATCACCGCGTCGACCTCGTGATCCTCGACGTGATGCTGCCGGGCGAGGATGGCCTCAGCCTGTGCCGCAAGCTGCGCGCCGAATCGCAGGTGCCGATCATCATGCTGACGGCGCGCGGTGAGGACGTCGACCGCATCCTCGGGCTCGAGATGGGCGCCGACGACTACCTCGCAAAACCCTTCAATCCGCGCGAACTTTTGGCACGGATCAACGCGGTGCTGCGGCGCCAGGCGGTGGCCCGCACGGCCAGCGCGACCGAAGGCGCCACCGCGCTGTCGTTTCATGGCTGGCGGATCGATTTCCGTTTGCGTGAACTGCGCAATCCCGACGGCGCGCGGGTGGCGATGACGAGCGCCGAGTTCGACCTGCTGCGCGCCTTCTGCGAACGGCCGGGCCGCGTGCTGTCGCGCGACAGCCTGCTCGACCTGACCCAGGGGCGCAACGCCGGGTCGTTCGAGCGCTCGATCGACGTGCTGGTCAGCCGCATCCGCCGCAAGATCGAGCCCGATCCGCAGGAAGCCAGCATGATCAAGACGGTGCGGTCCGGCGGTTACGTGTTCACGCCACATGTCGAGGTGACTTCGACGAACAGCAAGACCAGATTTTGAAACTGCGTTGCTCGTGCATTCGTATTTTAGCGTCGTTCAGGCTTCTCGCATGAAGTTCCAGCCATGAGGCTCCTCGGTTTTCTGAACCTGCGCGGAATCGGCGGACAGATCGCGGCGCTGGTGCTGGTTTCGATGGTCGGCCTGCAGTTGGCGATCACCGCGACCTTCCTGCTCCATCGGCCGGATCGGCCGGAGTTTGGCGGCGAAGACGGGGCGGCGCAGCTCGCAAGCGCCGCGCAGTTGCTCGGCGCAGCGCCGCCGGCCGAACGGTCGCGGCTCCTGATCGATTTCGCCCGCGCGTTTCCGCAACTCGACATCCGCAATCTGGCAGCCGACGCCGTGCCGGCGGCAACGCTGGTCCGGCAGGAGCGCGGGCCGCCGTCGTTGCATCATTTGCGCCGTCTCGGCCGTGGCTACCGGATCTTCCCGCTGGGCGCGCCGGGTGATCCGAGCCGCCGGATCGGCATCTCGTTGCCCGATGGTACCGCGATCTCGGCGTTCGTTCCGACCGATCGGCCGCCGCCGCCGCTGTGGCGCAGCCCCTGGATGACGACATTGATGTTCGCGGTGGTCAGCGTCACCCTGCTCGGATTATGGGCGGCACGCACGCTGACCCGACCGCTGTCGTCGTTCGCCAGGGCCGCCGAGAGCTTTTCGATCGACCGCGACGCCGCCCCGCTGCCCGAGCGCGGACCGGAAGAGGTCCGCTCGCTCGCCAAAGCGCTCAACCGGATGCGCAAGCGCATCACCGACCTGATCGACGACCGCACGCGGATGCTGGCCGCGATCAGTCACGACCTGCGCACGCCGATCACCCGCATGCGGCTGCGCAGCGAATTCATCGAGGACGAGATCCAGCGCAGCCGCATGCTCGCCGATCTCGATCAGATGCGATCGATGCTGGAGAGCGTGCTGTCGTTCCTGCGCGACGGGCGCAAGCTCGAGCAGATGACGCTGGTCGATGTGGCAAGCACGCTGCAGCTCGTCGCCGACCAGTTCGCCGACATGGGACACAAGGTCGCTTATGCCGGCCCCGGGCACGCGATGGCTACCGCGCGCCCCGACGATCTCCTGCGCACCGTCACCAACCTCGTCGAGAACGCGGTGCGGTTCGGCGGCGAGGTCATGATCCGCCTGACGGTGACCACGGACTGCGTCACCGTCGATGTCGAGGACGACGGCCCGGGCATGTCCGACAGCGACAAGGGCGACATGCTGGAGCCGTTCGTGCGCGGCGACGACGCGCGCAACATGGACGACGCCACCGGCTTCGGGCTCGGGCTATCGATCGCCCGGGCGATCGTCACGGCGCATGGCGGCAAACTGTCGCTGCACGACCGGCAGCCGCGCGGACTGATGGTGCGCATGGAACTGCCGGTGCGCCAGCAAGGCCAGCGCGCGGCCGCATGATGATCGGAAGACCCTACGCCGCGAGCGCGTCCGGATCGGCGTCCTCGAAGATCGCGACCGCCTCGAAACGGTAGTCGCAGACAAGGCAATGCCAGAGATAGCGGGTGCGGCTCGCTTCGTTCTCGATCCATTCGGGAACGCCGATCGGTTCGCCGCACTGGGCGCAGGGATTCTGCCGGGGCAAGGAGCCAAAATCCGTTCTGGCCATGGTCCACCTCCCTGAATGTCTGTCAGTTTTTTCTCGAGAACGGAACAGATTGTTGTTGGGCACAGACTGTCGCGCCGATCCTCTCCACGACATTTTTTTGTCGTTTCGATGGCGTACATGCCTTGAGCCCTCCGCCGGAACTCCGCCGATAAGCACCGACCTTGCCACATTGTTGCCCAGCGAATGCGCGAATCGGGGTTCCGAAGCGTGAACCCGAGCGACTCACGCGTGCCCAGGGGCCTTTTCGCATGAAACATTCCCTATCGCTGCTAGCGCTGGCGTTGGCTGCGCTGCTTTTTCCAGCCGTGGCATCAGCCGGTCACGAAGAAATTGATGTGCTCGTCAGGGCTCATGCGCAGGCCAATAATGTGCCGGAAGCACTGGTGCATCGTGTGATTCAGCGCGAGAGCCGCTACCAGCCGCAGCTGGTCGGACGCGGTGGCTGTATCGGCCTGATGCAGATCAAGCTCGCGACCGCCCGCGGACTCGGCTACACCGGCGACGCCGCCGGCCTGCGCGATCCGGAGACCAATCTCACCTATGGGATCAAATACCTCGCCGGCGCTTATCGGGCCGCCAACGGCGACCATGCCCGTGCCATGCATTATTATGCGGGCGGCTATTACTATGCCGCAAAGCGCCAGCGGCTGCTCCACGCCCAGGCCGAGCAGCGGCTCTGATCGACCTAACATGCTCGTTCAGTTCGAATAGCCGGCCGGACGTCGGCCAGAGCCGGGGACACGGCCTGCAACAAAGCTGTCACATTGACAGCGCGGCGTATCGGCCTAAATTACCGCCGTTCCGAGGGGAGCTCCGAGGAGGAGCTGAGATACCGCATACGCCGGCACTGGCCGGGGACCGCGGTGACCCTTTGAACCTGATCCGGGTCATGCCGGCGAAGGGACAGGGATGTACCAGACCAGGAAGCCGCGGGGGGAATCCTCCGTCACCATCATCGGCGCAGGCATTGCCGGCGCCTGGCAGGCCCTGCTGTTCGCGCAGGCCGGCCACGACGTCACCTTGCACGAACGCGGCGATGCCAGCCTGACGCTCTCCACCAGCCACTGGGCCGGCGGCATGCTCGCCCCCTGGTGCGAGACCGAGGTCGCCGAGCCGGTGATCTCGCGGCTCGGCCTGCGCTCGCTCGACCTCTGGCGGCGTGAGCTGCCCGACACGGCGTTCAACGGTTCGCTGGTCGTGGCCCATGCCCGCGAGCGCGCCGATTTCGAGCGTTTTGCGAAAATGACTTTGAACCACCGGCGGCTCGACGCGGCCGATCTCGCCGCGCTGGAGCCGTCGCTGGAGGGGCGTTTTCGCGAGGCGCTGTTCTTTGCCGACGAAGGCCATGTCGAGCCGCGCCGGGTGCTGCCAAAGCTACACGAAAAGATCATCGCGGCCGGCGGCACCATCCATTTCAACAGCGACGTGTCGGCGAGCGAGGTCGACGGTCTTGTGATCGACTGCCGCGGACTGTTTGCACGCGATGCGCAGCCCGAGCTGCGCGGCGTCAAGGGCGAGATGATCCTGATCGAGACCGGCGAAGTGGAGCTGAGACGCCCGGTGCGGCTGATCCATCCACGCTGGCCGCTCTATGTGATCCCGCGCGAGAAAAACCTGTTCATGCTGGGCGCAACCTCGATCGAGACGGAGGACACCGGCGTTTCGGTGCGCTCCGCGCTAGAACTGCTCGGCGCCGCCTATGCCGTGCATCCGGCCTTTGCCGAAGCCCGCATTCTCGAGTTCGGCTCAGGCCTCCGACCCGCCTTTCCCGACAACCTGCCGCGGATCGCGATCAATGGAGACAGCATCGCGGTGAACGGCCTCTATCGCCACGGTTTCCTGATCGCGCCGGCGCTCGCCGAACTGACGCTCGGCTTCGTCGCGCGCGGCCAGATCGACAATGAGGTGATGCAATGCGCGTGAGGGTCAATGGCGAGGAGCGCGAGATCGCCGCCGCGAGCGTGCAGGCGCTGCTCGCCGAGCTCGACTACGAGGGCACGCATTTCGCCATCGCGGTGAATTACGACGTGGTGCCGAAGAGCGAGTGGGCCGCACGGTCCTTGAGCAGCGGCGACGAGATCGAGATCATCACCCCGCGGCAGGGAGGGTGACCATGGGAAGCGTAAACATGGAGAGCGTGAAAGATGCGATGCTCGCGCAACGCATTCAACTGTCATCGCCCGGCTTGACCGGGCGATCCAGTACGCCGCGGCGTCTCGGCTCAACCTCCGGCGCTCTGGAATACTGGATCCCCGCTTATGCGGGGATGACGTCCTTTTTCGGGGAGACACGGTTCTCATGCTGACCTTCTACAGCAAACAATTCTCATCCCGCCTGCTGATCGGTACGGCGCTCTACCCCTCGCCCGCGATCATGCAGACTGCGATCCGGGCCAGCGGCGCGCAGATCGTCACCGTGTCGCTGCGCCGCGAGGCCGCCGGCGGCAAGAGCGGCGACGCGTTCTGGTCGCTGATCCGCGAACTCGGCGTCACGGTGCTGCCGAACACGGCGGGCTGCCGCAGCGTGCGCGAGGCGGTGACGACCGCAAAACTCGCGCGCGAACTGTTCGGCACCTCCTGGATCAAGCTCGAGGTGATCGCCGACAACGACACGCTGCAGCCCGACGTGGTCGGCTTGGTCGAGGCCGCCACCATCCTGATCAAGGACGGTTTTGAGGTGTTTCCTTATTGCACCGAGGATTTCTCCGTCGCCACAAGGCTGGTCGATGCCGGCTGCAAGGTGGTGATGCCCTGGGCCGCGCCGATCGGCTCGGCGCGCGGCATCATCAACCGTGACGCCTTGAGGCTTTTGCGCGACCGTCTGCCCGACATCACCCTCGTCGTCGATGCCGGGATCGGCGCGCCGAGCCATGCCGCGCACGCGCTCGAGCTCGGCTATGACGCGGTGCTGCTCAACACGGCGGTCGCCAAGGCCAAAGATCCCGTCGCGATGGCCGGCGCGTTCCGACTTGGTGTCGAGGCCGGCCGCGTCGCCTTCGAGGCCGGGCTGATGGACGCGCGTGATTTCGCCTCTCCCTCCACTCCAGTCGTCGGGACCCCGTTCTGGCATGCCGTATCCTGATCGCTTCTATCCCGTCGTCGACAGTCTTGCCTGGGTCGAGCGCCTGACAAGGCTCGGCGTCGGCACGGTGCAGCTGCGCGCGAAAAACCTGAACGACGGCGAGGCGCTGCAGATCGTGGCTGATGCACTGGAGCTGACCAGGGGCACGCGCACCAAGCTCGTGGTCAATGATTACTGGCGCGCGGCGATCGTGGCCGGCGCCAAATATCTGCATCTCGGCCAGGAGGATCTTGCCGAGGCCGACCTTGCCGCGATTCGCGAGGCCGGGCTGTCGCTCGGCATCTCCACCCATGACGACGCGGAGCTTGCAACGGCGCTGGCCGCAAAACCCGATTATGTCGCGCTGGGACCGATCTTCCCGACCACGCTGAAGGCGATGCGCTTTGCCCCGCAGGGTGTTGCGAAAATCAGCGAATGGAAGCAGCGCGTCGGCAACATCCCGCTGGTCGCGATCGGCGGCATCAAGCGCGAACAGGCCGCCGAGATCTTTGCCGCCGGCGCCGATTCCATCGCGGTGGTCTCCGATATCACCCAACACGCCGATCCCGACGCGCGCGTGCGCGCCTGGCTCGAGGTCGAGGCGGAGGCTGCGTGATGCGCACCAACTCTCACCGCCCTCATTGCGAGGAGCACGAGCGACTTGCGCCGTCATTGCGAGTGAAGCGAAGCAATCCAGAATCTTTCCGCGGAGGCAGTCTGGACTGCTTCGTCGCTTTCGCTCCTCGCAATGACGGCAAACCAACGTCCGGAATATAAGGAACAAGGAGGATCCCATGAACATTCGCTCCAATCCCGACACCACGCTGCCCGCCGTCACCACCGGACCGCTGCCTTCCTCGCGAAAAGTGTTCGCCTCCCCAGAGGCCGCGCCCGAGCTCAAGGTGCCGTTGCGCGAGATCATCCTCTCCGAAGGCGCCGGCGAGCCGAACGTTGTGGTCTACGACACCTCGGGCCCCTACACCGATCCGCAAGCGACGATCGACGTCAACGCCGGCCTGCCGCGGCATCGCACCGCCTGGGTTCTGGAGCGCGGCGGTGTCGAGCAGTATGAGGGCCGCATCATCAAGCCCGAGGACAACGGCAACGTCTCCACCGATAAGGCGGCGCGCGCCTTCTCCGCCTATCACAATCCGCACCGCGGGCTCGACGGCCACAAGGTGACGCAGCTCGAATATGCCCGCGCCGGCATCGTCACCAAGGAAATGATCTACGTCGCCGAGCGCGAGAATCTCGGCCGCAAAAAGATGCTGGAGCGCGCCGAGGCCGCGCTGGCCGACGGCGAGAGCTTTGGCGCCGACATCCCCGCCTTCATCACGCCGGAGTTCGTGCGTGACGAGATCGCGCGTGGCCGCGCCATCATTCCCTCCAACATCAATCATGCCGAGCTCGAGCCGATGATCATCGGCCGCAACTTTCTGGTCAAGATCAACGCCAATATCGGCAACTCGGCGGTGACCTCCTCGGTCGAGGAAGAGGTCGACAAGATGGTGTGGGCGATCCGCTGGGGCGCCGACACCGTGATGGACCTTTCGACCGGCCGCAACATCCACACCACGCGCGAATGGATTCTGCGCAATTCCCCGGTGCCGATCGGCACCGTGCCGATCTACCAGGCGCTGGAGAAGGTCGACGGCGATCCGGTGAAACTCGATTGGGAGGTCTACAAGGATACGCTGATCGAGCAGTGCGAACAGGGCGTCGACTATTTTACCATCCACGCCGGCGTGCGCCTGCCCTACATCCACTTGACCGCCAACCGCGTCACCGGCATCGTCTCGCGCGGCGGCTCGATCATGGCGAAGTGGTGCCTGGCGCATCACAAGGAGAGTTTTCTCTACACCCGCTTCGACGAGATCTGCGACCTCATGCGCAAATATGATGTGTCGTTCTCGCTCGGCGACGGCCTGCGCCCGGGCTCGATCGCGGACGCCAACGACCGCGCGCAGTTCGCCGAGCTGGAGACGCTCGGCGAGCTCACCCAGATCGCGTGGCAGAAGGGCTGCCAAGTCATGATCGAGGGCCCCGGCCACGTGCCGATGCACAAGATCAAGATCAACATGGACAAGCAGCTCAAAGAGTGCGGCGAGGCGCCGTTCTATACGCTGGGGCCGCTGACCACCGACATCGCGCCGGGCTATGACCACATCACCTCCGGCATCGGCGCCGCGATGATCGGCTGGTTCGGCTGCGCGATGCTGTGCTACGTCACGCCAAAGGAGCATCTCGGACTGCCCGACCGCAACAACGTCAAGACCGGTGTCATCACCTACAAGATCGCCGCCCACGCCGCCGATCTCGCAAAAGGCCATCCGGCGGCGCAGCTGCGCGACGACGCGCTCAGCCGCGCCCGCTTCGACTTCCGCTGGATCGACCAGTTCAACCTCGGCCTCGATCCGGACACCGCGCGGCTGTTCCATGACGAGACGCTGCCGAAGGAAGCCCACAAGGTCGCGCATTTCTGCTCGATGTGCGGCCCAAAGTTCTGCTCGATGAAGATCACCCAGGACGTCCGCGACTACGCCGCCACGCTGAACGATCCGAACTCCATCGGCATGTCAACGCAGGGCACCATCGAGGACGGCATGGCGCAGATGAGCGCCAAGTTCAAGGA
>NZ_JAFATE010000078.1 GCF_019244115.1 Bradyrhizobium sp.
CGCGGCGGACCGAACAGCATCTCCTCCTCGCGGCCGAAGACGTAGCGCACCGGCCGCCCGGTGAGCATCGCGCCGAGAATCGCGAGCGGCTCGGTCAGAGTATCGACCTTACCGCCGAATCCGCCGCCGACCGTGCCGCCGATGAAATGAAAGGTGTTGGACGGCACATCGAGAATTTTTGCGCAAGTGTCGACCGAGAAGAACAGCGCCTGCGTCGAGGTGTAGACGACATAACGGCCGTTGGTGTCCGGGGCTGCGATCGCGCCATTGGTCTCGGTCGGCGCATGCTCGATCGGCGACATCTGGTAGCGCTGTTCGAGCACGTGATCGGCGTCCGCAAGCCCGCGCTCGACATCGCCGAAGCGCAGTTTTTGGTGATCGTAGACCTCGTGATAGGTGAAGGTGTTTTTTGGATAAATCTCGTTGACCACGGGCGCGCCGGGCTTCAGCGCGTCTTCGACATCGAACACGGTCGGCAGCGGCTCGTAATCGACACGAATTTTCGCCATCGCCTCATGCGCCGCGCGCGGTGTTTCGGCGACGACAGCGACGATCGGCTCGCCCTTGTAGCGCACCTTGTCGACGGCCAGCGAGGGCTCATCGTCCTTACCAAAGTTGATCAGGCTGAGCAGCGTGTTGAGATTGCGCGGCACGTCAGCGCCGCGGATGATGCGGCGGACGCCCTCCGAGCGCTCCGCTTCCGATGTATCGATGCGGCGCAGCCGCGCATGGGCGTGCGCCGAGCGCAGCACCTTCAGATGCAGCAGGCCCTGCAGCTTGTGGTCGTCGAAATAGGTCGACGTCCCCGTGACGTGCCCGAGCATGTCCTGCCGCTGCGTGCCCTTGCCAACTTCCTTCAGGTTGTCATCACGCTCGTCGGCAAAAATTTCCTTGCGCAGTTCCAGCATGGTTGTCGTCCTCTAGGCGCGGGCGCGCAGCCCCGTAGCCGCGGCGAGCACGGCGTTGATGATCGGCTCGTAACCGGTGCAGCGGCAGATGTTGCCGGAGATCGCCTCGACCACTTCATCCCGGCTCGGCTGCGGATTGCGATCAAGCAGCGCTTTTGCCGCCATCAGCATGCCCGGCGTGCAGTAGCCGCACTGGGCCGCAAAGTGCTCGGCGAAGGCGCGCTGCAGCGGATGCAGGTTCGGCCCGTCCTTGATGCCGTCGAGTGTCTCGATGTGGCGACCACCGACCGTCTCGGCCAGGGTCAGGCAGGAGAGATGCGCCTCGCCATCGATCAGCACGGTGCAGGCGCCGCAGCCGCCCTGCCCGCAGCCGAATTTTGGCGTCATGTCACCAATCATTTCCCGCAACACGACGAGGAGATTGGTGCCGCCATCAACGAACAGCGCGACATCTCTGCCATTGTGCCGGAACTGCAGGGGCGTCTTGGCCATAATGCCGTTACTCCTGACCCGAAAGCAGCCGTCGCAGATGCACGCCGATTACCTCGCGGCGATACCAGGCGCTGGCGATCGCGGTGTCGGAGGGCGAAGCGCCCTCGGCCGCGACCGCGGCCGCAGCAGCGATCGACGCGGCATCGAGTGCGCGTCCCTCAAGGGCGCGCTCGGCCGCCCTGGCGCGCATCGGCGCCGGTCCCATCGAGCCCAGCGCGATCCGCGCGCCAGTGATGCGGCCGCTGCTGGCCGCCAGATTCGCCGCCAGCGTGATGACCGAACCGCCCTTCGGCCTGATCCTCGCCACCTTGCGATAGCGGAATGCATCGGCCGAGGACGGCCGCTGGCACGAAATCGCGAGCACCAGCGCCCCGCTCTGCCGGTCGCGCGATTGCAAAAACTCCTCGATCGGAATGTCGCGTGCGCCGAGGCCGCCCTGCACGGACACGATCGCATCCAGCGCCAGCAGCGCGACGGTGAAATCGCCGAACGGATTTTGCGCGAACAGATTGCCACCGACCGTGCCCATGTTGCGCACCGCGGGGCCGCCGATCGCGCGCGCCGGCGCATGGAGAAATGCGAGCTCACGCTCGGCCAGGATGCGGGCGAAGGTCACGCCGGCCCCGATCACGACGCGTGCGCTGGACACATCGATCCGGTTCAGCGCGCGGTCGGTGGCGCGAACGACCGTCGAAATCGATATATCGCCTTCGTTGAGCGCGCGCATGACCAGCGTGCCCCCACCGAGATAGCGCGCGGCGCGGTCAGCCGACAGCGCGGTCGCCGCCTCCGCCGCGGTTGCAAAAGTCTTCACCGTGACAGGCATGATCGCGCCTCCGCCGTGACAGAACGGTCCAGGCCCGGCAAGAGGTCGTCCTCCCCGCGAAAGCGGGGATCCAGTAAACACCGGTGGCTACTGGATGCCCCGCCTGCGCGCAGCATGACGGTGAAACGCGGCACGACGGCATGCGATCGCCTCGTCATGCAGCCTCCTTCAGATGTTTTCGGATCGCCTCGAAGCCGGCCTGATAGATGTCGTCCGCTACCATCTTCGTCAGTGCGACGGCATCCTGCGGCTTTGTCGTGAAACGAGATTCCCAATGCCAAAACGTGCGGTCGCCGTCGGTCACCGGCAACAGCCGGACATGGGCGACGTAATTGAACATCGGGATCGGCGTATCGAGCAGGTAATAGCTAAACGTCTGTTCGAGATCGGACAGCGCCAGCAGCTGCTCGCGCAGCTCCGAGCCATCCTTGAGACGAAAGCGGCGGACGCAGCCGATCTTGTCGGAAGCTTGCGCGCGCTCGATGGTCGAGGTGGCGACGGCTGGATGCCAGTGGTCGTGACCATTGAAATCGCGCAGCACGTTCCACACCGTCATGGTCGGTGCATCGATGATCGTGCTCCTCACGATATGCGGCACCGCTATCCTCCGAAAGCGCGCTTGAGGGCATCAAAACCGCCCTGGAACACGCCGCCACCGATATTGGTGACGAGTTCGCCCTCGCGTTCGGGTGCGCAATCGAACTCGGCCGTCCATTCGACAAAGGTGTGATCGCCGTCGGTCACCGGGGTCAGCCGCAACGTCGCGACGTAGTTCTCGACCCCCATCGGCGATTCCAGGATCGAATAGGTGCAGAACATGTCGTAGTCGGACAGTCCCAGCAATTTTTCGCGGAACCGCTCGCCGTTGCGCAGCCGGAAATCGCGTACGCAGCCGATCTTGTCCGCCGGCTCACCGCCCTCGATCCGGCTCTCCGCGATCGCCGGATGCCAGTTCGGCAGGCCGTTGAAATCGCGCACGCGCTGCCACACCCGATCGTTGCGCGCGTTGACGACAGTCGAGACATAGACCCTGGCCATGATCTGATCTCAGCCCTTCTTCTTCGATCCGTCACCGCCGCCTTGCGGCGGCTCGGATTTGGCCTCGCGATCCTTGCGCGCGGAATCCTTGATGCCCTGCATGTCGCGGGCCTCCCGGATGAGGCCGGGCATCTTGGCGAGACTGCCGCCTTCGACGCCGATGTCGGAGAGGATGGAATCGATCAGCGGCGCCTGCACCCGGTAGCGCAGCGCCGAGTCGATCACTTCGTCGGTTGCGCTGCGCCCGCCATTGAGCCCGCCGCCGTTGCCGTTGAGGCCATCGACCTGAAGGATGCGGATGCCCTCGATCTTCTCCATTGGCTTGACGCTCTCGCGCACAATGCCCTCGATACGGTCGAGCAGTTTTCTGCGGAACAGCGAGTAGCGCGCCTGGTCGGTCAGCACGTTCTCCGCCTCGTTGAGCAGCCGCTGCGCCTCGGCCTCGACGGCGGCGCGGACGCGCTCGGCCTCCGCCGCGATACGGGTCTCCTCGGCCTGCTTCTCGGCAATGAGCACCTCAACGGTCTTGCGCCGGCGCGCGATCTCGCTCTCGCGCGCGGTGACGACGCGCTCGGCCGCCTCGGTCGCGCGCACCCTCGCCTCTTCCGCCGCGACCTTGGCCGCGGACTCCTCCAGCGATTTTTCGTAGAGGGTGATCGCCTTGTCCAAGAGCGCCGTCTCGACCTCCTTCTCGCGATTGACCTCGAGCTTGCGCAGGTCGCGCTCGCGGCCGATGCGGGCCTCGTCGAGGCCGCGGTCGGAGGCGATGCGGGCGCGCTCGACCTCCTCGCGCGAGGCGATCTCGGCCTCCTGCAGCGCCTGCACCCGCCCGACCTCGAGCTGCTCGATGGCGCGGCGCCGCGCCAGCCGCGCGGCCTCCAGCGTCTGCTCGCGCGTGACATCGGCGGTCTCGACCAGCTTGCGCGCCGTGATCTCCGCTTCTTTGACCTGCCGGTCGGCATCGATCCGCTCGGAGCGTTTTGCAGCGAGCTCGATGACGCGCGTCTCGTCGGCGAGTTCGATCGCCTTCTTCTGGTCGATGTTGAGCACCTCGCGGGTTCTCGACGAAGCGATCCGCTCGGCCTCCAGCGCGAGATCGACCTCGATCCGGCGCCGCTCGACGGCCTCACGCCGGCGCAATTCGGCCGCCTCGATCGCCTCGGTGCGGTCGATCTCCAGCCCGCGCGTCTCCTTGTCGGCGCGGATGCGCTTTTCCGCGACCGCCTGCTCCTGGGCGATGCGGGCGGCTTCGATCGCTTCTCGCGAGGTGATGTCGGCCTCCTCCACGGTACGATGCCGAGCGATTTCGAGTGCGCGGACGCGCTCCTCCTGGGCGATGCGGCTCGCCTCGGTCGCCTCGCGCGCGGTGATGCCGGCGATCTCGATCGCCTGGTTGCGCTCGATCTCCAGGCGGCGGGTGGCGTGGTCGGCGCTGATGCGCTCGGCCGACAGCGCCTGCTCGCGCGCGATCCGCGCGGCTTCGACGGCCTTCTGTGCCGCGATCTCCGCCTCCTGGATGGTACGGACCTGCGCGATCTCCAACGCGCGGGTGCGCTCGTCGGAGGCGATCCGCTCCGCATTGACTGTCGTGGTCTGGGCGATGCGGGCCGTCTCGGTCGCTTCCCGGGCTGCGATCTCGGCCTGTTCGACCGCGCGCGTCCGCTCGATCTCGCGCCGTCGCGTCTCCTCCTCGTTGGCGATGCGCGCGTCGGTCACGGTGCGGTCCTGCTGGATGCGCGCCTTCTCCACCGCCTCGCGGGCCAAGATCTCGGCCTCCTCGACCGTGCGCGTGCGCTCGATGTCGCGCTGGCGCACCTCGCGCTCGCTGGCGATGCGCGCAGTGTCGATGGCGCGCTGGTTGGCGATCCTGGCCTTCTCGATCTCCTCGCGCGCCAGCAGCTCGCGTTCCTCGACCGCGCGGGTCCGCTCGATCTCGGTCTGCCGGATCTCCCGCTCCGAGGCGATCCGTGCCGCGGCGATCGCCTGCTCGTTGGCGATCCGCGCCTTCTCGATCGCCTCGCGGGCGGTAATCTGCGCCTGCTCGGCCTCGGTCTCGCGCAGCGCGCGCTCGCGCGCCACTTCGGTGCGTTGCAGCGCCCGGCGCATTTCGATGTCGCGCTCCTGCTCCAGTCGCGCGGTCTCGCTTTCGCGCTCGATCTCCAGGGCCTGCCGCTCGGCATCGAGGTTTCGCGTGCGGATCTTGATCATCGAGTCCTGCTCGATGTCGTTGCGCAGCTTGCGCTTGGCCTCGATGTCCTCCATCAGCCGGGTGAGACCTTCGGCATCGAACCGGTTCGACGGGTTGAAAAATTCGAGGTCGGTCTGGTCGAGGTCGGTGATTGCGACAGATTCCAGTTCGAGACCGTTCTGGGCCAGCGCTTCGGTGGCGGCCGCCTTGACCCTGACGACATAGTCGCCGCGCTGCTCGTGCATCTGCTCCATGGTCATTTCCGCCGCCACCGAACGGAGCGCCGAGACGAACTTGCCCGACAGTAGCGCGTGGAGTTGCTCGGGCTCCAGGGTGCGGCGTCCAAGCGTTGCGGCTGCGATCGACACGGCCTCCCGTGTCGGCTGCACCCGGACATAGAAATCGGCCTCGATGTCGACGCGCATACGGTCGCGCGTGATCACCGCGTCCTGCCTCGCGCGCACGATGCCCATCGGCAGCACGTTCATGTTGACCGGGGTGTAGTCGTGGATGAAGGGCAGCACGAAGGCGCCGCCGTTGATCACGACCCGCTCGCCGAGGAAGCCGGTGCGCACGAAGGACACTTCCTTGGAGGAGCGGTGGTAGAGCCAGTTCACGATGTAGACGCCGATCACGATCGCGACGATCGCGACGATCAGCCAAAGGATCAACTCGCCAATCAGAACCCCTGACATGTCAACCTCCTCTGATCATGCGCGCTGTCGCGCGCCGATCGACTTGAATTTTCGAACCTGCTCGGTCAGCGCGCGCTCCACCGGAAGCCGTTCCATCGAGGACGCGCCGTAAAAACCATGGCAGTTGCTGGTGTGCTGCATGATGAAGTCCGCGTCGGCCGGCTCCGCGATCGGGCCGCCATGGGCGAGCACGAGAATGTCCGGGTTGACGCTCAGCGCCGCCGCCGCCCAGATGTCGATCATCTGCGGACACTCCTGGAGTTTTGGCGCGGTCTGCGCGCCGATCGAGCCTCCCGTGGTGAGGCCGAGATGGCAGACGATGATGTCGGCGCCCGCGATCGCCATCGCCGTG
>NZ_JAFATE010000153.1 GCF_019244115.1 Bradyrhizobium sp.
ACGGCATCTTCGCCGACTTCGCGTTAATGCTGTACGCACTTTGGAAATCGACAGCTCGGAGGCTCTTCTTGCAATGGTAGCAGATGGCGCTGGCTGGGCCATTACTACGCCGCTCTGCCTGCTACAAGGCAGGACGCACGCGCCACGAATAGCCGTCGTCCCACTACCGAGACCAAGTGCTGAAAGAACGTTTTACGTCGTAGGGCGATCCAACGAGCATGAGCGGACAGTCGGTGTCTTTGCCGGGATTGCCAGGAAAATACTCAAGCAAGATGCCGAGGCGAAAATTCGGCACCTCTGGCCTTGGATTAGATCCGCCGTCAGCACGGTAGGCGCTACAAACCACCCCTCGATGGACGGACAGGATTGATCTTTCTGTCACTGATATGCGGCGCGATTACCGCGCCGAAAAGATCGTTGTCGGACGCGTTCAGTTGAACATGGGTTGCGCTTGGCAGTGCTGCGAACGAGGACGATGAGGAATCTTCCTACATGTGAATCATCGACAACTTGATCGAGAGGGCGATGACCGATCCTACGGCGGTTGATCGAAATTGGCACCGTAGTTCTGCACCGATCAAGCACTAAACGGCGCTGAGAAACTCTCGTTTTTCGCAAGTACCAAAATTCGTTTAATGCTCGGTGTCGTCAAATGGCCGCGGCAGACCTTCTTGCGCGTGCAATGACCTCTTCCGGTGTTGGAGGGTTCGGAGGGTGGAAGGAGAGGCAGATCGGCGTCTTCAGCTTGAACGGTTTGCCGCTTTTCTCCGTCTTGAAGTAGAACTCACCCGCCGCGAGCTTGCCGACGTCGTCGGCCGCTCCCCCGGTCGCGACGATCATGCTTTTTACAGACTGCTGATCCGTTGGAGAGTTCTGCTTGCCCAGAAACTGAGTGGTGCAGTTAGAGACCACCTTGTTGTCGATTCCCTTAGGCGCCTGGGTCACTGCGATCATGCCGAGCCCGTACTTGCGCGCCTGCGCAACGAGCTGCACTCCGCTTGTCTTCGAGAGGGCGCCGGCTCCCGAAGGGATAAACAACTGCGCCTCGTCGATCACGTAAAGCAGCCCGCGCGGCGAGGGATTTTTCTTGACCCAGCCAAACAGCGTCATTTGCAGCCGATTGACGAAGTCCTCCTTGGCTTGGTCCGACGCCAAGCCGGAAAGATTGATAACTGAGATGCGTGTCTTCGATGAGCTTTTCCCGAAGAACAAGAGTTTGGGCTCGAGCACGGGCCCGGTTGCCTTGAGCAGCGGGTTAGTGGCGACGGAGGCCTTGAGTTCGTCGGCCATTTTGGCTGCAATCTTATCCGCGTTTCCGATGTCACTGACGTCCTCAGGTAAGTCGGCGAGCAACGCCGTAATCGCCTTGAGGTCGCCGCCACCCCCGCTCGCGAACGCTCGGAGCGCGTCGGCGAGTACGCCCTTCTGCAGATTGGTTTTCACACCCGCCAGCGGCCCCAGTGTGTCGGCGGCCATGATTACCGCCTGTGCGCGCTCATCGGGATCGTCGCCGACAGCGACGAAGTCTGGCAGCACGGAAAGGAACAGTGGATTGCCGGCATGGACCCCCGGCGTCCACACCACGACCTCGACAGTGGCGGCGTAGCGTGTAGCCTTGGCTTCATCCTCATCGGTGAAGGCAGCTGGCGGCTCCGGCCAAGCATCGCCCAGACGCGACAGATCGTTATTGGGGTCGATCACGATGGCCGGAATGCCGGCCAGCGCCGCCTCCTCGACGATGCGCCGCAGGAGCACCGTTTTGCCCGATCCTGCGCCGGCGATGATCGCCGTGTGCCGCGGCAACGAAGCCGTAGCCAGCTCCACGGTGTCGCCACCCGCCACGCGACGGCCTACGGGGATTGCGGCCGCGAGTGGTGCATTGACCGGAACCCCTTGGAATTCCGTGCTTCCGGGCGCGGTCGGAACGCTGACAAGCGCCTCCGGGGATAAATTCGAGGCATCCTGCTTTTCTTCGCGGCGAGCAGGCCAGCGCTCGCCTTCGGGCTCACTGGCTTGCGGGCCCACGCCCGCACCTGCGCGATCCTTTCGCCGCAAGAAGTCATGCGCGGCTCCGGCGCTGCGAGCCTCGCGCGATGCTCCGTCCCAAGGCGGCAACGGCGGCGGGCACAAGCCTGCTGCTTTGAAGAAAGTTGTCTCGCATAGCGGTTTGCGTTCGATAAGCCAGCGCTCGAAGGCGTCAAAGTCGCTGGTGGCCAGTGCGGCATCGCGCATCTGGCGCAGGGCTACAATGCTGCGCAGGTCATCGTCGCTCGGGTTGATCTCGAGTCCGCCGGCGGCACGAAACGCGTCGAAAAGCTCCCATGTCTTCGGGCCGCTCGGCGGCGGTCCACGCCGGACGATGATCAGCTTGCGTTCGGCGATCTTGGCGGAGACGCCCGAGGCGGTCAGCGCCGCGCGAAAGCGGGAGCACAGCGCCACGGCATTGCTGTGCTGGAGCGCTCGAAAACAAAAGTGCTGCTCGCGGTCGTTGGAGCGGTGGTCAACGAAGGTAAGCCGGACATGGAGGGGCGGCGTCTTCTGCCCTGGGTCGATCTTGGGAACGACCTCGTAATCGTCGTGCGGCGCGATTTGCTTGGCGTAGAGATCGAAGGCGTCGCGCAGCAGCATGCCGAGCTTGCTGTCGTCCTTCTCGTCGAGAAGACCATTGAGATCGGCC
The DNA here is from genome assembly GCF_019244115.1 of Bradyrhizobium sp. Classification (GTDB taxonomy): domain Bacteria; phylum Pseudomonadota; class Alphaproteobacteria; order Rhizobiales; family Xanthobacteraceae; genus Bradyrhizobium. The sequence continues at coordinate 2,678 of NZ_JAFATE010000153.1, forward strand.
GCCGCAGCCGCTTCTGAAAATTTGGCGTTGAATCCGTTACGGTCCGTCGGCTCTAAAGGACTATCAACGATAGTGCTCTCTACGAGAGCGTCGCATGGTACGATTTTCCGCTCGGCCAAGCATCGCTTGCGGTGCTCATCGCAGCGCATCAGGATGGTGCGCGGTGTCATGCCGACGGAAGCGCTGTCGATAGCTGCTTCTGTGAAGGGGTGTGTCGGGCTCTTTGGCGCGATACCCGCCTTGGCATAGGCAGGGGCGAGCCTGTCGGCGATGAGCTTGCGTACAAAGGTATCGCGCCGCGCAAGACGCAAGGGAGCCGGCGCTGTAAACCGTTGCGTAAGTGGGGTCGGTCCTTCGGTCTTTATGATTTCCCAGGAGCTCAGCAAACACGTGACCACAATGATGCCGCGACCAATCACGGCCGCGAGATCGAGCAGCCCCGCGGTCAGCAGCTTGGTGAAGTCTGGCGCGTCACCGAAATCCGAACCACCAACGCTGAGCACGCCGTCGATCTGATCGACGGCGATCAGCGTTGGACCAGCCAGACTCATAACCCACATGAGTCCGCGCACGATCTCGACGGGCGACGGTGGGGGCGTCAGGAAACCAAGACTTCTTCGCATAGCCTCATCGGCATCGTAACCCTGCAGCCATGCGTGGGCGATGCCAACCGTCGCGAGATCGTGCGAGCGCAACAGCGCCAACGCGCGGAATACGTCCTGGTACTTCAACGCGTTGGCGGAGTCATTCTTTAGCAAGCCCTTTACCAGCAAATCGACGATCCGCTTCGACTCGATCGTCGGGTTCGCGAAGACAATGTTCACCTCCTTCTCGATCTTGAAGCGACGGGCGACGCCGCCGATCACCGCTTCGTGCTGATGCTGCCCATTTGGCATTTCTTGAAGCATCGAAGTGACAAAGCTGAGGGCAGCGCTCTTCCAGAAATCTGTAATGCCAACCACATCAAGCATCACGAACCAGCAGCCCTCGGCCCAGGCCCTGCGGCGCAGCACGCCAACAAGGTGCGTCTTGCCGATGCCAGCCTGGCCGAGGAACACGCGGCCCGGAGGGTTTGGTGATTTCGTTAGTTGGGCAAGCTCAGCAATGGTGCCATCAACCAAGTCCTCGTTCGGGCCGGCGTCCGTGGCTTCTTCGCTCCAGACGCTGTCGAGCGACCGCACCCAGCCGAAATCTGCGTCCTGTAAGGCCTGTAGTTCGGGGCTCATGACGTTATCCAGATCACATGGAAAGGCTCGCCTGCTGGGCTAAACGCGGCGTCGTGGTCGGCTTGATCGAGTTGGTGGGGATCGTCGTGGCGCATCAGCGACGCCGTCTTGTCCCCTTTGAGAATACGGCCGAGTGCGGCATCAACGGTGGCACGATCCAGGTCGGGGAGTTCGGCTCGTAAGCGCGCCAAGCGCACGGTTTCGTTCTTGCGGCCGTCGGTGACCGCGAGATAGGCCGCCTCTATACGCTTGCGCAGTGCAGCTTCCGAGAGCCGCTTGGGTTTGGCCGAGCTGCCGTCGCGTTTGCGGTGCGTTCTTGCAGGCTGCGGAGGTGGAATCTCTTCCGGCTTGCTGCCGATGAAATTGGCCAGCGTCTCGCCACTCCTTGCCAAGTGTTCGCTGAGCCGAGCCAGGAAGTCGGAGAGCGTCTGCTGCGCCGGCGGCAGCTCCGCGGTAAGGTGTTTCGCGGTCCAGGCCCAACCGGCGTCCTCAAGCTTCAGCTTGAACCCGCGACCCACTTTGGGGGCAGTAATCATCTTCGCCTTGATCAGGGCTTCTCGGTCCCGCACCTGCACCTTCGTTTTCAGTTCGGCTTGCGCGCTTGCGCCGTGGCGGGCGAGGAGCCGGAAGAGCAGCAGTGCTTGGGTGGGTGTCGGATCGTACCTCAAGGCAGTTCTCTCCTCAGATTGACCACGCGGCGTACTTTCTCCAGCGAACGGCTGAGATCCAGTTGCACCTCGGCGTTAGTAAGCCGCAATACCAGGTATCCTGCCACGAGGAGTTCGTAGTCGCGGTGACGGTCGGCACCATAGTTTGGATCGCGCTCGTGCTCGGATCCGTCGAGTTCCACCACCACCTTGCCGTCACGCCAAAGCAGATCGACGCGCGGCGTCGGCCCAAGCGCGCCCAGCTGCAGGGTAACCTCGTCCTCGAACAGGCCGGCAAGGTCGGGCGTGGCCTGCAACGCTTCGCGCATTCGTCGCTCGATGGCGCTTCCCCGTGGCACCGTATCGGAGGGCGGCAGGATCAGCCGGTGCGCCGCCGGCTCGACGGGAAATTGATCGACGATGAGCGCGTCATAAAGCAAGAGGTCCCAAGGCGCCTCGGGCGCAGGCTCCTCGTCAAGCAATGCCACGACAGCCGCGCCGTGGCGACGACACCAATCAAGCGCCGTGATGATTGGTGCTGCTCGCTCGCTACGTAGCGAGTCCACCTCAGCGAGAAGTACAAGACCCGGAAGCACGGACAGCAGGTGGGGAAATTCCGTTTCTTGCGCAAGTCTCTTAAGTCGAGGACGACCGCCTGCCGATGCAAGGCGCGTCGCTGCCCTACGCCACGCTGGTAGCAATCGCGGCAACAGCTTCGGCGACTCGGCGCCTTCCCAATCGGGCCACAGGGCGGCAGCGAGGTCCGCTAGATCGTTAAGAATCCGGTCCAGCGCAAGGGCCGTCGTGGCGACGCCGACCAAGTCAAGCCGCAGCATCCGGAGGGCGAATGACGTGCCAGACAAGACCTCAATAAGCTGAGCCTGCCGAAGACCAACAATAGTCACGGCCCCGCCGGGCCGGAGCGCCATCAGCCTTGCCACAAGCTCGCCGCTTGGGGCCAACAGTCCTGAGGAACATCCCTGATGTGATTGGGGCATTGCGCGCTCGGGTTGCACGATGCGTAGCATACTCTGAGCGGGGTCGGAAAGTCGTTGGCAAGGGATTTTCTGGGGGCGTGCGGGCCTACCGTCGACAGTGAACTTGGGCCCGAACGCCAGCATATGTAGTGAAGCTGTCGCACCCGGTCCTTGGTAAACTTAGAAGTCCGGTCGCGGCACGAACACGAAGTTCAGCAATGTCGCCTGTACTTCCGCAATTGAATGAAGATCGGGGGTGAAACCGACATGCCTTACTCAGCAAATTGTGCGGTGGGCGACCGCAGTATGCCGCCCTATTGTCATCCGCGTCGCTGCCCGGACGCGCTGTTTGCAATGAGCGCACGATGATGCGGCCGTCGGTGACCGATGCAGTGGTGAACAATCGACGTGCGCCGGAATTGCATGAGCTCCTCGCTAGGTGCTGATGAATTCGGCGCACCGCGAACTCGGCCGCCGCCGCTTCCAGCGCCATCGCGTTGTCCAGCGCAGCTCCGGGCATGTAATCGCTCGGCTGACACGCGATTATCGTGCATCAACGACGAGTTGCTGGAGCACTTCGATCTGTCCCCTTGTGTGTCGCCGAGTCCGCCTCGAACGCTCGCTTTCCCCTCGCGATCCATAGCTCGCGAGCATGTGCGCCCTGATCGCTTTGTAGCTTATCAGCCATCCAGAGCAGCGCGCCGTAGATAGTGGCGCGATCATCGCGGGTCAGTTCCACGATACCGGCTTTGACGATGAGGCCGCCGAGTTCGATGAGGTGCCGCGTCCGCTTGCGGCGGTCGACTTGCCACGTGCGCATGTCATGTCGCGCTCTTGCGGCCTGATGCCGGTTGCGCGCCACCCGGTTGCGCAGGAGCGCTGTCCGTGTCGCGGTCAGTTGTTGGTGAATTTCGCCGCGACCGGCTTTGAAAGAACGCGAC
>NZ_JAFATE010000333.1 GCF_019244115.1 Bradyrhizobium sp.
CCATCCGGACTGGGTCGCCGGCATCTCGATCGGTGCGATAAACGCCGCCATCATTGCCGGCAATCCGCCCAATTCCCGCGTCGAGAGGCTGCGCCAATTCTGGGCGCATGTGACGTCGAGCGCCCCTTGGGATTGGCTAGCCAATCCCTTCGGTGATTTGGCGAGAAGTGACGACACGCGCAATCTTCTCAACCAAATTAGTGCCAATCTCGCGGTCGCCTGCGGCGCTGCGGGCTTCTTCTCTGCGCGCGCTGTGGTGCCCTGGCTCCAGCCGGGCGGAACGCTCGGGGCAACCAGCTTCTATGACACCAGCGGCCTCAAGCAAACGCTTGAGCGTCTGGTGGATTTTGATCGCCTCAACGCGGGGATGACGCGCTTCAGCGCGGGCGCGGTCAACGTCAGGACCGGCAATTTTGTCTACTTCGATACCAACACCCACAAGATCACGGCGGAGCATGTCATGGCGAGCGGGGCACTGCCGCCCGGTTTTCCGGCGGTCGAGATCGATGGCGAGCACTACTGGGATGGCGGCCTCGTGTCCAATACGCCGCTACAGTGGGTGATCGACAGTAACCCCGTTCGTGAGGATACGCTTGCATTTCAGGTCGATCTCTGGAGCTCGCAAGGCGCGCTGCCGCGCAATCTGGCGGAAGTCGCCACGCGTCACAAAGAAATTCAGTTTTCAAGCCGCACGCGTGCGAGCACCGGCCAATTCAAAAGCGTGCACCGCGTCCAGCGTGCAATCGCGGCGCTCCTGCGCCGGCTTCCTGCTGATCTTGAGGAGAATGATGATCTGAAGATCCTGAAGTCGGTCGCCAGCGACAAGGTCTACAACATCATCCACCTGATCTACCGGGCACAGAACTACGAAGGTCACTCGAAGGACTACGAGTTTTCGCGGCTGTCGATGCAGGACCATTGGCGTGCCGGATATCACGATGCCGTCCGCACGCTTCGTCATCCTGAAGTTCTTGCTCGCCCCGCGAGCCTGGATGGCGTCTTCACGTTTGATCTCGAACGTGACGGTCGCGAATAGGCAATCCACCGCAAACCCACGACAAAGAGGACTAGAACATGCGTGAGAAAGAAGTATTGGAGCGTGCCTTCGCAATGCCGCTTACGAGCCCGTCTTATCCCCCTGGCCCGTATCGGTTCGTTAATCGCGAATATCTGATCATCACATACCGTACTGATCCGGCAAAGCTGCGTGCAATTGTGCCGGCGCCGCTCGAACTCGACGAGCGCGAGACGCTGGTGAAATACGAATTCATCCGCATGCCGGATTCCAATGGCTTCGGCGACTACACGGAGAGCGGTCAGGTGATCCCAGTCTCGTTCCGCGGCCGCAGGGGCAGCTACACCCACTGCATGTTCCTTAACGACGAGGGACCGATCGCTGGCGGCCGTGAACTCTGGGGCTTTCCCAAAAAGCTTGCACAGCCGACGCTGCGAACCGAGATCGACACGCTTGTCGGAACCCTGGACTATGGGCCGCTTCGCGTCGCGACCGGTACGATGGGCTACAAGCACCGCGAAGCTGACCTGGCGCAAGTCAAAGCTTCCCTTGCGGCTCCAAACTTTCTGCTCAAGATCATTCCGCATGTTGACGGCACGCCACGCATCTGCGAGCTGGTCGAATACCATCTCGAGGACGTCACGATGAAGGGCGCTTGGATTGGGCCAGCGGCGCTGCACCTGTCCCCTCACGCCCTGGCACCCGTTGCCGAGCTACCCGTCCTTGAGGTCGTATCCGCGATCCACATCCTTGCCGACCTTACGCTCGGCCTCGGCAAGGTGGTGCACGACTATTTGCGGCACCCAAGCCGGCACGCGCGCATCAACGAAATGGCTTTAGCGACCTGATGCCAATCGTGCACCGAGCCGGCGGCCAGGTGACGGCCGCTTCTGAGCGTGAAGCGGACACGGCCGAAATTTAGGAGTACGCACCCTGGTAGCTCGGAGCGTGGGTTCCCAGCTGCCGGAGTGAAAAATGGCTTTTGCATCAACGGGGATTGACGGACTCCCTCTCCGCCGCTGCACTGTTCTCCACTGTATTCGATTGTTCGAATCGACAGCAAAACCAATGAGGGGTGCGACAAACGCCGTTGCGACCAGTTGCGCGACGTCACCCGTAGTCACCGCGCAAACCGTAGCTTCCCAGCGTGGGGTCGGAGGACGGATTTCGCGATGAAGAACAAGGCGGGTAAAACTCAAGCCGCCCGATCGCATCTTCTTCAGCGTCCACATCGAATAACTGGAGCTATCAGGATAGCAAGTGGTGCTGGCTATCGTAAGGGCACCGATACATTCTTAATACTAAGATCGCTAGTTCGGCATGACTTAGATATTTGGCGCGCCACGGCCGATGAATGGGCACTATTGGTTCGCCGTGGCACTATGATGTCGCGACCGACCACGCGCTCCAACCCGCGAGTCCGCGACGGACCGCGATTTCGCGCTACACCCTCGCCGGAAGCGGGACCCTCGCTTCCTGTCGCTGTGCCGCAATCCCGAACTATGTGTCACAACGGCGCACCGGCCAATGCCGCCTGATGCCGTCGTGAATTGACAGCCTCGCGAGGCTCGATGACACTATAAGGAGCGCGCCAGACAGGGCGCCTCCTGCCCGCGGCAAGGGAAAACTCCCACCTGTTCCGTGTCAAAGAGCGTGTTCAACACCTTCTTTCAGCCTGATTTCAGCGGGTCACAGGCGCTACGAAAGGAGGTCGCGATGACCACGCCGAAGTTTCTGCCCGCTCGTCCATCCCTGGAATCCCTGCGCAAGCAAGCAAAGAAGCTCGCGCGCGACGTCGCCGCCGGTGACGTTGGCGCGATCGCGCGTGCACGCGTGCACCTGCCGGGCGTCGATGCGCCGCTGACGCAGCGTAGCGCACAACTCGTGATCGCGCGGGAATACGGCTTTGCCGGCTGGCAAGTCCTGACCAAAGAGGTAAGCAAACGGCTCGGCGGGGGTTTAGATTGGGCGGTGACGCAGGCTCGACGCGTCATTCACGACAACGACGTCGAGAGTTTAAGACCGCTGCTGGCTGAATACCCTGCGCTGCTTTCCTGGCAGGAAGACGGTGGCCTGCTCGCAATGGCCACGTTCGCCTACGGGGACGCAGGCGACCCGGAAAGAGAACAATGGTTCACCCGCGGACCATGCGCCGAGCTTTTGATCGACGCCGGCGCAGTGGTGACGAAAGAGGTATGCGAGGGTCTGCTCCTGTCCCGCGCCTGGGGGTTGCTGCAACTGTTTCAGCCCCGCGGCCTGCCTACCGCGCACGCTCAAGTTTCTTACCGCGCTCGGTGATGTCGATGCCGTCCGCGCCGCTCTTACCGCGAGCCCGCACGATCTCGCAACCGTCAACGAAGCCTTCGTGCGCGCCTGCAGCTTCAAGCATGAGGACATCGCATCCCTCCTGCTGGAACGATCGATCGCGCTCGATCCCGAACTTGGCAAACATGTGGACGAAAACCCCGGCCGTCGCGCGTTCATCACCTATTGCATCGAGCACAGACCTTCCTATGCGATCGAAGTCGGGCCGTGGAAGGCGTTCGTCATCGAACGGATCATCCGCACGATTCACGATGACGATCTGGCGGCGTTTGTGGGCCAGCTGCAGCGCACGCCATGGCTGCTGGGCGACGACTGGGTGGCCGTTCAGAACCGGCTCATCGAGCTCGCATGTTTGAACTATGGCAGCAAGTTCATTGCCGCCTTTCTCGACCTTGATCCCGCGATCCTGCGGCGCCGGCCACCGCCGCAATCACAAGCCATCGAGTTCGCGTTCACTTACAAACACACTCACCTCGTGCCATTGCTGACCGGCATCTGGCCACTTCCGGACGATCTGCCGCATGCGGCGGGCATGGGCGATCTCGCGCGCGTCAGGCAATGGTTCGACGAATCCGGCGCGCCTGTGGACGATCTTCGTAACCACTACCCATTCAACGACCCGCGCGCGCAGCCATCTCGGCTGGGATGCGGCGACGACGCAGCAGGTGATCGACGTCGCGCTTGCGTTCGCCGTGACCAACGATCACTTCAATGTGGCGGACTTCCTGCTGGAACACGGCGCCGACATCAACACCCGCTGGGGCTCGCACGAGCCGGCGAGCCTGCTGCACCACTTGATTTCCAACGGGACCTACGAGTCGATGCAATTCGTCATCGACCGCGGCATCGATATGACCATCAAGGATTATCGGTGGGGCGGCACGGCTCAAGGTTGGGCATACTATGCCAATAAAGATCGAAATATGGCACGGTGGCTCGCGACGGAGCGACAGCGCAGAAGTAACAAACGTGCCGGCAAACCGCTACCGCAGTGAGGCTCACCGACCCCGTGTCGAGCGCGCTTGTCGATGTGCCAGGAAGCGGGACGAGTCTGATGGGGCGACAGCATCTCGTATGCCGGCGCGGCCCTTGACGCGGGGCTGGACGAACATGATCGCACCGCCAGTAACGCGTCAGTTCAGATGTGCGATGGAAAATGGCGCACCCGACACGATTCGAACCTGTGGCCTTCGCCTTCGGAGAGCAGTATTCATCGCACCGTGCTGTCCCAACCACTTCACGAACAAGCTCTTTTGAGCGCTACCTGGGTATTCAAATTGCGACTTGAAGCGAATGTCGGTATCGGTGGTTGCGCGCCCCGATTTGAGCCCATCGTACCCTCGTCACGGTTCTCACCGGAGATCATGCCGATTGCGGCGCCTTCTTCGAGCTGGATGCAAGCAATTGTTGCTGTCGATAATTGTGCTGCCGCACGCAGGCTGGTGCCGTTGTCATGATTAGCGGGCGTGGAGAGCCCAGTTGGTGCCAGTCCGCTGCAACGGGAGGGACGAAAAAGATGGGGCCACCGGTCTCTGATTTCATCGCAAGGGAAGCGCGCTTTGGCGCCCAGAACTACGAGCCGCTCGATGTCGTTCTGTCGCGCGGCGAGGGCGTCTTTGTGTGGGATACGCAAGGTAACCGTTATCTCGATTGCCTCTCCGCCTATTCGGCCGTGAACCAGGGCCACTGCCATCCGAAAATACTAGCCGCTATAGTAGAACAGGCGGGCAAGCTGACGTTGACCTCCCGCGCCTTCCACAACGACCAACTGGCCCCCTTCTACGAGCAGATTGCGGAGCTTACTGGCTCTCATAAGATTCTGCCGATGAACAGCGGTGCCGAGGCCGTGGAGAGCGCGATCAAATCGGTGCGCAAGCGGGGTTACGAGGTCAAGGGTGTGCCGGATGGGCAAGCCGAGATCGTCGTCTGCGCCGACAACTTTCACGGCCGCACCCTCGGCATCATCGGCTTCAGCACCGACGCGGCGGCGCGTGATCATTTTGGACCGTTCGCACCAGGGTTCAGCATCATTCCCTTCGGCGACGCCAAGGCGCTTAAGGAGGCGATCACGCCGAACACAGTCGCCTTCCTCGTCGAGCCGATCCAGGGAGAAGCCGGCGTTATCATTCCGCCGTCCGGCTATTTCACGAAGGTACGCGAGCTCTGCACCGCGCACGACGTGATGTTGATCCTCGATGAGATCCAGACCGGGCTCGGTCGCACCGGTAAGCTGCTCGCCGAACAGCACGATGGCATCGAGGCGGACGTGACGCTGCTCGGCAAAGCATTGTCCGGCGGCTTCTATCCGGTATCGGCCGTCCTTTCGAATAACGCGGTGCTCGGCACAGCACGGCTCGACCTTCGGTGGCAACCCGCTCGCCTGTGCGGTGGCGCGGGCTGCTCTGCGCGTGCTTGTCGAGGAAGGGATGATCGATAACGCGGCCGAGCAGGGCGCGCGCTTCCTCGATGGCCTGAGGAGCATCCGCTCCAATAGGATCCGTGAGGTGCGTGGGCGTGGGCTGATGTTGGCGGTTGAACTTCACCCGGAAGCAGGGGATGCGCGCCGCTACTGTGAGGCACTGCAGGCCAGGGGGATCCTTGCCAAGGATACCCATGGACACACGATTAGGATCGCCCCACCACTTGTGATCACCAGCGATCAGGTCGATTGGGCGCTGGAGCAGATCGGAGCCGTTCTGAGGCACGATTTGTCGTGACCGTAGAAGAAAACCTATTGAGGCTTCAATGCGGGCTGACCGATGCGTTTGTCAGAATGGACGATTGCGATCGTGCGACGAATACCCGTTTTCGGTCGGAAAAGCCCAGGCGTGCGACCGGTAAGTCATTGATTGTTCTCAACCTGTGGCTGACTCTTAATCAGCCGCTCTGTCGGAAATTTCAGATGCTTGCGTCAAGGCACTCTCACGCATGATGGCGCGAGCTCCGAAGTTTCATTGCCGCGCCGTCAAGGAAATTGGCGTAGAAGGCCATTTCGTCAGACGCAGCCCCGTCAACAGCACGTCAACAGCAAATGGCGTTTCGTTCCGATCTTGTTCTTACTCCGTTTGCACGTCTACTGGCCTTTTCGCTTTAGTCTTGCGCGAGAATTCGTGTTCCGGACTACCTTGACATGGTAGGGGAGGTTCGATCCCTGTCGTGCCTCTTCGCTCGCTTGGCCGACCCGTTCGAGATCCATGGTCGAGCGTGGCACCCCGACATTGTCAGCGAGCTTGCTTGCGTTCATCTGTCGATTTTCGAACATGCCGAGATAGACCGCCGCACAGAGCAAAGTGTCCGATGCGTCGGCGCCGAAGCGCCCTTCAACGTGTGGAGCGTGGATGGCTCATCTTCCCGGTGAGCTCGATTGGAGGCCTCTCACGCTGGAGGTCGCGGGTTCGGCCCGTTTTTCGCGCGTGTCCATTTGGCTCAGAAATGGGCGCCAGAGAGAACGCCCTCAGGCAGCTTTTCTCTCCCTCCGGATGACGATGAAGAGTTCCGAGGGGGGAGGGGGAAACGACCCCCGACACTCCGTTCTTGAGCTCATCGGAACTACCTAAACTTTGCTATCGCGCCGTTCCGACAAAAGGAAATCCAATGGCAGGTTCAGTGGAGCGTTAGCGGGACGTTTGTTGGAATAGCGACTGGTTCTCCTCCTTTCCTCGACATTTTAGCCAGGGACGAGGTTTTGCTGGAAGAGTTGGGAAGAGGTGATCTATGTCGGTGCGAAGCAATTGTCATCGGGTCAGGCGAGTAGACGAGTTGGTGGCCCGAAAAATCTCGATCGCGCTGCGAGC
>NZ_JAFATE010000356.1 GCF_019244115.1 Bradyrhizobium sp.
TTCCGACAATTTTTGCCGACGCGGCAGAACCCGGCCGGGACAACCGATCGCGCTGTTATCGATGCCGGCATCGCAGCGGCGACAGCGGGAGGCAAATGACGCGAGATTCCCTGATCGAGATCGAACGGCTGCGCGTGCTGTTCCATGGCGATGACGGCCGCGTCACCCACGCGGTCGACAGCGTCGATCTCTCGGTGGCACACGGCGCGACGCTTGGTCTGGTCGGTGAATCCGGCTGCGGAAAAAGCGTGACTTCGCTGGCGATCATGGGCCTGCTCGGCAAGCAGAGCGCCGACGTCACGGGCGCGATCCGTTTTGACGGTATCGACCTGCTCAAATCTTCCGACGAGACTTTGCGCGACCTGCGCGGCAACCGGCTCGCCATGATCTTTCAGGAGCCGATGACCTCGCTCAATCCGAGCTTTACCATCGGCGACCAGATCGTCGAAACCATTTTGCGCCATCGCGGCGGATCGCGCCAAGCGGCCCGCGCGCGCGCGATCGCGCTGCTGCGCCGCGTGCACATCCCCTCACCCGAGAAGCGGATCGACGATTATCCGCACAAGCTGTCGGGCGGCATGCGCCAGCGCGTGATGATCGCGATGGCGCTCGCCTGCGACCCAAAACTCCTGATCGCGGACGAGCCGACCACCGCGCTCGACGTCACGCTGCAGGCGCAGATCCTCGATCTGATGCGCGAATTGAAGGCGGAGAGCCAGGCCGCCATCATCCTGATCACCCACGATCTCGGCGTGGTCGCCGAAGTCTGCGACGAGGTCGCGGTGATGTATGCCGGCGAGATCGTCGAGCGCGCCGGCGTCGGAAGATTGTTCGCCGCCCCGCAACACCCCTACACGGTCGGCCTGCTCGGCGCGATCCCGCGGCTCGACCGACGCGCCACGCATCTCGCCACCATCGACGGCATGGTGCCGAACATGACGCAGCCGCCGGCCGGCTGCCGGTTTGCCGCGCGCTGCCCGTTCGCGGAGCCCGCTTGCACGAAAGCACAGCCAGCGCTTCGCGAGCTTTCACCCGGTCACTGGTCGCGCTGTCTCCGCGCGCCGCTGGAAAGGCTGGTGGCGTGATGGCACTGCTCGAAGCGAAAGATCTGGTCAAGCATTTCCCCGCCGCGCGAAACCTGTTCGGGCGGCCGACCGCATTCGTGAGAGCGGTCGATGGCGTTAGCTTTGCAGTCGAGGCCGGCGAGACGCTGGCGATTGTCGGCGAGTCCGGCTGCGGCAAATCGACCGTGAGCCGGCTGGTGCTGCGGCTGATCGAACCGGATTCCGGCCAGATCAGGTTTGAGGGCAAGGACCTGCTCGCCTTCGGCAGCGACGCGCTGCGCGCCTTCCGCCGCCATGCGCAGATCATCTTCCAGGACCCATATGCGCCGCTCAATCCGCGCATGACGGTGGGCCAGATCCTGACCGAGCCCTTGGGCCTGCATGATCTGGTGCCGGCGCCGCGGCGGCGCCAGCGGGTCGAGGAACTTTTGCGGCTGGTCGGGCTCGAGCCGCGCTTTGCGCGCCGCTATCCGCACGAATTTTCCGGCGGCCAGCGCCAGCGCATTGCGATCGCGCGCGCGCTCGCGGTCGAGCCAAAACTGATCATCTGCGATGAGCCGGTTTCCGCGCTCGATGTGTCGATCCGTTCGCAGATTCTCAATCTGCTGCGCGACCTGCAGGACCGCCTGTCGCTGGCCTACATCTTCGTCTCGCACGACCTTGCCGTGGTCAAGCACATCGCGGGCCGCGTTGCGGTGATGAATCTCGGCCGCATCGTCGAGACCGCCGACACGCAAAGCCTGTTCGCGGCGCCGCGCCACCCTTATACGCGCGCGCTGCTGTCGGCGATTCCGGTGCCGAAACCTGCGGCCAGGCGCAGCCGCATCCTGCTGCAAGGGGAGATGCCGAGTGCGCTCCATCCGCCCACAGGCTGCAGCTTCCATCCCCGCTGCGCCTATGCCGCCAGCCGCTGCCGCGTCGAGGCGCCGCAGCTTCTGGCCGATGGAGCGGGCCACGCCACGGCCTGTCACCGCACGGCGGAGCTGCCCGACGCGGGCGGCGTCGTGCCCTTGGATGGGGCGCTGTCGCCGACATTGGAGAAGCTGGTCGCTGCCTTTGGCCGGACCGCGGAAGGAAGCGCGAAGTGCGGGGTTGGTACCGGTGATACCAGGCCGGCCAAGGGTTGAGAGGAGAGATTTTCCGATGAAGATGTTTCGTGCAATGGCGACTGCCGCGGCGCTCCTGCTCTCGTTCTGCGCGACGGCGGAGGCCCAGACGACCCTGCGGATCGGGCTCGCCGAGGATCCGGACATTCTGGACCCGTCCCTGGCGCGCACCTATGTCGGCCGCATCGTGTTTTCCGCCCTCTGTGACAAGCTGTTCGACATCGACGACAAGCTCAACATCGTGCCGCAGCTCGCGCTGTCCTACGACATTGCGGACGATGGCCAGGCGGTCACGATCAAGCTGCGGCCGAACGTCAAATTCCATGACGGCCAGCCGTTCGACGCGCAGGCCGCCAAATTCTCTCTCGAGCGGCACCTGAATTTTCCGGGATCGTTCCGCAAGCCGGAACTCGCCTCGGTCGATCGAGTCGAGGTGGCTGATCCCCTCACCATCAAGCTGGTGCTGAAAGCGCCGTTCTCGCCGCTGATCGCGCAGCTCACCGACCGCGCCGGCATGATGGTCTCGCCGAAGGCGGCCAAGGAGGCCGGCGACAAGTTCGGTCTGCATCCGGTCTGCGCCGGCCCCTACAAATTCGTCGAGCGCGTGCAGCAGGACCGCATCGTGTTCGAAAAGTTCGCCGACTACTGGAACAAGGACAACGTCTTCATCGATCGCATCGTCTATCTTCCGATCGTCGACCCCACGGTGCGGCTCGCCAATCTCAAATCCGGCGGGCTCGATCTGATCGAGCGCGTGCTCGCCACCGACATCAAGGATGTGCGCGCCGATCCGAAACTCAAACTCTCGACCGCGATCGAGCTCGGCTATCAGGGCATCACGCTCAACGTCGGCAAGGACAAGGCCAAGGGTCCGCTGAGCCAATCGGCAAAAGTGCGGCAGGCGCTGGATCTGGCGATCGACCGCGAGGCGCTGAACCAGGTCGTCTTCAACGGCGAGTTCATTCCCGGCAATCAATGGGTCAATCCGAAGCATCCGTATTACCAGAAGGCGCTTGCAGTTCGTGCGGGCGATATTGAAAAGGCGAAGGCGCTGTTGAAGGAAGCCGGCGTGGCGACGCCCATCGTCGTCGACTTCATGGTGCCGAAGGGCCCGGAATTCGAGGCCGCCGCGCAGGTCGTGCAGTCGATGGCGTCCGAGGCCGGCTTCGACCTGAAGATCAGGGTCACGGAACTTGCGACCTCGCTGAAGCAGGCGGAAGCCGGCGAGTACCAGGCCTTCTTCCTGCGCTGGAGCGGGCGTAGTGATCCCGACGGCAACTCATACATTTTCCTGCACAGCAACGCGCCGCAGAACTACAGCTTCTGGAGCAATGCCGAGGCCGACAAGGCGCTCGAGGATGCGCGGCTCGTGAGCGATCTGGCGCAGCGCAAGGCGATCTACGAGAAGCTGACCAAGATCGTCATGGAAGATGCGCCGATCCTCTACCTATTCCACTACAAGATCCTGATCGCGCACACCACGAAAGTGGAAGGGTACGCGCCGATGCCGGACGGGTTGGTGCGCGTGGTCGGACTGAAGCTGAAATAATGCTCAACTTTCTCGCGCGCAGATTGGTGCAGCTCATCCCGACACTGTTCTTCGTGTCGCTGCTGATCTTCTCGCTACAGCAGCTCCTGCCCGGCGATCCGGCGCTGGTCATGGCCGGCGAGGAGCGCGACCCCGCCGTGATCGCGCAGATCCGCAAGCAGTACCGGCTCGATCAGCCGATCCCGGTGCAATATGTCTATTGGGCCAAGGGCGTGCTGTCGGGCGATTTCGGCGAGTCGCTGCGCATCAAGATGCCGGTGCGCGAGCTGATCGGGCAGAAGCTGCCCGTCACCCTGCAGCTCGCAGCGATGGCGATCGTGATCGCATTCCTGATCGGTATCCCAGCCGGCATCATCTCGGCCGTGAAAAAAGGCACGGCATGGGACTATGGCGCCAATCTGTTCGCGCTGTGGGGCATCTCGACTCCAAACTTCTGGCTCGGCATCATGCTGATCTTTCTGTTTTCGATCGAGCTCGGCTGGCTGCCGGCCTCCGGCTATGTGCCGCTGTTCGAAGACTGGCGCGCCAGCCTCGCTGCGAGCATCATGCCCGCCTTCGTGCTCGGCAACGCGATCGCGGCAATCCTGATGCGCCATACCCGCAGCGCCATGTTGCAGGTCTTGGACAGCGACTATGTCCGCACCGCGCGCGCAAAAGGCCTGTCGGAGCGTTCGGTGATCCTGAAGCACGCGATGCGCAACGCGCTGACGCCGATCATCACGCTCGGGGCGCTCGAGCTCGGCACGCTGCTGTCGGGCGCGGTGCTGACCGAGCAGATTTTTTCGGTCCCCGGCTTTGGCAAGCTGATCGTCGATGCCGTGTTCAACCGCGACTATGCCGTGGTCCAGGGCGTCGTGCTGGTGACCGCGACGATCTACATCACGCTCAACCTGATCGCCGATGTCGCCTATATCCTCGTCAACCCTCGGCTCCGGGGCTAGCCCATGGCCGACACTGCCCTGACCGCCATTGCCGTTCGCGACCGGGCCGAAGAGCTGGAGAGCCCGTCGCGCCGCGCGCTGCGACGTCTCATCAAGCGCAAGGGCGCCGTGGCCGGCCTGATCGTGATCGCGATCTTCATCGCGCTCGCGCTGTTCGCACCAGTGATTGCGCCCTATGACCCCATTGCAACCAGCTGGACTTTGGTGCGCAAGCCGCCCTCCGCGCTGCACTGGTTCGGCACCGATGACCTCGGCCGTGACGTGCTGGCGCGCGTGATCTATGGCACCCGCGCTTCGCTGCTCGCGGGCGCGATCTCGGTCGGAATTGCGCTCGCCGTCGGCGTGCCGCTCGGCCTTGTGTCCGGTTATCGCGGCGGCTTCATCGATGCCCTGATCAGCCGCATGACCGACGCCATGCTGGCCTGCCCGTCCCTGATCCTCGCCATCGCCTTTGCCGCCTTCCTCGGACCGAGCCTCGGCAACGCCATGATCGCGATCGGCATCACGGCAACGCCGATCTTCGTGCGGCTGACGCGCGCGCAGACCATGAACGTAAAGGTCGAGGACTATGTCGAGGCGGCGCGCGCGATCGGTAATCCGCGCTGGCGCATCGCGCTGTTTCACATCCTGCCCAACATCCTGCCGGCGCTTCTGGTGCAGGCGACGCTGTCGATCGCGACCGCGATCATCGCCGAAGCCGCGCTGTCGTTCCTTGGACTCGGCCAGCAGCCGCCAGCGCCGTCCTGGGGCAGCATGCTCAATGCCGCGCAGCGGTTTTTGACCAACGCACCGTGGATGGCGATCTGGCCCGGGCTCGCGATCTTTCTGGTGGTGCTGTCGTTCAACCTGGTCGGCGACGGCCTGCGCGATGCGCTGGATCCCCGCGCGCGGTAGTCCCGCTCGTCATTGCGAGGCGCAAGGCGGCGAAACAACCTAGACTGCCTGCGCGGAAATAGTCCGGATTGCTTCGCTTCGCTCGCAATGACGGATCAGATCACCGTTTCGCGCAGCACGCGCCGGCAATCCATTTCGAATTCGAGATCGATGACGGGAGGCCTGGCGAAATGCCAGATCAGGCCCGAGCGCACCGCGCCGCGGCGCACGAGTTCGTCCGCCATGACGGCATGGAAGTCGTGCACGGTATAGGCCTGCACGGCGGTAACGTCTTTCCAGCCGACGCCGAAGGCCGACATCCGGCCTTCCATCTGGCTTACGGTAAAGCGCACCTTGTCCTTGATGCCATCCGGACTGAGATCGCGGTAGCGCACGGTGCGTTCGACGTAGCTGCCGGACCCCTCGCGCGCCTCCGCGCTGCCGGCAATCACGAAAGACCGCGCGGCATCCGCCCTCGGGCGCGTGAAGCAGAACGCGTAGAACGACGGCTCGACAGGCGGATCGATTTCGGGACAGACATTGCTGCGCGCCACCGGATTGGTGGTGCCGTCATAGATGCCCCACGCCGCCAGTGTCTTCACATAGTGCTCGTTGAAGGCGCGAAAGCCGGCTTCCGTGAAGGCGGCCGGTGAGCGCAGTTCGCAGGCGCAGAACGAGGTCAGCGGCCGGCCCGCGGCCTGGATGTAGTCCGCAGCCGCGGCAAACCCCTCCGCCAGCGGCAGCAAGGCATCGAAGCGCACGCGCTCGATCTCATAACCGGGATCGGCCGCGGCCCCGCTCGAATACTGGAACACGCCGGGAATGAAATTGTAATTGCCGGCGGCGAAAGCGCTGACCATGGAGATTGCTCCCATAGAGTTCGGTATCAACGACAACCTCCGTCATTGCGAGGAGCGTCAGCTCCGAGGCAATCCCGCATCCGCGGGGACACTTCTGGATTGCTTCGCGGAGCCTGTGATCGGGCCGCGCTTCGCGCGGACCCGTTGGCTCGCAATGACGAGGCCACAAACAAAAACGGCCGCTGCGCATCAGGCAGCGGCCGTGACCAGAAAGTCAAGTGGCGGTCAGGTCGGCTTGAGCTGCCGGCCGAGATCGTACGCCTCGATCTGCCTGGTCCGCTCGGATTCCGCGTTGGCGCGGTGATCGGTGGCGAGCGCGACATAGACGGCGGGCAGCACGAACAGCGTGAACAACGTGCCGATCGACATGCCGGCCACGACAACGAGGCCAATCGAGAAGCGGCTCGCGGCGCCCGCGCCGGTCGCAGTGAGCAGCGGCAACAGGCCGGTGACCATCGCCGCCGTCGTCATCAGGATGGGACGCAGCCGAACCCGCGCCGCCATCTCGATCGCCGAGCGGCGGTCGAGCCCTTCATTGAGCTGCAGCTGGTTGGCGAACTCGACCATCAGGATGCCGTGCTTCGAGATCAGCCCGACCAGGGTCAGCAAGCCGACCTGGGTGTAGATGTTCATGGTCGCGGCGCCGAAGAACAGCGGGATCAAGGCTCCGACGATCGCCATGGGAACGCTGACCATGATGACCAGCGGATCCCTGAGGCTCTCGAACTGCGCGGCCAGCACCAGGTAAATGATGATGATGGCGAAGCCGAGCGTGATCAGGAGCTGATTGCCCTCCTGCACATATTGCCGGGAGTCGGCAAGATAGTCGTGGCTGAAGCCGGCCGGCAGCTTCCTCGCCTCGCCCTCCAGGAAAGCAACCGCCTGCCCGACGGTGACGCCGGGCATCGGCACCGCCGAGAAGGTCGCCGAATTCAACTGATTATAGTGGGTCAAGGAGTTGGGATCGGTCGAGGTCTCGATCGACACCACGGTCGATAGCGGCAATTGCGCGCCGGTATTCGTGGTCACGTAGTAGCTGCCGAGCGACTCCGGCGATAACCGCATGCCGCGCGGCACCTGCGGGATCACCTGGTAAGAACGTCCCTCCAGGTTGAAACGGTTGATGTAATTGCCGCCCAGCAGCACCGCGAGCGCCTGCCCGAGGTTCTGCATGTTGATGCCGAGGTCCTGGGCCTTGGTACGATCGATATTGACCTTCACCGTCGGCTGATTGAAGGCGAGATCGCTGTCGGAGACGATGAACATCCCGCTCTTGCGCGCTGCGTCCTTCAATTTTTCCATCTGCTCGAAGACGGTCTGGAATCCGCTGGTCGAGTTGATCACCATCTGCACCGGCAGGCCGCCCGGCCCGCCCGGCAGCGCCGGCAGATTGAATGCGAAGGCCTGGACGCCCTCGATCTTGGAGATCTCGGCCTGCACCAGCGGCTTCAGCTTGATCGAGGAACGCGTCCGCTGGTCCCACGGCGTCAGCAGCATGCCGGCGATACCGCCCTGCGGCCCGTTGATGCCGTTGAGCACGAAGCGCAGATCGGTTTCGGGAAATTTCTGAAACGCCTTGTCGAGCTTGTCGCCGTAGAAATCGACGTAGTCGATGTTGGCGTATTTCGGCGCCTTGGTCACCGCGAACACGATGCCCTGGTCCTCCTCGGGCGCCAGTTCAGCCGGCGTATGCAGCCAGAGGAAGCCGACCAGACCGAGCATGGTCAGCGCAAACAAGTACGTGATCGGGCGATAATCCAGAGTGCGGTCGAGCCGCCGGCCGTACCAGCGCGTCATCGCGCCGAACACTTTGTTGACCAGACGGGAGAAGCGGCCCTCCTCGGCGCTCTTCAGGAACACCGAGCACATCATCGGCGACAGCGTCAGCGCGATCACACCCGACACGATCACCGACCCCGCCAGTGTAAAGGCGAACTCGCGGAACAGCGAGCCGGTGAGGCCGCCGAGGAAGCCGATCGGCGCATACACCGCCGCCAGGGTGATCGTCATCGATATCACCGGGCCGACGATCTCGCGCGCGCCCTCGAGCGAGGCCTGCACCGGCGACTTGCCCTCTTCGAGATGGCGGTGGATGTTCTCCACCACCACGATGGCGTCGTCGACCACGAGCCCGATCGCCAGCACCATTGCGAGCAGGGTCAGGAGGTTGAAGGAAAAGCCCATGATCAGCATCAACGAGCAGACGCCGATCAGCGAGAGCGGGATCGTGACCACGGGAATGACGACCGAGCGGAACGAGGCCAGGAACAGAAAGATCACCACGATCACGATCAGCACGGCCTCGCCGAGCGTCTTCTCCACCTCGTCGATCGAGGACTGGATGAATTTCGTCGAATCGTAGGCGACCTTCATCTTCATCGACGGCGGCAGGTTGCGCTCGAGTTCGGGGAACAGCGCGCGCACGCCCTTGACCAGGGTCAGCGGATTGCCTTGCGGGGTGGCCTGCACGCCGATGAAGATCGCGTGCTCGCCGTTGAAGGCGACGCTGGCGTCCGAACTCTGCGCCGCAAGCTCGACGGTGGCGATGTCCTCCATACGCACAAAACCGCCGTCCTTGGCCTTGACGATCATTCGCTTGAACTGGTTGACGTCGGTCAGGCCCGTATTGGTCTTGACGTTGGAGACGATGAAGTAGCCCTTCGACTGGCCGGCCGCTGACTGGAAATTGTTGGCAGCGATCGCGGCCGCGACGTCGCCTGGCGACACGCCGCGCCCGGCCATGCGCACGGGATCGAGCCACAGCCGCATCGCAAAGGTCTGGCCGCCGAGGATGTCGGCGGAGGCGACGCCATCGACCGTCGAGAGCACCGGCTGCACGACGCGGGTCAGATAGTCCGATATCGCCGAACCGGTGAGCTCCTCGCTCGAAAAGCCGAGATACATCACGGCCGTTGTCTGTCCGGTCGTCTTGGTGACGATCGGGTCATTGGCTTCCTTCGGGATCAGGTATTTGACCGAATTGACCTTGGCAAGCACCTCGGTGAGCGCCTGGTTCGGATCGAAATTGAGCTTGATGTAGACCTGGATCGTCGAGGTGCCCATCACCGAGGACGAGGTGATGTAGTCGACGCCTTCGGCCGAGGCGACAGCCTGCTCGATCGGCGTGGTG
>NZ_JAFATE010000367.1 GCF_019244115.1 Bradyrhizobium sp.
GTTCGGCAACTCCAGGATCGCCTCCGAATCGATTCCAGCGGGGGCGGGGCGGCGCATCTGGACGACGCCACCGTTCTGTTGTGTCAGAGGCTCAGACAGGCCGGCATGGTCCCACGGGTCCTGTGTGACCTCATCGAAATTTCGGACCAAAGCTGGACCGCAGCCGCCGAAGGCCTGCTCGGACGCGACAGGGAGGCGGTCTTCGTCGATCGCCCGGATATTGCGCGAGCCACGGCGCTCTTCAAGGAAGGCCGGCGCGAATTCCGAAGAGCTTCGCTCGTCAGCCTGAACAAGCTCGATCGCCTCAAGACCGAGCCGCAACCGGGTACGTTCCCGACCATCTTTGAGACCGACGACGCCGATGCCATTGCCTTCATCGTCAGGCGGCACGGCTCGGTCCGGCTCGCCGATACGCTCGTCCAGTTCAACGAGCCGGGCCGGGCGATCATGAAGGATGGTCTTTACGATGATGGTCTGGTTCGGACGCATCGTGCCGCCGATCCGTCGACATTCAAGATCGGCAAGACCGCCCAGCTTCGCCTGCTGCAGGACATGCGGGAGGAAGTCGACCGGCTGGCGGACGCAAGCCGGCGCAGCGAGGGGGCGGCGAGGCTCGCGGACACAGCTTATCAGGAGCTGCGCCGTTTTTGCGAGAACGGAACCGGGACGTTCTCATCGACTGTGGCCGACTTCGGGAAAGCCGTGCAGGAGAAGGAGGAGGCCGAAAGGCGCATCGCGGCGCTGGATGGTCAAGGCGACGGCGGCTTGCGCGACAAGCAAAGCGAGCAGCGAAGCCTGAGGGGCATTCGGTTGGATGAACGTAGGACTCAGCAGGGGGTGTACAACAAGCATTTCGCCGAGGCCGACAAGGCAAAGAGCACGATCGAAAGCGGCGATAGCATGCCCGGATCGCGGCTCAGCGTCAGGCTGGCCTGGTCCTTATATGAGAAGATCCTCCCGCTCTATGATCGAATTTCGGGCCGCATGACCTATCGCGCCCGGTTCGCTGCGACACCGAAGAAATCGGACACTGATCGGCATCGCGCGATTGCGGAGACGGCCACGAAGGCGGCCGAAGTTGCTGAGGCGGAACGCAACGGCATCGAACGTCAGGTCCGCCGGGCGCTCGGCGACTACTTCGACAAGTTCGGCGTGGTTTCGCAGGTGGGTACCGAAAGCGAGCCGCTGCGCGAGGTGAAGCCGTGGATGGACCTGCTGATCCAGGAGATGGAGACGAACGAACTGCGCCGGTACGAGCGCCAGGCGAGGGAGGCTGCCGACAAGGCTTCGACCCTGCTGCGCGGCGAGTTCATCAACGCGTTGACCTCCAGAATCAGCAAGATGGAGCGCGAGTTGAGCGCGATGAACCGCGGGCTGGCGGACCATCCGTTCCACAACGAAAAATATTCGTTCCATCACACCAGGCTGGTCGAGTTTCAGCCGATCCTGAAAATCATCGAGATCAGCAAGACCTCGCCCGAAGCGCTCGACATGCTGTTCAAGGGCGATGAGGTGCCGGACGATTTTCCTCATCGTGATACGCTGCGCGAAATCGAAGTGCTGCTCGAGGATCCCGACAAGGATTTTGGCGAGTTCGAGGATTACCGCAACTTCTTCACCTTCGAGATCCATATGCAGGATATCGTCAGTGGCCGCACCACCCGGTGGGAAACGCGGCGCGGTACGGGATCGGGCGCCGAACAGCAGGTTCCGATCTATGTCGCGATCGGAGCCTCACTTGCCTCGGTCTACGCCAGCGGCAAGGCGCGTGGCAACCCGCCGTCCGGCATGTCGCTGGCGATCTTCGATGAGGCGTTTTCCAAGATGGACGGAAAGAACCAGCGGCAGATGATGAGCTTCTACAAGAAGCTCGGTCTGCAGATCATCATCGCCGCGCCGAACGAGAAACGCATCGCCGTTCTCGAGCACATCGACACGGTCGTCGAAGTCGACCGGATCGGGGAAAGCGCCCGCGCCACGGTAGCCCAGCTGAAGGAGCGCGCTCGCACTGAACTGCGGGCAATGGATCCGGACCTTCTCCCGGATGACGAATTGAAGAAGCTGGCGGCCGAGTAGCATGGTGCGACAGTTTGCCGATGCGAGGGAGTTGATGGACGATCTGCTGGATCGCCACGAAAGCGGCACCGCCAGTCCATTCGGGTATCCGGACTATTCCGCTTTCGCTGACGTCTCCGAGATCGACAGTTTCGTGAAGCAGCTTCAGGAGGCGGAAGCTGCCGGTGCAATCGGCATCGTAAGGGGGAGGGGGCGTAACCAAGACAAGATCGAACGCGTGAGATTGAACGACGTCTTGCGACTTTACGATCTGCTCGGCCGCAGGCCGGTCGGCGAACGGGCTGCCCAGGCCCACCGCTGCTTGCTCGAAGGGGTCGATGTACCGAACGAGTTCGAAATCCCGATCGCCGCAATTCGTGCCGCCTGGGATCGCGGTGGTGCGTGGCAGGGATTTGCCGCGCAGGACGCGGATCGGCTCCGCACTGCGCTGCTGCTGGCCAAGGCGATCCTCGAAGGCAAGCACCGCGGCGTCGACTATCGGACGTTTTCCCGAAGGATTGCCGGCGAGAGCAAGGCCTTGGAGAAGGTCGAGGGGGCGGTCGTCCGGATCCTGGCCTCGGCGCTGGAATTGCCGCCCGCTGCTCATCCGAAGGACGCGCTCCGTACCCTCGGTCTGGAGAAATTTGCCCCTCCGATGTTGCTTGCCGGGCGCGTCGATTTCGACGCGGCCAAGCTGTCGCTCGCGCGGCCGACTTACTTCGGCATTCCGCCCGCGCAGGCCGATCGGGTTCGGCTGACAGAAAGGCCGCGATACCTGTTGACGATCGAGAATTTTGCGAGTTTCAACCGGCATGTCACCGAGGCGGATCCGGAAGCCCGTGGCCTGACCGTCTATGTCGGTGGATATCCTTCCTTTGCGACGCAGGATGCCCTCCGATGCTTTGCGCGCGCCATTCCAACGGAGGTTCCGTTCTATCACTGGTCGGACATCGATCCGGATGGCACCTGGATTTTCCGAACCATCGAGCGGATCATCGAGCGGCCGTTGCGACCACATCTGATGGC
>NZ_JAFATE010000284.1 GCF_019244115.1 Bradyrhizobium sp.
CGGCCATGACGACGGGACGAGTGTCAAGCGAGCCGCCTGATCGCTACGACTTCGCTGCCGGCGGCGCGGATGCGGGCGATGGCCTCGCCACGATTCTCGATCACCGCCGCCATGTGAAAAGCATTGGCGTGCACGATCGTATCGGCATCGCGCGCGATCGCCACATGGCCCTTCCAGAATAGCAGGTCGCCGCGCTGCAGGTGCTCCCACTCTGCAGGATCGAGCGGCTGTCCCAGCGCGTTCTGCTGCAGGTCGCTGTCGCGGGGACAGGCGAGGCCCGCCGCATTCAGCGACACCTGCACGAGGCCCGAGCAGTCGATGCCAACGCTGCCCTTGCCGCCCCACAGATAGGGCGTGCCGACGAAACGCTCGGCGACCGCGACGAAGTCCACCTCCGCCTGGCCAAGAACGGTGATGTGAGGCTTCGGTACGAAGTGTCCCTCGCGCGTGACGGCAAAAGTCTGGTCTTCACGCGCTACCGTGATGCGGGAGCCGAGCACGAGCGTCTCGACCGGGGGCAGCTTGATCGAGGGGCCGGGAAACGCAAGAGTCCTGAGCGCTGAGATGCGATGCGTCGGCTCCGCGGCGGGCCTGGCCAGCGCGCGATCCGGCAGCCATCCGACATAGCCGTCGCTGGCCAGTTGGCCCCAGGCCCAGCCCTCAGCGTTGCGATCATAGATCGTCACGCGCTCGCCCTTCAGCGCTTCGGTGAAGAGCATCGCATCGAACGACGGTTTTTCGCGCATCGGCGCGATGGCCTCCACGATCTCAAACGTCTCGCCCGAGACGTAGCGCTTAGCGAAAACCTTGCCTTCGAGATGTTTGGCGGCGAGATCTCCTCGCGCCGGCGTCAGGCGCGGATCATCCATAGCGTTCACCCAGCAGCCGGTAGATGGCGCGCGCAGCCTGGCATTCGCCGCCTTCGGGGCGGCCTGGCCTAGCCTGCGGCGTCCACGCAAAGATGTCGAGGTGCAGCCAGCTCCTGGCGCGCTCGACGAAGCGTTTCAGAAACAGCGCACAGGTGATCGAGCCGGCAAATGTGCCGGAGGGAGCGTTGGTGAGGTTGGCGACCTTCGAATCGAGCCAGGCATCATAGGGTGGCCATAACGGCATGCGCCACAGCGGATCATGCTCCTCGCGCGCACAGCGTGCCACATCGTCCGCCAGCGCCTCATCGTCGGTGTAGAAGGGCGGCAGGTCGGGGCCGAGTGCGACCCGCGCGGCTCCGGTCAAGGTGCCCATGTCGATCAGCAGATCAGGCGTCTCCTCGTCGGCATAGGCAAGCGCATCGGCGAGGACGAGCCTGCCTTCCGCATCGGTGTTGCCGATCTCGACCGAGAGCCCTTTGCGCGAGGGGAAGATGTCCCATGGCCGGAAGGCATTGCCGGCCACGGCGTTCTCAACGGCTGGAATCAGCACGCGTAGCCGCAGCTTCAGACTTGCATCCATCACCATCTGCGCCAGCGCCAGCACATTGGCCGCACCGCCCATGTCCTTCTTCATCATCAGCATGCTGCTGGATGGCTTGAGATCGAGCCCGCCGGTATCGAAGCAGACTCCCTTGCCGACCAGCGTCACCTTTGGATGCGCTGGATCGCCCCACAAAAACTCGATCAGCCGCGGCGCGCGCGAGGACGCCATGCCCACAGCATGAACCAGCGGGAAGTTCTGCGCCTTCAGTTCTTCGCCGATGATGCAGGCAAATGAGGCGTCGTAGCGTTCGGCGATCGCTTGTGCGGCAAACGCGAGCTCCGCCGGTCCCATGTCGTTGGCCGGCGTGTTGATGAGGTCGCGCGCCAGCACGGCCGACTCGACGATCCGGGCGACGTCCGCGACGTCGATGCCCTGGGGCGGGACGAGCCGCACGTCTCGCGCCTCCGCCTTGCGGTAACCGGTGAACCGATAGCTGCCGAGCGCAAAGGCGAGCGCGGCGAGGCGCATGTCGTGCGGCGCATTGGCGAAGCGATAGACACCCGGCGGCAACAGGCTCGGCAATGCACCCGGGCGAAACGGATCGCGCGATCTGTTGTCCGCATCCTCGAGGCCGAACAGCACCTGGGCGATCCGCCCTTCCGCATCCGGGAGGATCAGCGAACTTCCCGCCTTTGCAGTAAAGTTGTTGGCCTCCGCGAACCGCAGCGCCGGCGCCGGCAGGCCGGCGGCGATCTTGTCCCAGGTCGACTTGGTCGCAAAGGTGATGGGGACTGCCTGCGGTGCGGACGCAGTCTCGAAGATGGACGGCATGCTCTGATCGGCCTCGGTTCAACAGAATGCCCTGCGGCCAGGAGACTTTGCAGAGTTTTGACGTGTTCGCAATCGCAAACGGCGCAGGCGCCGCTCTACAATCGGTCGAGAGATCATGGTAGTTGTTGCGGAACCTTGGTGTTTCCACGCGAGTTCTTTGTGCGCGCAAGCCGAGCCACCCGCGGTATGACGCCTCGATCAACCCGATCAGCGAGAGGAAACGGATGGAGGTCGTATTGGACGCAGTTGCCCTGGTTGGGCACGCGATCGAAGCCGCGCTTGTCTACGTCGAAAGCCATCACTGGATTTT
>NZ_JAFATE010000605.1 GCF_019244115.1 Bradyrhizobium sp.
TCACGATCGGCCGCATATAGACGGGATTGCCGGTCTTCGGGCTGATCCCGGCCCGCCAGTTCTCGGCCAAAAATCCCTCGAGGTCCCTGATCTGTTCGGCAAAGCCGTGCGCGGTGTTGCCCGACAGCGCGACGTCCTTCCAGATCAGCCCTTGCGCCGAGGCCGCCGAGCGCGGCGTCAGCCAGGGCGCCTCGGCGTAATAGAGATTGGTCACGACCAGCACGGTCGCCGGATGCTCGAACAGCCGGTCGGCCATCTTCTCCAGCATCATGCGGACGTCTTCGTAGGAGATCTCCTTGGCCACGACATAGAGCGGCATGGTCGGAAAGCGCGCATGCAGCGCGCGCATCACCCGCGACAGCACGGTGCCGTCGCCGACACCGGCATCGAACAGTCTGAGCGCCGGCGGCGACGGCTGCAGGTTGGACAGTTCGAGCGAGATGCGGTTGGCGATCTCGGTCTTCTCGCTGCAGGTCGAGACGAACAGCAGGTATTTTTGCCGATTGTCGAAGAAGCGGAAGCCCGGCGGGGCAACGTCGCCGGCCAGCATGCCGCCGGCGGATCCTGCTACGGGCTGCGGCTTGATCTGCGGTTTGAGGGGCGCCGGGCGGTGCTCGCTGAGATAGGCGCGGAGCTTGTCGAGTGTGGCGGTGGTGATGCGGGCACCGTCGCGCAGCCGCGACACCAGCTTGCCGTCATTGACGGCAAGCCGCCCGAAGGTGGATTCCGCGGTCTGCGTGGCGCGGCAATAGTCCCGAATCTCGCTGAGGATCTGCTCTGACGTTGCGGCACCGGCGCCGTTGCCGTGAAGCTGATCGGTCCGCATGGCGTTTCCCGCGGTTTCCCATTCCTGATCTCATCAGGGAACAGGTGGTTGGGAACGTCAACCACAAACCGAGTGGGCAGGAAGTATGGGCATCTGCCCACATCCTCCCATCCCGCGACCTATTGAGAGCCGGGATCGCTCAGCCCCGGAGCGGCCAGTGCGGCGGATGGCTGCCGAGCGGCATCGCCGGCCGCGACCAGAACGCCGGCGTTTTGGACAGGATCGCCGCATGGCTGACTGCCCGCAGCGCGCCAAAGCCGGACGACAACTCTTCCATGAACGACTGCACCGCGTCGGCGGCCAGGTCCGGCGTCGTCAGGTAATCGGCGATGCGGCCGAGATCCCACAGCCAGCGCCCGGTCTGCGCCAGCGACACGCGAACATGCCAGCTCCCGCCCTCCCGTGCCTGGCGCGCTTTTGCCATCATGGCACCGAACGCCATCAAGTAGCCGGTGGCATGGTCCAGCATCTGCGCCGGCAACTCCTTTGGTCCGTCAATCCCGGCGGCTTGGCCTTCGGCGTGGTTGAACCCGGTCGCGGTCTGTACCAGCGAGTCGAAGCCGCGGCGTGCCGCCCACGGTCCGCGATGGCCATACGCCGAGAGCGACACGGCGATGATGCCGGGACTGATCGCGGCGGCTTCCTCCGGCGAGAAGCCGAGCGAGGACAGCGCACCGGGGCGATAGCCCTGCGAAAAGAAATCCGCGCTCGCGAGCAGTTCGCGAAAGCGGGCGCGGCCATTTTCGCTTTTCAGGTCGAGGAAGCAGGAAAATTTGCCGCGGCCGGTGTCGATGGTGAGCCACGGGATCGCCGGCAGATCAGGACCTGAAACGAGCATCACGTCAGCGCCGTGCGCGGCAAGTGCGCGGCCCGCAACAGGGCCGGCTATGACTCGGGATAAGTCGAGCACGCGCAAGCCTTCAAGCGGACGCTCTCCGGCGGGCCATGGTCTTGGCGCAGCCTCGCCGATTTTCTCGATGATGAGTGGCGGCAGCTCGGCCAGCATCTTCGCCTGCGGCAGGGTAGACCATTCTTGATAAGACCGCATCAGCGCCACCACGCCGCCCGCGGCATAGGCCGCAGCCTCAAACGCTTCGCCGTTCCATTGCATCAGCGCGGCCTGCACTGCCTCGCGCTCGCCCTTGCAGTCGAGCACCTTGCAGACGGCGGCGCGGTGATGCGGAAAATTGGTGTGCAGCCGGACGACGCGTTGATCGCCGGTGCGATAGACACCGGCGATTGCGTCCCAGGCCGGCGGCGGCGGTTCGCCATTGACGCGCAGATAGCGCTCGGAGCGACACTCGACGACCGCATGGCGCATGTCGACGGCCACGCTCTGCCGCTCGCCACTGCGCTGCTTCCAGATCTCGGCCGCGGCGAGGCCCGCCGCGGCGATCGAGACTTGTGCCGCCACCGCGACACGGAACGACGACGGCAGTTGCGGCTCCTCGCCGGTGAGCGTGACCGCGTCGAGCGCGGCCCCGTCGCCGCCGGCGTGCATCCAGAGATCGGCCAGGATTTTTTGCGGCGTTTGCATCTGGGCCTCTGTCGATGGCTTCATCCCAGGGATTGTCGCGTATTCAACAGGTCATAGCGCACTAGGCATCGCGTGTTACACGCCGCGTCAAAAAAACGTCAAGCCCTGGATCGCCGACCTCGGCTCACCTGCTGCTGCACATACTCGCGCAGCGCTCGATTGATGCGCGTTTGATAGCCTTCGTCAGACGTCGCATGACTTTTAAACCAGGCGAGGACGTCGGCATCGAGCCGAAGAGTCAGCTGCTGCTTGACGGGTCGGTAGAAGAGACCGCGCTTGGCGCCCGACCAGTCGAGAAATTCTGGCGCATCCGAGGTGTCGATGGCGTTGTCGCGGAGTGACGCGAGCGACTTCAGTTCTGCGCGCTGCTTGGGTGTCAACCGCTTAGAAGCTCCCTTCTTCATAGGCTTTCCTTTCATGTGCGGTGGCCTTGCGAGCGCTGATGATGCGCCGATGAGTTCGCCGTCCTCGGTTTCTTCGGGCCAAGTATGGACAACAAGCAGCAAGACCTCTCCGACGAGTCCGATGGGTATGCCAGCGATCGCCGTCCGGATGCGGGTCCTGTTTCGACGCGTGGAGTGGGTCGTCAAACACCAACGCTGCGGTCTCGAACGACAGGCCATGCTTTGCGCGGTTGACCTTGGCCTTGTCCGGATCCCATGTCCAAGGCATGGCCGCTCCGTGTAGCTACAAACATGGCACTATTATTACGTAACGTCAAGATTTGGCGCAGAACGACGCGCCGGCGATCAACGAAAATCCCTCGAACTCGGCAGGATGCGCACGTTGCGGGGGTGGCGGACTTTTTGCGCTGGATTGTCCGGATGCTGGCGCCGGTCGTCATGCAGCGGTTCGATCAGGGCCGCACCGTTCGGCACCTCTACCTTGCGGCCAAGCCTGTCGTCCGAAAGCAGCTGAAGGTCGGCCGAGCGGTCGTAGAGCCGTTCGGCGACGAGGTGGACGACCTTTTCGGGACTGCTCTGGATATAGCCTTCGACCAGGACGAGGCGCGAGCCCATCACCTCCTTGCGGAAGCGCTCCATCACCTTCGGCCACACCACGATATTGGCGATGCCGGTTTCGTCCTCCAGTGTCATGAACACCACGCCCTTGGCGCTGCCCGGGCGCTGGCGCACCAGCACCACGCCGGCGCAGCTTGCCCGTTGCCTGTCCCTCGCATCAGAAACCTCGTGACAGGCCAGCACGCCCTCGCGCGAAAACATCGGCCGCAGGAACTGCATCGGATGGCCTTTCAGCGAGAGGCGGACGGTCTGGTAGTCGGCGACGACGTGTTCGGGCAGCGGCATCTCCGGGAGGCTCTGCGCCTGCTCGTCCGGCTGCTCGCGCGCGATCGCCGCCTCGAACAGCGGCAGCGCCACATCGTCGGGCAGCCGCCGCACCGCCCAGAGCGCGGCGCGGCGGTCGAGGCCGAGCGAGCGGAACGCATCGGCATCCGCCAGCAGCATCAGCGCGCGCTTCGGCAAGGCCGTGTCGCGGGCGAAATCCTCCAGCGTCGTGAACGGACGGCGCGCTCGGGCCGCGACGATGCGCTCGGCCCAATCGTCTCTATCTCCGGCATTCCGGGGCGTCGCGGCAGCGACGAACCCTGGTGCGCAATTGTGCACCTGAGAATCTCGAGGTTCCGGGTTCGATGCTGACGCATCGCCCCGGAACGACAGTTTGGACTGCTCCTCGTCCGGGTCGACCCATCTAAAACCGTCGATCTGGCGGAAGCCGAGCCGCACCGCATGATGCTTGCCGCACTTCTCCTCCAGCGTGTTGTCGCCATGGCTGAAAGAGATATCGATCTCGCGCACGGTGACGCCGTTCTTGCGGGCGTCGCCGACGATCTGCGCCGGCGCATAAAACCCCATCGGTTGGGAATTCAACAGGGAGCAGCAGAAGGCGTCGGGATGAAAATGTTTCAGCCATGAGGAGACGTAGACGAGCTGCGCGAAGGCTGCCGCATGGCTTTCGGGAAAGCCGTATTCGCCAAAACCCTTGATCTGGTTGAAACAGTTTTTGGCGAACTCTTCGGGATAGCCGCGCGCGATCAGGTTGCCGACCATCTTCTCCTCGAATTTGTGGATGGTTCCGAGGTGACGGAAGGTCGCCATCGCGCGGCGCAACTGGTTGGCTTCATCGGGCGTGAATTTCGCAGCCTCGATCGCGATCCGCATCGCCTGCTCCTGGAATAGCGGCACGCCCAGCGTCTTGCCGAGAATGTCCCGGAGCTCGTTGCGGTCGCCATATCTGGGAAAGGGATACTCGATCTGTTCCGGCTCCAGGCCGCGCCGCTTCAGATAGGGATGCACCATGTTGCCCTGGATCGGCCCAGGCCGCACGATCGCAACCTCGATCACGAGGTCGTAGAATGTCCGTGGCCTCAGCCGTGGCAGCATGTTCATCTGCGCGCGGCTCTCGACCTGGAACACACCGAGCGACTCGCCGCGGCACAGCATGTCGTAGACCCTGGAATTCTCGCGCGGGATGGTCGCGAGCTCCCAGCGCTTGCCCTTGTGCAGATCAATCAGATCAAAACATTTGCGGATGCAGCTCAGC
>NZ_JAFATE010000695.1 GCF_019244115.1 Bradyrhizobium sp.
GCCGTGCTCGATGGCGCTTCGCGCACGGAGGCCGCCAAAGTCGGCGGAATGGACCGGCAGACGCTTCGCGACTGGGTGATCCGGTTCAACGAGCAAGGACCTGATGGTCTGATCAATGTCCCCGCGCCGGGTGCGCCGGCCAAACTCTATAAGGCGCATCGGGCATTTCTGGCGCGGATCGTGGACGAAGGGCCGATCGCGGCCATCCATGGCGTGGTGCGCTGGCGCGCCTGTGACCTGATCATGCGGCTCCACGAGGAGTTCGGCATATCGGTGTCCGACGACACGGTCTACCGAGCCCTCAAGGACCTCGGCTTCTCACACGTCAGCGCCCGGCCGAGAGCCTACAAGCAGGATCCCGATGCGATCGAGGCATTTAAAAAAACTTCTACGCCAGCGTGGAGGAAATCCGCAGCAGCCTTGCGCCGGACACGCCAGTAGAGGTGTGGTTCCAGGATGAGATGCGAGTGGGGCAGAAGAACAAGCTCACCTATCGCTGGGCCAGAACGGGATCGCGGCCGCGGGCTGTTCACGATCAACGTACGCAATCGACCTACCTGTTCGGCGCCGTGTGTCCTGAACTCGGAACCGGTGCCGCTTTGGTGCTGCCCTTCTGCAACAGCCAAGCCATGCAGCTCCATCTCGATGAGATCGCCACCAAGGTCAGCCCGGGTGCCCACGCCATCATCATCCTCGATCAGGCTGGATGGCACGAAGCCAAGGAGCTGAAGGTCCCGCACAATATCTCGCTAATGCCATTGCCGCCGCGTTCGCCTGAACTGAACAGCCAGGAGGACATCTGGCAGTTCATGCGGCAGAATTGGCTCTCAAATCGCGTCTTCAAATCCTACGACGACGTTGTCGATCACTGCTGTTACGCCTGGAACACCCTCATTGCCCAGCCGTGGAACATCATGTCGATCGGGCTCCGCGATTGGGCCTACATCGGTCGATCAATGTGAGGATTGGTATTAGGCGTCGTGGTCGGCCATGCTGGCTCCGGCAAGAGCGCGATGAAGCCTGGGAAGCGGCTGGCTACGAGGTCCGGGGCGTGGCGCTGTCCGGCATTGCAGCGGAAAACCTCGAAAGCGGATCGGGCATTACATCGCGCACCATCGCCAGCATGGAGCATGGCTGGCAACAGGGCCGCGACAGGCTCACCTCACGCGATCTGCTTGTGATCGATGAGGCGGGCGTGGTGGGTACTCGCCGGTTGGAACGGGTGCTGTCCCATGCTGCCGAGGCCGGAACCAAGGTGGTTCTTGTTGGAGATCCCCAGCAGCTGCAATCAATAGAAGCGGGCGCGGCGTTCCGATCAATCCGCGAGCGTCGCGGCGGGGCGGAAATCGGCGAAGTGCGCCGCCAGCGGGAGGACTGGCAACGGGATGCGACACGTGATCTCGCCAATGGCGAAACCGGCAATGCGCTGGAAGCCCATCGCTCCCGGGACATGGTGCATGAGGCGGAGACACGCGAGCAGGCGCGCGGCGATCTGATCGAGCGCTGGGACCGCAACCGGCAGGCGCCGCCCGACAAGAGGAGGATCATCCTCACCCACACCAACGACGAAGTCCGCTCACTCATTGGAAGACGAAGACGTTTCTGCCTTCCAAACTCAAAGAACTGTTGCGCCAAGCCGAAGCCAGAACCGTCGACGCCCTCTGGGACCTCGTCGGCCGCACCCTGAACCTCTTCACCCCCGAAGAATGCGCCAACTACGTCCGTCATTGCGGATACAATCCGCTTTGATCGCAACAGGCTCTAGGAACGAAACGAGTTTGGGATGTGGATCGAATCCAGGTGAAGGCGTCCTCGGTCGCCAAGGCTTCTGAGTGAGAGATTGCCCACGCTAGCCGCTGTGGTAACGCGCAGCCATCCCGCCACTCATCGAACAAGCGTACGGAAGACGAACAAATTTCTCAAACCGACGTCAAACCGAAAAATCTGTTCTGATGCGCACCGGAGGGTGCACCACGGCTCGAACCTAGGACCCGCTGATTAAGATGCAGCCATCGGCTAAGAACAATCAATGACTTTCCGGTCGCACTCTTGGGCTTTTCCGGCCGAAAATGGGCATTCGTCGCACGATCATGAACGTCTCGCACCTGAGAACCCAAGCTGACGGGAACTCAGTCTCGTCGATCACGTGGCGGGTCCTTTCCTTCGTCATCCCCGACCGGATTCGAATTGGTCACATTGTCGCGGACCTCGAGATTCCGGCTGTTGTGGACCACGAGCGCCTGCGTGAAATCCTGCAGCAGCCCGGTCCGCGTCTGCGGATCAACGCCGTTGAGCGGCAGCTCCGGATGCTGGCCCGATCCTCTGATGACATTGTCGCGAATGGCGCCGCCTGCGACCTCGTTCACCCAGATTCCGGTCCGTCCTGAACCGAGCACGATGTTGCGCTCGATCAAGATGTTTGTATTCGGCGACGATGCCGGGAAATCATTCGTGGCGTTTGTCGTCGCCACCATGATGGCACCGACCGCAATCTCGCTCCCCGCGCCCGATGCCATCGGGCCGAGGCTTCCGCGCACAACATTGCTGCGGATAACGAGATCGTGGGCGGGTGGAGTGGGAGAAACGACGAACGTTAAGATGTTGCTATTTTGCGAGATCCCGATCCCAGCGTCACTGGTGTGGCCGATTTCGTTGTGCCCGACTGTCAGTCCCATGTTGCCGGTCGCGTACACACCGCGCCCGAAGAGAACGTCGCTGACGACGTTCTCTTCGATGCTCGACCCGGCCCCGCGGGACGCTGGGTCCGCCCGAGCCATGCCGAATTTGGGACCGAGCCTCGGTAGATCTGTATCAAATGTGACGGTCACCGCACCGCCAAAGACCGGCGGCACCGAGTCCGGTGGTTGCTGCGACAAAATGGTAGCGCCGCTGAGCTCGATTCCTGAGGCGGGATCGACAAAGTTGACTTTGGTCCCGTTGGGAAAACGCCCAAAGGCGACGCGATCGACCGTGAGCTGACGCTGGCCGATTTGCTGCGCTACCGTGGCAACGTCTGTCTCGTACATGGCAAGAGCGTCGTCGAGGCTGCGCGAGACGAAACTATTGCGAACATGATCGTCTGCCCCGCAGTTGACGAAGATGATGCCACCCGCATTGGTCGCGATCAGGCCCTCGCGGCGCGGCATGACGCGCACGCGCTCGGCGACGGCATGGCTGGTGCTATTGAACAGGATCGCCTGCGTGCTGGACCCGTAGATCGTCGTGTCCGAAACCGTGATCGCGTCCCCGCCTTCGACCGAGATCGTGGCCTGCCCGCCACGCACGAACACCACAACGGTGTCGCCGGCCTGGAGCGTCGACAATGTCGGACCCTGCACCCAGGGCACGTTGTTCTTGACCAGGCTCAAAGCGCCCTCAAGGATCGGTTGAGTTACCCCCATGCGCGAGGTTCCGGGCACGATGTCGCCGTTACGGAACGCCATTGCCCAGAGGGTGAGCGGACCGGTGGGCGCTGCGGACTGGGCAAGGCCGTTGAAGGCAACGGGATCGGACCAATGCGGAAGCACCGTGTAGGAGAGCCTGCGCGCGAGGGGGTCGACGGCGGTCAATTGCACATGCGTGAAGGGCGGCGAGATGAAATCAGCACGCAACCGCGTCAACGTCACCCGCTGGCAATTGACGATCGCAAACCCCTGCAGGAAAGCGCCCGCGAAATAGACCGTCGAGTCATCCAGGTCGACGGTGAGATCGGTCAAAGACGTCAAGCGCAGATAGGCCGTCGCGTCCTGTGGCGTCAGAAAGTAATAGGCGCCGCGGTCGACGGTAACGCGCCGGATCGGATGGCTCTGCGCATAGTTGAGCGCGGCTTCGAACAGCGGTCGGGCATCTGTGCTCGGGCTGTCGGCAGGTAGATTGTGCGTCGCGATGCCGAGCCGGACCAGATCACGCGACAGATTGATGACTTGAGGTTGTGTTTCTTCAGGTGCGGCAGTCGCGGCGGCGCGCGGCGGCGACTGCGCGCCGGCGGCCCAGCACAACGCCGCGGCCATAGCCACAACAGCCGGGAAAATTCGCTTCATGATCGCGTCTCCTTCACGCCGTTGTTCGTTTCATCGACAGGCTGGCCGAACGTCATCGGAAAACCCCTTCGGACCGGTTGCGATTACCGCCCCTTATTCGCCGGACGTGTTGCAAGGCGACTTTCCCTCGACGTCAACCGGTCCTTGCGTCGGAGACGGCCGCATGTGACACTGATCACTGATCACTGATCACTGATCACTGATCACTGATCGACGTGCTGCCAGCGCGACGACTTTCTTTCGTCACGCTTTGTCGGCGCCGTTACGGTTATCTGACTACATGCACGCGGAAGTAGTGCTCCGCTAGTTCATAGTCCTATTCTACGACAGGCACGTGATCGACCATCGGATCTGCCGCGCTGTATCGAATGGGGTGAGGATACGAAACAAAGGAAAGTCGCATAGCAATCTGGCCGTGCGACGTCCTACACAAAAAAACTCTTCACGACACCGTTTTTCTCCGCCACCGTCTCGCGAAGCTATTGGAAAGGAAGGATTTTTCCTTGGTGGGCGCACCAGGGCTCGAATCTGGGACCCCGCTGATTAAAAGGCGTATGACTCCTTTGAAAAATCAATATCCATTCCGACAAACCTGTTGTCCGCCGTGCATTGAAGCCGTGGTGGGTTTTTGCCTCGTCGGAATAGCGGGTCTCGGCTCGCGAGGGAGCACGCCGTCGAAGGATTGCTGATCGTTGGCAGCGAACGTGCGATGGCATCGACCAACCCTCAATTAGTAAGGCAGATTTGGCGCGTGCGGGCTCTCGCGAGTGGACAAGTTTGCGCCACTTGGCAGGTGCGCCCGCGGTCAAAAAAAGCGCGAAATTAAGAGTGCCCGATCGCATCCGACCCGCACCCGTTGTCCGCGCCTCGGTGGTGGCATCTGCCAGGGGATCACCTTGACTTCGGTCGTTTCGAACGGCGGCTTACCAGGCGCAGTCACGAGCAGGGTCGTCTTAATGGTGTGATGAAACAGCGGCCCTATCGGCAGCTCTTCGGAATGAAGGACCTCAACCAGACACGATCGCGCGTCGCGATGGCCTGTTTGCGCGGCAGCGGCGGGGGCCGTGACGATCAGCAGGATGGTTATGGCCACGGCTGTGCGCATCGTGAGTCCGCGGGGCTGGTTCTGGGAAGGAAACCTGCTTGCCGACTCAGGCAGCCCCATCCTGAGCCGTCGCCGCTAGCCCTCACTCAGTTTAGCTCAAATGATCGGCAATTTGTAGCGTTTCGCTTGCGGTTGAGTTGCTTTTCGCGCGCAAAGCACTGCAGCGAACCGCTGCAACGGCCCCAGTGATGGCCAACCCTTGCTGTGGTGGGCAAGCATGGCTATCTTTGTTCCTGTATCAATGCAGCGCAGTTTACCCGGATAGCGTGGCTGTGACTACGGCGAAGACAACAGCTCCTGGTGAGAGAATTTCGACGAGCGTCTGGCTCGGAGGATTGGCGGCTCGAACTATTTTCATTGCCATTCTCATCGCCATTACCGCGCGCGTGTCCAGCCCTCAGCTTGAACACATCTGGTCTCTTTGGGAGGCACCGAGCGACTTCGTCCGGGTCGCGCTGGGGGCCGTCGTCTGTGGCTGGCTGTTCGTGCACGTGTTCATCTTGCCCAAGGATGCTGGTGGCTATCGAACGTGGCTCTACCTCGGCTTAATTATCCTGCCGATGTCAGCCCTTTGTGCCGTGGTAATTTGGTAAGCTATAGGGGTGCCCAGGAGCTGCCACTTCAGTTTTGCAACTAGTCCGGGGCGGCCACCGTGGTGGCCTCGCCCGTGGCGCACTCGCGCCAAACCGGGGTCATGCATGTGGTCGGCCAGCCGCCCCCTAGCGCCATGAATAGCGCCGCCGTATCGGCAAGCCGGTTGGCTTCGGTCTGCACCCGAATCACCGACGCCGTCAGGTAGGTCTGCTGGGCGTTGAGCACCGCCAGCTGGTTGACCTGCCCTTCATTCAATTGCTTTTCGACGATATCGAGGCTGGCTTTGGCGGTCTCCTCTGCATGC
>NZ_JAFATE010000703.1 GCF_019244115.1 Bradyrhizobium sp.
CTATCTCGCCGATACCAAGCTGAACAATCTGGCGACGCCCATTGCCAAGTCGCAACTGGCGGCGGCGCTGGCACTGGTCGGTGACCGGGGCCGCGCCGAGCGCGTCTACCAGGCAGCGCTCGACAGCCTGTCGCCAAAGCCGGTGCTGACCTTTGGCCGTGTCGACTACGGCTCCGAGCTGCGCGATGCGGCGGCGCTGGTGTCGCTAGCAGGCGAGGGCAATGCGCCGAAGGCGACGCTGACGCAGTCGGTTTTGCGGGTCGAGGCGGCGCGCGGCCTGTCGCCCTACACCTCGACGCAGGAGAATGCCTGGCTGGTGCTCGCCGCGCGGGCGCTCGCGAAGGAGACGATATCGCTCGACCTCCAGGGCACGCCGATCAAGGCGGCGCTGTTCCGCAGCTACCGCGCCGCCGAGCTCGACGGCAAGTCGATCAGGATCACCAACACCGGCGATGCGCCGTTGCAGGCGGTCGTGTCGGTGTCCGGCTCGCCGCTGACGCCGGAGCCATCAGCCGCGAACGGGTTTGCGATCGAGCGCAACTATTTCACGCTCGACGGCAAGCCGGCCAATGTGGCGCAGGCGAAGCAGAACGACCGCTTTGCGGTGGTGCTGAAGATCACCGAGCCCAAGGTGGAGTTCGGTCACATCATGGTGTCGGATTATCTGCCCGCCGGTTTTGAGATCGACAATCCGCATCTGGTGTCGTCGG
Source organism: Bradyrhizobium sp. (assembly GCF_019244115.1). Taxonomy (GTDB): domain Bacteria; phylum Pseudomonadota; class Alphaproteobacteria; order Rhizobiales; family Xanthobacteraceae; genus Bradyrhizobium. The sequence continues at coordinate 711 of NZ_JAFATE010000703.1, forward strand.
GCGACACCGGCACCCTGGACTGGATCGAGGACGGCGTGGAGCCGCAAAATGCCGAGTTCCGCGACGATCATTTTTCGGCGGCGATCGACCGCAAGTCGGACGACAAGTCGGTGTTCACGGTCGCCTATGTGGTGCGCGCGGTCTCGCCCGGCAAATACGTGCTACCGCAGGCCTATGTCGAGGACATGTACAATCCCTCGCGCTACGGCCGCAGCGGGACCGGCACGATCGAGGTGCGGGCGGCGAAATGAGTATGCTCAAATGAGTGATGCTGAAATGAGCGGGGAGTTGGGTGGGACGCGGGAGCCTCAAACTCCCTCGTCATGCCCGGCCTTGTGCCGGGCATCCACGTCTTTCCTCGCCAAGAACGAAGACGTGGATGGCCGGGACAAGCCCGGCCATGACGGCGGAGGGAAACGGCGTGCCGTTCGTGTCGTTGCCGCGATTACGCTGGTGATCGTTTGCCTCTCGGGCATCTTCATCGCCTGGGTCATCTCCCTCGGACCGCTGCCGCTGGCCAAAGCGCGTGAAATCTCCACCTCCATCGTCGATCGCAATGGAAAACTGCTCCGTGCCTACGCGATGGCCGACGGCCGCTGGCGGCTGCCGGTCAGCTCAAAAGCCGACGTCGATCCGACCTATCTGAAGGTACTGCTCGGCTTCGAGGACCAACGTTTTTACGATCATCACGGCGTCGATCCGCTGGCGCTGGGGCGCGCGACCTTTCAGCTCGTAACGCGCGGGCAGATCGTCTCCGGCGGCTCGACCATCACGATGCAGCTCGCGCGGCTGATGGAGCCGCGGCGCGAGCGCTCGCTCTACGCAAAACTTCGGCAGATCGTGCGCGCCGTCGAGCTGGAGCGACAGCTCAGCAAGGATGAGATCCTCGATCTCTATCTCGCGCTCGCGCCTTACGGCGGCAATCTCGAAGGCATTCGCGCAGCCTCCATCGCCTATTTCGGCAAGGAGCCAAAACGGTTGACCCTGGCCGAGGCCGCGCTGCTGGTGGCGCTGCCGCAATCGCCGGAAACCCGCCGGCTCGACCGCTACGCGGACGCGGCGCGCACGGCGCGCGACCGCGTGCTCGACCGCATGGTCGAGGAGCAGCGGATCACGAGCGACGATGCCGCGCAGGCCAAGGCCGTGCCGGTGCCCCGTATGCGGAAATCGATCCCGATCCTGGCGCCGCACGCCTCCGACCAGGCGGCCGCGATCATGAAAGATGCGCCGGTGATCCGCCTCACGCTCGACTCCCGCCTGCAGAAGGTGCTGGAGCCGCTGGCCCATGATCGCGCGATTGCGCTCGGGCCAAACGTCTCCGTCGCCATCATGGTGGTCGACAATGACAGCGGCGAGGTGCTCGCCCATGTCGGCTCGGCCGACTATTTCGATTATAGCCGCGCCGGCCAGATCGACATGACACGCGCGGTGCGTTCGCCGGGATCGACGCTGAAACCGTTCATCTATGGGCTCGCTTTCGAGGACGGTTTTGTTCATCCCGAGAGCCTGATCGACGACCGGCCGATCCGCTTCGGCTCCTACGCGCCGGAAAATTTCGATCAGACCTTTCAGGGCACGGTGCCAGTGCGCAAGGCGCTGCAATTGTCGCTCAACGTCCCGGCGATCACGCTGCTCGACCGCGTCGGCGCGAGCCGGCTTGCGTCGCGCCTGCGGCAGGCCGGCGCGAACCTCGTGTTGCCGAAGGACGAAGCGCCGGGGCTGGCGATGGGCCTCGGTGGCGTCGGCGTGACCTTGCAGGATCTCGCGCTGCTCTATGCCGGGCTGCCGCGGCTCGGCACCACGCGGCGACTGCGCGAGGTCATGCGTGACGAGGGCGATGAGCGCGATCCCCGGAGGCTGATGGACCAGGTCGCGGCCTGGCAGGTCGGCAGCGTGCTTTTGGGCACGCCGCCGCCCGAAAACGCCGCCGCGGGCCGCATCGCGTTCAAGACCGGCACGAGCTACGGCTATCGCGACGCCTGGTCGGTCGGTTTTGACGGTCATGTCACGATCGGCGTCTGGGTCGGTCGCCCCGACGGCGCGCCCGTGCCGGGGCTGATCGGGCGCGTGGCGGCGGCGCCCATCCTGTTCGATGCCTTCGCGCGCACCGGCAAACTGCCGGCGGGGTTACCAAAACCGCCCAAGGGCGCGTTGCTGGCGAGCAACGCCAAACTGCCGCTGCCGCTGCGCCGGTTCCGGCCGTTCGGCGAACTTTTGCGCGCCGGCGGCGATCAGGCGCTGCACATCCAGTTCCCCCAAAACGGCTCCCGGATCGAACTCGATCGCGCGGGCGGCGAGGTGTCCGCCATGCCGGTCAAGGTCGCCGGCGGGGTGCTGCCGATGACCATGCTCGTGAACGGGACCGCGGTGGGCCAGATCGATGGCCGCAGACAGCGGCTGATCGATCCGCCGGGGCCGGGCTTTGCGCGCCTCACCGTGATCGACGCTGCGGGCGCGACGGACACAGTCGTGGTCAGAATCCAGTGACGGCCGGCTGAAGCGGTTGTGGCCCATACAGTTTCATCGTATGCGGAACCCATGGCCGAGACCTATGCAAAACCCCGTTTTGGAGAGCCGCGCGAGCCGAAAAACCTGGTGAATCCGGGTCATCGGCTGGTCCGCGTGATCGAATTCGTCACCTCCAGCCACACGCGCGTCGCGGCCTTCCTGATCCTCTGCGGTCTCGTTCTGTTCCTGCCGGGCTTCTTTCGGATTCCGCCTGTTGATCGCGACGAGGCGCGGTTCGCGCAGGCCACCAAGCAGATGGTGGAGAGCGGCGATTTCGTCGACATCCGCTTCCAGGACGACGTGCGCTACAAGAAGCCGGTCGGCATCTACTGGCTGCAGGCCGCTGCCGTCGAAAGCGCCTCGGCGCTCGGCCTCTCGGGAGCGCCGTTAAGGATCTGGCTCTACCGTATCCCCTCGCTGATCGGCGCCATCGGCGCGGTCCTCCTCACCTATTGGGCGGCGCTTGCCTTCGTGACCCGGCGTGGCGCGGTGTTCGCCGCACTGATGATGTGCAGCTCGGTGCTGCTCGGGGTCGAGGCGCGGCTCGGCAAGACCGATGCGATGCTGCTGCTCACCGTGGTCGCGGCAATGGGCGCGATGGCCCGCGCCTATCTGTCCTGGCAGCGCGGCGAGGATCTCGCCCATCCACCGTGGAGCTGGCCGGCGATCTTCTGGACGGCGCTCGCGGCCGGCATCCTGCTCAAGGGGCCGCTGATCCTGATGTTCGCGGGGCTGACGATCGCAGCGCTCGGCATTCTCGATCGCAGCGTGGCGTGGCTGCCGCGCCTGCGCCCGGTCTGGGGCTTGATGTGGATGCTGGTCCTCGTGCTGCCCTGGTTCGTCGCGATCTTCTGGCGCGCGGGCGAGGCGTTTTTTTCCGACTCGATCGGCGGCGACATGCTGAGCAAATTGTCGGCGCAGGAATCGCACGGCGCACCGCCGGGGCTCTATCTGCTGTTGTTCTGGATCACGTTCTGGCCGGGCGCGCCGCTCGCCGGCATGGCCGCCCCGGCGGTCTGGCGTGCGCGCCGCGAACCGGGAGCGCAATTTCTTCTGGCATGGCTGGTTCCGTCATGGATCGTGTTCGAAGCCGTGCTGACCAAGCTGCCGCATTATGTGCTGCCGCTCTATCCGGCGGTCGCGATCCTGACCGTCGGCGCGCTGGAGCGGCGCGTGCTGTCCCGCTCCTGGCTGATGCGGGGCGCGGCCTGGTGGTTCGCGATCCCCGCGGCGACCTCTATCATCGCGGTCATCGGGGCGATCACCCTGACCCGGCAACCGGTGTTTCTGGCCTGGCCGTTCGTGGCGGCCGCGCTGATTTTTGGGCTGTTCGCCTGGTGGCTCTATGACGATGGGCGCGCTGAACGCGCGCTGCTGAACGCCGTGGTCGCGGCGATGTTTCTGGCATTTGCGGTCTATGGCGTCGTGCTGCCGGCATTGACGCCGCTGTTTCCGAGCGCGGAGATTGCCCGCGCGCTGCGCAATGTCGCCTGTGCCGGACCGAAGGCGGCGGCGGCCGGATTTCACGAACCTAGTCTCGTCTTCATGACGGGCACCTCGACCGTACTGACCGATGGATCGGGGGCCGCGGATTTCCTGGCCCAGGGGAGTTGCAGGTTTGCGCTAGTTGAGAAGAGTTCTGAACGCAGCTTCGTACTGCGTGCGGAGGCGATCGGGCTGCGCTACAATGTCGCGAACCGCATCGACGGCTACAACATTTCGCAGGGCAGGGCGGTTTCGATCTCGATCTTCCGTTCCGAAACCACCGAGTGATATGCCCGCTCCACCCGCCTCCCAGCCGCCCGACGCCTACTTCCTCCAGCTCTCTCGCCTGATCCTGGTCTCGTTCGAGCAGCTGGTGGGCCCTCCGTTGCAATCGGATCGTGCCAAGGCTGCACAGCACCTGATGCGGCAGATCGGGCGACTGAGCGCGGCCGGCGCCGTGCTCATCGTCGTCCTGATGATCGGTTTCGACACGACCGAGATCGGTCTGATGCCGCCGCGGGGCACGCCTGGTCTCTGGCCGTTGCGGATCCTGACGGATTTCGGCAAGGACGCCTATGTGATCTCGGTACTCGCCGTGACCCTGCTCGCGATCGCGGTGGTGCTGCCGGAATCGCGCGCGCGGGCGCGTGCCGCGCTGCTGCGCTTTGGCGGTCGAATAGAGTATCTGCTGCTGGCCGTCCTTGTTCCGGTGCTGGTGACGCAAATCCTCAAATGGGTCGTTGGCCGCGGCCGGCCTTTTATCGGGGGCAAGGCCAATCCGTTCAATTTCGCTCCCTTCAGCGGAACCGAGGCCTATTTCAGCTTTCCCTCGTCGCACGCGGTCACAGCTTTTGCGCTCGCCTTCGGCGTGGCCGCGATCTGGCCGCGTGCGCGCTGGTTGGCACTCGCTTACGCCGTGATCATCGCGCTGACGCGGCTCGTGCTGCTGGCGCATCATCCGAGTGACGTCGTCGGCGGTGCCGTGATCGGGATTGTTGGCGCAGCAGGGGTGCAATACTGGTTTGCCGTGCGGCGGATCGCCTTCACCGTCGACCGCGAGGGCGCGATCGTCCCGCGCTAGAAGGGTCGCCGTCGCGAAACTTCGACTATCCAAAAAGTCACGCTGAAACAACGAGCTAAGGCATAAAACCGAGATCGCGCGCGAGCTGGCTGAAAAGGGGTTGCCGGCACTTCATTGGCTCCGTAAGAAGCGGCCCGCGGATGGCGCGGGACCCATCCTTTTGAGGCTGACTGCCAAAGATGAGCGTCGATTTGCCTTCTCCTGATCAAGCGGTCGCGGTGTCTATCGTCGTTCCCGTTCGCAATGAAGCCGATAACATCGCGCCTCTGATCGCGGAGATCGCCGCCGCCCTCGATGGCCGCTGGGCCTATGAGATCATCTATGTCAATGACGGCTCGACGGACGCGACCGCGGAGCAGCTCGCGGCCGCCATGACCCAGCGGTCCAATCTGCGCCAGCTCCGCCATGCCATTTCAACCGGCCAGTCGGCGGCTGTGCGCAGCGGCGTCCGGGCGGCACGCGGCGCGATCGTGGCGACCCTCGACGGCGATGGCCAGAACAATCCGGCCTTCCTGCCCGACCTGATCGCGACGCTCGAAAAGGGCGGCCTGCGCATAGGCCTGGTCGCCGGCCAACGGGTCGGCCGCAAGGATACCGGCTTCAAGAAGCTGCAGTCGCGCGTCGCCAATGCCGTGCGCAGCTCGATTTTGCACGATGGCACCCGCGACACCGGATGTGGCCTGAAAGCCTTCCGCCGCGAGGTGTTTCTGGCCATGCCCTATTTCGACGGGCTGCATCGGTTCCTGCCTGCGCTGATGCGCCGGGAGGGTTTTGAGATCGCCTATGTCGACGTGATCGATCGGCCGCGGCACGCCGGCGTCTCGAACTACGGCTTCTTCGATCGGCTGTGGATCGGAATTCTGGATCTGTTCGGCGTCTGGTGGCTGATCCGTCGCAAGAAACCGACGCCGGCCGTGACCGAGGTGAAGTGATGCTGATTCAGTACGGGCAGGCGCTCGGCGATTACCTCT
>NZ_JAFATE010000733.1 GCF_019244115.1 Bradyrhizobium sp.
CCTGCACCTCGCGATAGTCGAAATCCAAAAGTGCGCCCTCCTCGTCGATCGCGGACGCGCCGATGATCGCATAATCGACCTTGAACTGCCCGATCAGCTGCGTCGCGGTCGAACCGACCACGGCGCCGTCGGCGCGGCGCACGGCGCCGCCCGCCACGATCACCTCGATGCGTGGATGGCGATACAGCAGCATCGCGACGTTGAGATTGTTGGTGATGACGAGCAGATCCTCGTGCGAAGTAAGCGCGCTTGCCACCTCCTCCGTCGTGGTGCCGATATTGATGAAGAGCGAACAGCCGTTCGGAATCAGCGCAGCAGCGGCGGCGCCGATTGCCTTCTTCTCTTCGGCGGCCACGAAACGCCGCGCCTCATAGGCGAGGTTTTCCACGCCGGAAGCGATGATGGCCCCGCCATGGATGCGGGTCAGCGCGCGCTGCTCGCAGAGATCGTTGAGATCCTTGCGAATGGTCTGCGCCGACACCTCGAAGCGTCGGGCGAGATCCTCGACCATCACCCGCCCCGAGGCGCGGGCGAGATTGAGGATTTCGGTCTGGCGATGCGAGAGTCCGGCCATGGCGGCACCTCTTCGGCAGGCAATGTCCAAAGCTAGCGGGGGCGTGTCCGTGCGGTCAACGCGTCAGATGGGTCGGACGTTTCCCTTGGCCGGCCATGACTGGCCAAAGTTAACGACGCCGGCCCAGCTTATGGAGCTGGTCATGCCCCGCGAAAGCGGGGCATCCAGTACGCCGCGGCTTCTCGGCTCAAGCACGGCCGTCTCTGGGATACTGGATCACCCGCTTTCGCGGGTGATGACCGTCGAGTTTAACGGCGAGCGCTTGCGCTCACATCACACCTGCACCGGTTCCTCGTCTTTCGGAATCACGCGCGGGCGGCCGTCATCGTCGATCGAGACATAGGTGAAATTGCCGTCGGTGACCAGAATCGGCCGTGTCTCGCGGCGCCGCACCACCCAGGCTTCGAGATGCACCGTCACCGAGGTGCGGCCGATCCGCACCAGATTGGCATGCACCGAGACGAGATCGCCGACATAGACGGCCTTGCGAAAATTCATCGCCTCGATCGCGACGGTCACGGTACGCGATTTTGCAACTTTCGAAGCAAACACGCCGCCGCCCACGTCCATCTGGCTCAAGAGCCAGCCGCCAAAAATATCGCCATTGGCGTTGGTGTCGGCGGGCATCGCCAGCGTGCGGATGCAGAGGTCGCCGCGGGGGCCATTGGCCGCATTCTCCTGGATGTGTGGCGCGCTCACCGCTCTATCCCTAATCCGGCCTTGCCATCTCGAACATCGCGTCCGGGCGAATCTCGAAATAGTCGCCTCGCCGCCCGGCGCGCACGATCGGGTGCGTGAGCGCGGTCTGGTAGACGCCGTTCTTGATGAAGGTCTTGTCGATATGCACGGCGACGACCTCGCCAAGTGTCAGCCAGGCCTCTGCCTTCTCGCCATCAGCACCCTGCAGCTGAATGATCTGCGACAGCCTGCACTCGAACGAGACAGGGCTTTCGGCGACCCGTGGCACGTTGACCAGCCTGCACGGTACCGCCGTCAGACCGGCGATCGCAAATTCGCTGACATCGCGCGCAACGTGCGCCGCCGTCGCATTCATCTGCCTGGAGAGGTCCATGGTTGCGAGGTTCCAGACGAACTCGCCGGTCTCCTCAATGTTGTGAACACTGTCCTTCTTCGAGGTCGAGGAGAAGCCGATGATCGGGGGGTGATAGCAGAAGGCATTGAAAAAGCTGTAGGGCGCGAGATTGACATTGCCCCTGGCGCCCCGTGACGAAATCCAGCCGATCGGACGCGGGGCGATGATGGCGTTGAACGGATCATGCCTCAGGCCGTGACCGTGCTTCGGCTCGTAATAGTGCAGGTCCTTGTCCGCCACGCGCGCTTCCTTCTCCCCTGTCGTTCCGGGGCGATGCGAAGCATCGAGCCCGAATCTCGAGATTCCGGGTCCGGTCCTTTGGACCGTCCCGGAATGACGGAGACCTTATTAGCTTGCGGATTTATTCGCACCAAGCCCGGCAAGGACAAAATCGATCATCTGGTCGATCGAGGGACCCGGCTTCGGCTTGCTCTGGGCTTGCGCGATCAGCTGCGGATGGAAGTAGGCGACCATGGCGTGACAGGTGCACATCGCCGCGAGCGGAATGTCCGCGACCTTGAACTCGCCGGATGCCACGCCCTGCGCGATCACGCCGCCGATCGTCTCCGTGACGCATCGAATATGCGCGACGCAGACCTCCCAGCTCTCCTCCATCGCGATCTCGACCATTTCATGCAGCTTCGAATCGCCGACGAAGCGCTCACAGTTCATGCGATGGACGGTTGAAAGCAGCTCGCGCATCCGCTCCGTCGCGGAGCCGGGCTTGGTCATGATGAGTCGCGCGGCGTCATCGACCTCGCCCATCAGGACGCGCGCGACGCCCTCGATGATCGCCTTCTTTGAATCGAAGAAGCGGTAGACATTGGCCGGCGACATCCGCAGTTCCTTGGCGATGTCGGCGACCGTCGTCTTCTGATAGCCGAGCTGGCGGAACAGACGCTCCGCGACGGCGAGAATCCGCTCTCGCGTGTCGGGCTCGATATGTTCGGAAACCAGCGTCATGTCAGGGCTCGGATGCTCAGATAATGTTCATTTATTCAGCGGCTTCAGCAAGCGGAAATGCAGGCTGCACACGGCGCTGATGCTGCGGCGCAACGTCCAAAACCCCCGCCTCGCCCCGTTCTTCCAGGCTCTTGCGGAACCATAGTGCATAGAGACCCGGCAGGTACAGCAGCGTCAGGAAGGTTGCAACGAACAATCCACCCATGATTGTGATCGCCATCGGGCCCCAGAACGCCGAGCGCGACAGCGGAATCATGGCCAGAATGGCGGCCAGCGCCGTCAGCACCACCGGGCGGGCACGGCGGACGGTCGCTTCCACGATCGCCTCCTTCCGCGTCAGCCCATGCGATACGTCGGTCTCGATCTGGTCGACCAGGATCACCGTGTTGCGCATGATCATGCCGGCAAGCGCGATCAGGCCGAGCAGCGCCACGAAACCGAACGGCTGACCCGCAACGTTGAGGCCGAGCGATGCACCGACGATGCCGAGCGGCGCGGTCAGGAACACCAGGAACATGCGTGAGAAGCTCTGCAACTGCACCATCAACAGCGTCAGCATGAGCGCAAACATCAGCGGGAAGAGCACCAGCAGCGACGAATTGCCCTTCTGCGACTCTTCGATGGCGCCGCCCATCTCGATCCGGTAGCCCGGCTCGAGCTTGTCGCTGATGCCCTTGAGCTTCGGCAAGAGCGCGCTCGACACCGCCGGCGCCTGTGCACCGTCGATCACGTCGGAACGGACGGTGATGGCCATGTCGCGGTTGCGCCGCCACAGGATCGGCTCCTCGTGGGAATACTCGATCTTCGCGATCTGCTGCAGCGGCACGGCGACGCCG
>NZ_JAFATE010000783.1 GCF_019244115.1 Bradyrhizobium sp.
GCGCTGGCGCGCGCGCTGATCGTCGAGCCGGAGACGCTGCTGCTCGATGAGCCGCTCTCGAATCTGGATGCGAATTTGCGCGAAGAAATGCGCTTCGAGATCCGGAGGCTGCACGACGAATATCGCTACACCACGGTCTATGTGACCCACGACCAGTCCGAGGCGATGACGACGGCCGATTTGATCGCGGTCATGAATGGCGGCCGGATCGACCAGCTCGGCACGCCGGAAGACATCTATGACCGCGCGCAATCGGAATTCGTCGCGCGCTTCATCGGCGCGGCCAACATCATCAAGGGGCGCGCACGGGATGCCGATCACCTGGAATTTGCCGGGGCGATGCTGCGGGTAACCGGCGCTGCGCTTGTGAGCGGCGAGACCGCCGCGATCGCGATCCGCCAGCATGACATCAGCCTTTCGGCCAGGGCACCGCAGGACCCGGGCAACGTCATCAGGGCGACCGTGCTGCGGCAGGTATTTTTGGGCGCGACGCGCGACTATCTGGTCGCCGCCGCCGACGGCACCAGCCTGCGCGTCGTCACCGCGCCGGGCAATCTCGTCACCGAGGGCAGCGAAGTCTTCTTGACCCTGCCGCCCGAGCGCTGCCGGGCGCTGGCGCGATGAGGCGGCGCATCGACATCACCCGCCCCGTGCTGTGGCTGGTCGCGCTCGTGCTCGCCGTGCTCATCCTGCTGCCGCTGTCGTGGCTCGCGGTCTATAGCCTGACCGACAAGGCGCGGCATTTTACGCTGCAAAATTTCGTCACGCTGTTTTCCGATCCAGACTTCCTCGATCCGCTGCTGACCACCGCGATCATCGCCGTCACCTCGGCTGCGATCTGCTGCGTGGTCGCCGCTCCGATCGGCTGGTTGGTGTCGCGCAGCGACATGCCGGGACGGCAGACCATCCGCGCGCTGATGACCGCGTCGTTCGTGACGCCGCCCTTTCTCGGTGCGGTGGCCTGGGAGCTGCTCGCCGCGCCGAATTCGGGCCTCCTCAATCAGCTTTTTCGCGCGCTGACGGGCGCCGAGTCGGACGCGCACCTGTTCGACATCTATTCGCTGCCGGGCGTGATCTTCGTCATTTCCTGCTACACCTTTCCGTTCGTGTTCGTGCTGGTGGCGAATGCGCTCGACACCATGCCGGGCGAACTGGAGGATGCCTCCGCCATTCTCGGCGCAAAAGCCTGGACCACGGCGCGGCGCATCACCATTCCGCTCGCGCTGCCGGCGCTGCTCGCGGGCGCGCTGATCGCGTTCCTGCAGGCAATGACGCTGTTCGGCTCGCCCGCGATCCTGGCGCTGCCCGCGGGCTTCCACACCATGACGACAAAGATCTGGAGCCTGTTCCAGTATCCGCCAAAGCTCGAGCTCGCTGCTGCCGCCGCGGTGCCGCTGCTCGTGCTCACCATCCTGCTGCTACAGACGCAAAGGGCGCTGCTCGGCCGCCGCGGCTATTCCGTGGTCGGCGGGAAATACGGCCCGCCGCGCCGCGTCGAATTGAAAGGCTGGCGCTGGGTGGCGATGATCTTCTGTCTCATCGTACTGCTCAACCCGGTGTTCCTGCCCTATCTCGCGCTGCTCAACGCCGCGCTGTCGCCGAATGCGACGACTTTTGTGACGCCGTCGACCCTGACGCTGCACAACGTCGTCTTCGTGTTCACCGAGCTCTCCGCCACCGCCCTCGTGCTCAAGAACACCGTGATCCTGGGCACGGCCGCCGCGACCATCGGCACCATCCTCGCACTCGTGATCGCCTATGTCACGACGCGGCGGCTGATCGCGGGCTCGCGCATCCTCGGCCTGCTCGCCACGGCTCCCGTCGCGGTGCCCGGCATCGTGCTCGGCGTCGGCCTGTTCCTGAGCTACACACGGCCGCCCTTCGTGCTCTACGGGACGCTGTGGATTCTGCTGATTGCGTTTTTGACCATCAACCTGCCGACCGCCTATCAGCAGCTGCAGGCCGCGTTCGCGACCATTCATCCGGAGCTGGAGGAAGCGAGCCGCATCCTCGGCGCGACCCGGCTGACCTCGCTCTGGCAGATCACGGCCCCGCTGCTGCGCACCGGCGTGATCGCGACCTGGTGCTTCATCTTCATCGGCGTGATGCGCGAACTGTCAGCCGCGATCGTGCTGTTCACCTCGCAGACCAAGGTGCTCTCTGTCCTGATCTACGACCTCAACGAGAGCGGCGATCTCGCCGCGATCGCGGTGCTCGGGATTGCGATGCTGGTGATCACCTTTGCCGTGGTGCTGGCGGTGAACCGCATCCCGATGTTCGGCGCCAGTGCGGGGGCAAGATTGCGGAATTCGTAAGGGTGGTCAAAGGCGCTCTTGCGCCGTGCCCACCAACTGGCCACAGCACGCGGGGCGGTGGGCACGCGCCGCTTTTGCCCATCCTACCGAATGTGCCTGCCGGCTTATGGCATTTCGCCATTTTCGGCCCATATGTCCGGGGCCCTTCCTGCTGATCAAGGATCTCCTAAGTGACTGATGTTCTGGACAAAACCGCCGCTCCTCCGGTCGCGCCGCGCCGCGCGCATGCCTTTACCGCGCACGGAATTACCGTCAGCGACGAATACGCCTGGCTGAAGGACGCGAACTGGCAGGAGGTGCTGCGCGATCCCACCGTGCTGGACAGGGACATCCGCCACTATCTCGAAGCGGAAAACGCCTATACGGAAAGCCTGCTCGGCCACACCGCGCCGCTGCAGAAAAAACTTGTCGCCGAGATGCGCGGCCGCATCAAGGAGGACGATTCCAGCGTGCCGTCGCCGGACGGCCCCTTTGCCTATTTCCGCAGGTATCGTGAGGGCGGCCAGCACGAGATGTTCGGCCGCATGCCGCGTGGCGGCGGCCAGGAAAAAATCGTGCTCGACGGCGACGCGCTGGCGAAGGATCACGCCTATTTCAAGTTCGGCGGCAGCCGCCATTCGCCCGACCACAGGCTGGTCGCCTGGAGCGCCGACATCAAGGGCTCTGAGTATTTTTCGATCCGCGTCCGCGAATGGGAGAGCGGTCGCGACCTCGACGAGACAGTCGAGGAAACCGATGGCGCCATGGTATGGGCGCCGGATTGCAGAAGCTTCTTCTACGTCAAGCTCGACGACAACCATCGTCCGATGCAGGTGTGGCGGCACCGTCTCGGCACGCCGCAGGCTGACGATGTGCTGGTCCATGAGGAGCAGGATGCCGGCTGGTTCACCCACATTCATGAGAGCACCTCGGGCCGCTTCTGCGTGATTGCCGGCGGCGATCATGAAACATCGGAACAGCGGCTGATCGATCTGGCCGCTCCGGACACGCCGCCGCGGCTCGTGGCGGCGCGCGAGGTGGGGGTGCAATATTCGCTCGCCGACCGCGGCGACGAATTGTTCATCCTGACCAATGCCGACGAGGCCATCGACTTCAAGATCGTGACCGCGCCGCTCGCGGCGCCGGAGCGCGCCAACTGGCGCGACCTGATCCCGCATCGTCCCGGCATCTACGTCATCGACCACGATCTCTATTCCGGGCACATGGTGCGGCTGGAACGCGCCAATGCACTGCCATCAATCATCATCCGCGACCTTGCAAGCGGCGAGGAGCATGCGATCGCCTTCGACGAGACGGCCTATTCGCTGGATACGATGGGCGGGTACGAATTCGACACAAAAAACCTGCGGTTCGCCTATTCGTCGATGACGACGCCGTCCGAAGTCTATGACTATGACATGGCGGCGCGCACGCGCATCTTGCGCAAGCGCCAGGAGATCCCGTCCGGCCATAATGCGGCCGACTATGTCACAACCCGCATCATGGCGCGCGCGGAGGACGGCGCCGAGGTCCCGATCTCGCTGCTGCATCGTCGCGATTTTTCGCGCGATGGCCGCGCGCCGCTGCTGCTGTATGGCTACGGCTCCTATGGCATGTCGATGCCGGCCTCGTTCAACGCCAACCGCCTGTCACTGGTCGATCGTGGCTTCGTCTACGCGATCGCCCACATCCGCGGCGGCACCGACAAGGGCTGGGGCTGGTATCTCGACGGCAAGCGCGAGAAGAAGACCAACAGCTTTGACGATTTTTCGGCCTGCGCCCGTGCGCTGATCGAGGCAAAATACACCAGCGCCAAGCGCATCGTCGGCCATGGCGGCAGCGCCGGCGGCATGCTGATGGGCGCGGTCGCTAACCGCACGGGCGAATTGTTTTCCGGCATCGTCGCCGAGGTGCCGTTCGTCGACGTGCTCAACACCATGCTCGACGACACCCTGCCGCTGACGCCGCCGGAATGGCCGGAATGGGGCAACCCGATCGAGAGCGAAAAGGACTTTCGCACGATCCTGTCCTATTCGCCGTACGACAATGTCACGTCAAAGCCCTATCCCGCCATCCTCGCCATGGCCGGGCTTACTGATCCCAGAGTTACCTACTGGGAGCCCGCAAAATGGATCGCACGGCTGCGCGCGACCATGACCGGCGGCGGCCCCGTGATGCTGCGCACCAACATGGGCGCCGGCCATGGCGGCGCCTCGGGCCGCTTCAACCGGCTCGACGAGGTCGCGATCGTCTACGCGTTCGCGCTGTGGGCGGCCGGGTTGGCGGGGAAGGGTGAGGTGTAGCTGCTTCCCGAGCAAAAGCCCAGTCGCATCGAACGCGGCACAAGCGGACACCAAGACTGTCGTCCCCGCGAAAGCGGGACCCATAACCACAGGCCTCAGCTATTGCACGAGCTGGGGGTAACGCCTTTTCGCAGCAACAACCGCCCGGGGTTATGGGTCCCGGATCTGCGCTCGCTGAGCGCGGCGCGTTGCGCCGCTCCAGCTCGCTTGTCCGGGACGACAGCGAAGAATGTTGCGCGAGTTATCGCCCCATCTTCTTCCGCCACGCGGCGAAATCCGTCAGCGTCTGCTCATCGGTCGCGGGATAGAGGCCGAGGATGGAGCGACCTTTGCCGACCTCCTCGGCAACAAAATCCTCGAACGCGGTCATCTCAAAGGTCTCGTTGGCGATCTCGTCGGCGAGATGCGCCGGGATGACGATGACGCCGTCGCTGTCGCCGAGAATGACGTCGCCGGGAAACACCGGCGCATCGCCGCAGGCGATCGGCCCGTTGATCTCGATCGCATGATGCAAGGTGAGGTTGGTCGGCGCCGAGGGGCGGTGATGAAAGGCGGGAATGCCGAGCCTTGCGATCTCGGCCGAGTCGCGAAAGCCGCCATCGGTGACGACACCGGCGACGCCGCGCTGGTGCAGACGGCTCACCAGGATCGCACCTGCGGACGCGGCGCGCGCGTCCTTGCGGCTGTCCATCACCAGCACGCTGCCCGGCGGACAATCCTCGACCGCCTTGCGCTGCGGATGGGAGCGGTCGCGGAAGACATCGAGCTTGTTGAGGTCTTCCCGCGCCGGCATGTAGCGCAGCGTGAAGGCTTCGCCCACCATGGTCGGCTGGTCGGGGCTCAAGGGATGAACGTCCTGAATGCACTGGATGCGAAAACCGCGCTTGAACAGCGCGGTTGCAACGGTGGCGGTGGAGACGGTCTTGAGCTTGTTGCGGGTCGCTTCGCTGAGTTTTGACATAGGCTGGTTCGCTCTCAGTGCTCCCCTCCCCCTTGCGGGGAGGGCGTAGGCCGCCTTGCGGCCGTCTGTTAAGAAGACGCCGAAGCAAAGCTTCGGCTATGGGTGGGGGTCCACACTGACGGTGTCGGTTGGGGACCCCCCCTCCCCAACCCTCCCCCGCAAGGGGGGAGGGGGCGCACCACCATCGTTGCGAACGGTTCAGGTCGACTCCGTCAGGTACTAATAAATCACCGGTTCTCCGACGGGTGCGCCAAAGCCGGTTTCGAGGAAATCGAAATCGCA
>NZ_JAFATE010000810.1 GCF_019244115.1 Bradyrhizobium sp.
CCGCTCAAGCTGATAGGCAAGAGCCTCAATGTACCATTCGGGCACGAAGGTTTGCCCTGGTGAAAGCGTCGCAAACACCTTCTCGACAAAAGCGATGAAATTGGTGCGAAGAAGAGCCTGAAGAACCCGGGGGTCAGATCTCATGCGCCCTGCCCTTCTTCTTGGACTTCCGGCGGGGATTGGCGAGCAAGCTGCCAGCGTCCTGCTGATAGCGAGCCAGGATCGTCAGATCTTCGGCGAGCAGGTCGGCGATGCGATGCTCAGCCTGGGGTGATTGCGCGTATCGCTCGATCAGCGAGAGCAGCAGCTTAAGGCCACGCACATCGCCGCGCATGGCGTCGTTGGTGAGGCGACGCAGCATCACTTCAAGCGCCGGGATCCGCCGCGTCGTACCATGTTCGGTGACGGTAATCCTTTGCCCGATGATGGCTTGCAAAATGGCACCGATGGAGCGACTGCCTCGCGGGCGACCTTTTGGATTGCCGCTTTGGCCTTTCCTGAACCGGGTCTCTTCGGGCGGACGGCCATAGCCAACGGCATAACTCGTCTTCCTTATACGGATCCGGTCAACCACGACCGCACCCGCAGACAACAGTAGTGAACCTGACGTCGGCCGTGCCTCGCCTGACACTCAGTGCATTCGCCTCGTCGGTCGCGGGTGGCAACAACAAAGATGTCCGCGGCATTTGACCCTACATCGTGATTGATCAATCGATCACGATGTAGGGGTGGGGACTGCTTTGTCTAAGGTACTAATTTGTGCGGTCGTGAAAGTCCGCACCCGTTTGGCGTTCCGACAATGACACCAAGCTTGCGCGCGATCAGCCTATTGAGAAACGCGTCGCTTCCTTGCTCTACGCCGCGCCGGCTGTGGGGAAAAGTTCGGATTACCGAATTCTAGCCGGGTTGCCTGTGTGAGGCCATCGCTGAAATCGCCCTTAATCGGATCCCATGTATAGGCGCTCGGCCCATCAAGGAAAACGGTTTCAAGAATCAACTCATGTGCGGCCGACGCCGCGCTAATCTTAGGCCCACGTGAATTCACAATATGAGGTGCGATGTCGGCAGCAATTTGCCTCAGACGGCTCGTACTAATCTCACGCCTCTCGACTACCGATCTAAGCAGCGAGACGAACTCAAAAGGATTCGGATGGACTTCCTTTAGAGCAGGCTGGCTAACCCCAACCTCGTCAAAAATATCGTCGATGATCGACGTTTCCTCCCACGCTGCGAGCAGCAACGAGACTCGGCGCAAGCGCGCATCGGCTCGCCCCTCACGTTTTGCCAGAAACCGCAAGGCGCCGACGACGGCCGCGCGCCGTTTACTTTCTCCCGCCCTTTGCTTCTCGGATCGAACCGCCATCATAGCCATACCACGTGCCGCGATACGGTTGCCGAATCGTTGCATAAGAATGGGTTCGTAGCCGCGCGAAGGCGGAGACTCGGCGATCAAGCGGATTGATAAGCCGATCCGTTCAAAGAACCCCTTGTACGCACTTACCAGCTGGCGGAATTGGGGCGAGGATTCCCAAAGCGCTTCAAGGTAAGGTGTAAATTCTTTCGCAAAGCAATGCGCCAGCGTCGGCATGCTGAGCAATATAGGAATTTGAGGTTACTGCGCCAGACCATCGGTTGCAAACTCCCCCGGCTTGCCGCCAGCCCCGAAACAAAGAAATTGCCGGCCGTTTCTACTTTCTTGCGACACCGGCGGCGGTACGCCGCTTCGATCGCCCGGATCAGAGTCTCCTCCCTGGTGACGTCCGCCTCACAGGCGACGCATTAGCCGCCCACCTGCATTACCCTGTTTGGCCGTATCTTTGGCTGAGGTAAGACGGTTGTTAACGGCGAGCACCTTCTGCCCCTTCCTCGGCGAAGCGCAGGACCGTCGCGCGGCCATTGCCCAAGCTCTCGCCGGGGCTCTGCCCGGCGCCCATCACGATGGCTTTTCGGCAAGCCGCATATCGCTTCTCCGGTTCAACTCGACGGAAGGAGCAACTGAGCCGATCGCTGCCCGGAAGCGGTTCGGCGCCATTCCTGGATAAGCTCCGCATGCTCCCGGCTCTGGGCCCTTTGCCGGGCACTCATTCGCCCGTCCAACTGGGCTTGCGCTTCTCCATGAATGCCGTCGTGCCCTCGCGGTAGTCTCGCGACAGGTAGCACGCTTCGAGGATGTCGGTGTCCGTGGTCGAGGACAGCATCGCATCGCGCAGGCGCCGCATTCCTTCCTTCGTTCCCCAAAGCGTGAGCGGGGCGAGCTCCACGAAGTTCTCGCCGATCTCCTGTGCTCGCTTCACGAGTTCCGATGCGTCCGGCACGATCTCCCGAAGAGCGCCGGTCGACTTGAACTCATCGGCGCTCAGCAGGCGAGCGCTGAAAACCAGCTCTTTGGTTGCCTGTGCCCCCATGATCATGGCGAGCCGCGCCAAGTTCTTCACCGTGAGGCAGTTTCCGACGGTGCGAGCGATCGGAAAGCCGAAGCGCATGGAGGGATCGGCGATCCGCACATCGCAAGACGCGGCCAGCAATGCGCCGGCGCCGACGCAAGCACCCGAGATCGCTGCTATGGTCGGCACCCTGACGTTCTCAACGGCAACGCAGACCTCCTCCCCGCGCAGCTCCATTTTCATCACACCTTCCGCGGACGCCACCTCCTGGAGGTCCGAAACATCTTGTCCTGCCATGAAAGCCGGCTTGCGGTCCGCGCTGCCCGTGAAGACCACGGCTCGAACGCTCTTGTCGTGATTGACCTCGCGACAGATGTCCATCAACCGGTCCTCCATGACGTGCGTCATGGCATTCAGCCGGTGCGGGCGGTTGAAGATGACCCATTCGACCGGTCCCCTCCGCTGGCACAAGATCTCTTCCGAGGTGGCGGACGTCGATTTCATCTCGCGGCCCCTCTTCGTGCCTTGGCCGCCTTCACAGGTGCCTCCGCGATCCTGATCACGCCGCTATCGATGAGTTTCTTGAGCTGCGCGTCCGAACGCCCGAGCTCTCGGACGATCTCCTCGGTGTGCTCGCCGAGAAGGGGCCCGGCGCGGTCTCGGCGGGTCGGGGTTCGCGACAGCCGCATGGGAGAGGCTAGCTGTCGCACCTTCCCGGCCGTCGGATGCGGCGCATCCCAAAAAAAACTCCGCTGTTCCAGAGCTTCATCCGCGAAGACCTGGGAGTAGTCGTGAATGGGTGAACAGGCCACGCCTGCCTCTTGCAATTCGCCGATCCATTCGGCGGTGACACGGCATTTCGTGGTCGATTCAATTTCGCGCGCCAGAACCGATCGGTTCGCGAAACGTGCATTTTCGTCGCTGAACCTTTCATCGCGGAGCAGGTCATCGCGCCGAAGAACGCGGCAGAGCGCCTGCCAAGCGCGCAGGTTTGGCGCACCCAGCGTGAACCAGCCGTCGGCACTCCGAAAAGCCTGATAGGGAGCGCTGGTGTTGTGCGCAGAGCCGCTGCGCTTCGGCACCTCGCCGTTGGCAAAATAGCGCCCGGCCTCCCATTGGGCGAAGGAAACGCCTGTCTCAAACAGCGAGACATCCACCATTTGCCCTTCACCGGTCAGCTCGCGGGCACGCAGCGCCGCTACCGCACCAAGCGCTGCGTAGATCGCGCAGGTGACATCGCACAGCGGAACGCCCGCCTTGGCCGGCTCCCTGTCCGGCTGGCCGGTAACGCTCATGATGCCGGACCGCGCTTGCGCCATGATGTCAAGGCCCGCGAGGTGCGAGAGGGCGCCGTCCTGTCCCCAACCCGAAGCGGCCACATAGATCAATCGCGGATTGATGTTGCGGAGCGTCTCGTAATCGAGGCCGAGGCGCTTCATTGCGCCGGGTCTCATGTTCTCGACGAGTATGTCGGCACCCGGGACCAGATCGATCGCGAGCTTTCTGCCCTCCTCGGACTTGAGATCGACAGCAAGAGATTTCTTGTTCCTGTTCGTGCGCATGAAAGACGAGCTTTCGCCGCTGATGAAGGGACCGTAATCGCGCATGTGATCGCCACTCTTCGGGTCTTCCAACTTAATGACTTCCGCACCAAGATCGGCGAGTTGCGTCGCGCAAAAGGGACCCGCGAGATAACTGCCGATCTCGAGCACCCGCACCCCGCTCAGCGGAGCAAGAGCGGATCCGCTCGTGGGCGTTGTCTGCGTCATGGGTGACCTCATGTTTCCGAAGAATTCACGATGAGACAGCTCTCGACCGGCAGATGTACGGTGACCTGCTGGCCGGTAACGAATTCGCGTGAAGCTGGAACGGCCGCACGAATGCGCGCAACCTTATCGACCTCGATCAAGAGATCGCGGCTCTCGCCCAAATAGGCCGATCGAAGCACCGTACCTCTGAGCACGTTCACCGGGATATCCGGTTCCGGGTCGATCCGAACTCGCGAGGGCCTCACGCAAAAGGCAACGCTCGCTCCGGTGGGAGCACCGCTCGTATCGATGCCGATCAGCGAGCTCGGCCCGACCCGCACGCGTCCCCGCTCCTCGAGTTTGCCCGCGATGACGTTGTTGTTGCCGATAAAGCTCGCGACGAAACTATTGGCGGGATGCTCGAACAGATCCTTCGGCGTACCCAGCTGCATCAGCGCTCCGGCCCGCATCACGGCGATTCGATCCGCCGTCACAAGCGCCTCCGACTGATCGTGCGTAACGTAAAGCGTCGTGATGCCGAGAAGATCGTGGACGCGGCGGATTTCGAACCGCATCTCTTCGCGCAAATTCGCATCGAGGTTCGACAGCGGTTCGTCGAGAGCCAGAATTTTAGGCTCAACCGCAAGCGCTCGCGCCAGTGCGACGCGCTGCTGTTGGCCGCCCGACAGTTCGGCGGGATAGCGATCGCGCAAGCTCTCCAGACGAACCATTTCCAAGGCGCGCGCGAGCTTTTGCCTGAGATCCGAGGATGCCAAGCGCTGAACCTTGAGACCGAAGGCGACGTTTTCAGCAACTGTCATGTGCGGCCAAACGGCGTAGTTCTGGAAGACCATCGAGATCCCGCGCCGCTCTGTCGGCACCAGCACGTGCGGACCCGAGAGACATTCATCGCCCGCCCAGATCTCCCCCGCGCTCGGTCGCTGAAAGCCGGCGATGAGCTGCAGCAGAGTGGATTTGCCGCAGCCGGATGGTCCAAGAAGCGCGAGCAAGGTCCCGTCCGGCACGGCCAGATTGATTCCATCGAAGACGGGGACGGGGCCATAGCTCATGCAAAGGCCCAAGACGCGAAGCGCGTTCACGTCGCCGAACCTTGAAGAAGCGATTGCGCACGTGGGCTGCTGAGGCGCGTGGAGACATATCGCGTCCCCAAGACCACCATGAAGGTGACGATCAGCAGCACGACGCTCAA
>NZ_JAFATE010000827.1 GCF_019244115.1 Bradyrhizobium sp.
GTGCGATCGCCGCCCGGTTCGGGCGTCAGCGAAATGCGGATGGTATCGCCGATGCCGCCCTGCAGGAGAATGCCGAGCGCCGCAGACGAGGCGACGATGCCCTTCGAGCCCATGCCGGCCTCGGTGAGGCCGAGATGGATCGCGTAGTCCGAGCGCGCGGCGAGGTCCTGGTACACCGCGATCAGGTCCTGCACCGCCGACACCTTGGCCGACAGAATGATGCGGTCCTTCGGCATGCCGAGCTCGATGGCGCGTGCGGCCGAGAGCAGCGCCGACTGCACCATGGCCTCGCGCGTCACCGCGCGGGCATCGCGCGGATTGGCCGAGGCCGCATTCTCGTCCATCAGCCGCAACAGCAGCTCCTGGTCGAGCGAGCCCCAATTGGCGCCGATGCGTACCGGCTTGTTATTCTTGTTGGCAATCTCGATGATGTCCGCGAACTGGGTGTCGCGCTTGTCCTTGAAACCGACATTGCCGGGATTGATGCGGTATTTGTCCAGCGCTTCGGCGCAGGCGGGATATTCGGCCAGGAGCTTGTGGCCGATGTAGTGGAAGTCGCCGATCAAGGGCGTGGTGATGCCGCGCCTGCGCAAGCCGTCGCGGATGTACGGGACGGCGGCGGCCGCCTCCTCGCGGTCGACCGTGATGCGCACGAGCTCGGAACCGGCGCGCGCCAGCGCTGCGACTTGGTCCACGGTGCCCTGGACATCTGCGGTGTCCGTGTTGGTCATCGATTGCACGACGATAGGCGCACCGCCGCCGACGGCGATGTTGCCGACCATCACTTTTGTGGTCTGGTGCCGTGCGCTAGGCCCGGCGATATCGTTCTGGGGCAATTTTTCGGGCTTGTTCATGATCTTGTTCCTGGCGCCTCGAATATCAGGTTTTCTTGACAGTCAACAATGGGGTGTCTTGCAGACCAAGGTCCCGTTTCAAGGCCGGTTAACCAGAAAAAGCCCAGCAATGACAAGCACCGCCGCCGCCCCGAACACCGCCGTCAGGGCGTCATGCATGATGAAATAGCTGGCGATCACGCCAAATAAAGGGGTGATGAAGGTAAAAGCCGACAATTTGCTCGCCGAATAGGCCTTTACCAGCGCGAACCAAAGCGTGAACGTGGTTCCGACCACCCAGATGGCCTGGTACACCAGGAGCGACAGCGCGAGCGGTCCGGGGATGTGAGTTAGTTTTTCACCTGCGAACCAGGCCGCGAGGCCAAGGACTGGGATCGAGACCGCGACCTGATAGCTCAGCACCTTTTCCGGCGCCGCAAAGCGCAAGGACGAGGCCTTGGCCAGGATCGTGGTCGCGGCCCACAGCGCGCCGCCGCCCACGATCATCAGATCGCCGAGCAGGACTTTTGTGTCGACATTGGCCTGCGGCACGCCGATGGCGAGCGCCACCCCGAAAAAGCTCAAGGCGAGTCCCGACCATTGCACGCCCCGCAGCCGCTCGCCGAGAAAGCGGTAGGAGCCGAGCGCCACGAAGAACGGCGCGGTATAGAGAAACACCACGGCGCGGGACGCCGAAGTAAAGAGCAGGCCCTCGAAGATCAGCACGAATTCGAGCCCGAAAATGAGGCCTGCCAGCAGGCCGGGCCCGAGCGTGCCGTCGGGCTTGAACATCTTCACCCCGCGCAGACGGGCAATCAGCAGCAGCACCGGGAGCGCCAGGCTCGAGCGGATCGTCGCCTGCAGCATCGGCGGGATGTCCGGCAGCGCGAGCTTGACCGCGATCTGGTTGAACGCCCAGGAGCCGCACAGCACCAGCATCAGCGCGACGGCTCCGGGACTGAGCGGCCGCCCGGCGGTTGAAACCACGGTCTTGTGCATGTGTCCTCGTTGGCCGGCTTGCGCGCCGTGTTGTTGTAGTGTGAGCGAAACTCTTGCCGGCACGGAGGTGCGCCCCCTCTCCCCGTTCTTACGGGGAGAGGGTTGGGGTGAGGGGCCATGTCAGAGAGCTGCCCTCGCGGAGAATCCCCCTCACCCGCCGCGCAAGAGCGCGGCGACCTCTCCCCGCACGCGGGGAGAGGTGAACCGAGTTCGCGGACACGTCTACTCGACAGACGCCCATCGACTTCAATGCTTGGTGACCAACGCCCATCTACTTCGCTGCCTGGCAATGCGCGCAGGTGCCGGTGATTTCCACGACTGAAAGCTTTGGCGCAAAACCCGACGCGCGGGCGGCGCTGTTGAGGCTCTGCGCGACCGATGCGGCCGGGATCTCGCCGACCGCGTCGCAGCGCTCGCAGATCAGAAACGCCACCAGCGCCGCGGCGTCGTGATCGTGCGCGCAGGCCAGATACGCATTGCGGCTCTCGATCCGGTGCACGAGGCCATTGGCCATCAGAAAATCGAGCGCGCGATAGATTGTGATCGGCGCCGGCCGCGGCATCGATCCGGCGAGCGCATCGATGATCTCGTAGGCGCCGAGCGGCTTATGGCTCTTGAGCAGCGCCTGCAGGACGTGTCGGCGGATCGGCGTCAGCTTCTGCGCCCGCTCGCCGCAGATCCGTTCGGCATGCGACAGCCCGTCGGCCGCGCAGCGGTCGTGGTCATGGTCGGGGGCGGGGAAGGCCGGTTTCGTCGAGGTCATCAGCGCCATCTGCGGGCCGGCGCGGCAGGCCGGCAGCCCCATTATAACGGAATGTGGCCGAAAATCTTCACCCCGGCGGAACAGCCATGAGCTTTTGGCGGGGCAGCCTTCTCCGGCCCGGCCGATGACGAATTGATAAGCAAGCTTATTATATCCTAAGCTTACCGAAGGGCTGGGAGCGAATAGATGCGCGGTTCCGTGGACATGAATTTTCTGTTTTCGCTCGGCGAGCTGTCGCGCCTGGTGCGCGCCTATGCCGACAAGCAGGCCGCGCGCTACGGCATCACGCGCGCGCAATGGGCTGTTCTGGCCAAGGTGGAACGCAGTGAAGGCATGAAGCAGTCGGAACTCGCGGAACTGATGGAGATGCAGCCGATCACGCTGACGCGCCTGATCGACAAGCTCTGCGACAACGGCTGGATCGAGCGGCGCGGCGACGAGACCGACCGCCGCGTCAACCGGCTTTACTTAAAGAAGGCCGCACGGCCGCTGCTCGGCAAGCTCGCAGGTCTCCGCTCGGAACTGACGGCGACGGCGCTCGAGGGCATCAGCCCGCAGGACGCTCACCGCATGCTCGCGCAACTCGAGCTGATCAAGGACAACGTGCGGAGCGCCATCCAGACCACAGAACAAGAACACGTGAAGGAGCAACATTATGGCTGAGCCGGTGCTGAAATTCCCGCCCGACAAGGCCTCGCCCGATGGGCGGCCGACCAAGGCCGCGGAAAAACCGCGGCGGTCGCTGCTGGCGGCGCTGCGCCGCTATCGCCGCGTTCTGCTGCTGGTCGTGCTGCCGCTCGCGGCCGCCATCGGCGGTGTGGTGTTCTATCTCAATGGCGGACGCTATGTGTCGACCGACGATGCCTATGTCGGCGCGCAGAAGGTGCTGATCACGCCCGATATCTCCGGCAAGATCGACAAGGTCGTGGTGAAGGAGGGCCAGCATGTCGACAAGGGCGACGTGCTGTTCGAGTTCGATCCCGTGCCGTTCCGTCTCGCGGTCGCCCAGGCGAAGGCGACGCTGGAGCAGGCGCACACGACCTATGACAACCTCGTCGCCAACATCAAGATCTATGGCGACATGCTGGATCTTGCGCAGCAGGGCATCGATCTGAAGCAGCGCGACGTCGATCGCAAGCAGCAGCTGGTCAAGAACAGTTACGGCTCGCAGCTCGACCTCGACAATGCGTCGAATGCGCTGGTGACCGCCGGGGCGCAGGCGCAATTCATCAAACAGCAGCTCTCCAACGCCAAGACCCAGCTGCTCGGCAATCCCAACCTGCCGCTGGAGGAGTTTCCGCCCTATGCCCAGGCCAAGGCGGCGCTGGAGCAGGCCGAGCGCAATCTCGACCATACCGAGATGCGCGCGCC
>NZ_JAFATE010000836.1 GCF_019244115.1 Bradyrhizobium sp.
GTTCGGATTGGCCCGTCGCATGCGTGATTCGCATGCGAAGATTCACGATGAAGTGAATATTTATTCATTTGTTTCCGTGCGGATCGCGGGAGTTCATCTCGGCCAGCCCGGATCGCCGCCTTCATTCCATACGCGAAATCAGGGCTAGGGGTGCGATGCATGAGCGGCGCAGCTTTCATCGACGCATGCATCGGCCGGCCCGAGCTATAACGCTCGGATAGCCCCGATCCCGCGGTGGGGGGCCAACGGTTCCGCTGCACAGCTCGGATCGTGCGGCCGGCTGCAAGCGCCGATGTCGATCACCGATCTGCACAGATGCCAGGTCGTGAGGCAAACGGCGGCCGATCGATCGCACATGCGGGGTGGCGATCGATCCGGTTGGACGCTCTACAGAGCGCCAGGACGGTTGGGGTCGTGCTGTCCAATAAATGCACGCAAAGAGCGATCAAGCTTCTTGCTACCTCGGCGCGATTCCTTGCTGCGGTGCATCAGTTACCGACTTGTAACGAAAAAAGCAGAATCTGCATGAGCGCTCTGCAGCTTGCGTCGATCACATCTGTGTCGCGCGAAATTCATTCCTAAACTTTGAGGTGATCGGCGATCAATCGCCTTGCGGAGCGCGGCAATGACGCTGCCTCTGCTAATGGACTGAAATGGGGAAGTCTCATGATCAAAACAACAATCGGAGCCGCGGCAATCGCTGCAGTGACTCTCGCAGTCGTTCCTGTGCAAGCCGCGAAGATGGGGGTCGGCTGCAGCAGTGCCAACCTGACGAAGACCGAGGCCTCGGTCGAGGCCATGGCCGACGGCGACAGCAAATGGGCGGCTGAGAAAGAAATGGCTGCCGCGCAGGACGCGTTGCTGAACGGCAAGTATGGCGTGTGCGGCGCCCATCTCTCGAAGGCGATGCACGATACGGGCGCGGCGAAGTAGTCCGTCGAGCAATATCAAGGGAGCAGGGGGCCGGTCGCAGTCTGGATCGGCCTTTTTGCTTCGATCGCGATGTCACGCCTCAAGGCGCGTGCGCGAGCTGGCTCGCAAAGGTCGCGATCGTCTTGGCGTAGACCTCGCTCTTGTTCCACTGCTGCAGCACCTCGAAATTGGGGCTACCGGGCTCCCAGTCCTTGCCGCGCTTCCAGCCATAACCGGCCAGATAGTTCGCGGTCGAGGCCAGCACGTCGGGCACGCTGTGCAGCAGGTCGCGCCGGCCGTTGCCGTCGAAATCCACGGCGTATTTGATCCATGACGAGGGCATGAACTGCGTCTGTCCGATCTCGCCGGCCCAGGCGCCGCGCATCTCCGACGGTGAAAGGTCGCCGCGATCGACGATGCGCAGTGCATCCATCAGTTCGCCGCGAAACTCGTCGGCGCGCCGGCAGTCATAGGCCAGCGTCGCCAGCGAGCGGATGGTCGGAAACTTGCCGGTGTTGACGCCGAAATCGGTTTCCAGACCCCAGATCGCCACCAGCACTTCGCCGGGCACGCCATAGGTCTGTTCGATGCGCGACAGCACCGAGCCGTATTGCTTGAGCATGTTCGAGCCGCGCAGCAGCCGGGGCGGCACCATGCGGCCGGAAAACTCCTCAAAACTCTGGCTGAAGACTTTTTGCGAGCGGTCGCGCGACAGCACGCCCTGATCCAGCGCCACGCCATTGAGGCCGGCGGTGATGGCGTTCTGCGAAATGCCTTTTGCGGCGGCCTCGGTCTTGAACTCGCTGAGCCAGGCGTCAAAACTGCCGGAGCCGCAGGAGGCGGCGGGAGCGGACGTGCCGGACAGTGCCAACATCGCGATGGCAACGGCTGGTAGGAAAAGACGGACGGTCATCTGTGTCTGCAAACCCATTCTTGGTTCGTCGCTGCTGCCTCCAGCCGGGCATGTCGGGATCGGGCGCGGCCGAGACAAGGCTCCAGAGACGGAACGTTAAGCACCAATCGCACCGCGGAACGAATCAAAAAAAGCTTAGAATGGCCTAATGTATGCCAGATCTTCGGCGCTCAGGCGCCTCGCAATGACGCCGCCAAGGCGTCATTGCTGTCGCGACCTCTGACGTCATTGTTCGCCGGCATCGGATGCGCCAATGTCCGCCAAGCGCAATGGAGGACCTGACCGGCCATGACGCCGCTGGAGAAGATCAAGGCGATCAAACTGCCCTTTGCCGAGCTGACGGGCGTGATCTTCACCGAAGCCGACAAGGACCGCGTGGTGGCGCACATGCTGGTCCGGCCGGACCTCTGCACCTCGGGTCACATCGCGCATGGGGGTGCCATCATGGCGTTTGCCGATTCTGTCGGCGCGGCCGCAACCGTGATCAATCTGCCTGACGATGCGAAAGGCACCACGACGCTGGAAAGCAAGACCAATTTCATCGGCGGCGCCAAGGAGGGAACCACGGTCGTCGCAACCGCAACACCAGTCCATCGCGGCCGGCGGACCCAGGTCTGGCAGACCCGGGTCGAAAACGCGGATGGCAAGCTGGTCGCACTGGTCACGCAGACGCAGATGGTTCTCGTATGATTACGGGGTGGGCTGCTGCGTTAACCCGCTGAATGCCCGGCCTTGCCGATATTTCAGGCAGGGAGCAGCCTTGAAATCCATGCTGCGATGCACAACATCAGCTCGCTAGGGATTCGACGCCTCCTCGAGGGCTTCCAAGAGGAGATTTTGACGTGCCACATGACGACACTTTCCGTGCCCGGCCGGGCTTTGGCTATGTGCGGACGCTGAGCCAGGACGAAGAGCTGACGCTGCTGCGTAACCACCTGCTGCGGCTCGACCCACAGAGCCGCCACGACCGGTTCAACGGCTTCCTGGACGACGGTTTCATCGCACGTTACGCCGAAAAATGCGCCAATGACGGGACGATCATCATCGCCTACATGGAAAACGGCGAGGTACGGGGCGCCGCCGAGCTGCATCCGCCGGAGCAATCCCCTGATTTGTTGCCCGAGATCGCCTTCAGCGTCGAAGCGTCCATGCGCCGGCGCGGCGTCGGCAGCGTGCTGTTCAAGCGGTTGATTTCGGAGGCGCGCTGGAAGGGCTATCGGAAGCTGCGGGTCACGACCGGCGCGAAGAACCAGGCGATGCGGGCGCTGGCCTGCAAATTCGGCGCACATCTGGTGTTCAGCCACGGCGAGTCCACGGGGACGATCGATCTGAGGAATCAGCCGCAGGACGAACTCGCCAAGCTTGCGATCGATACGCCATTCGGGGCGATGCGGGCGCTGCTCAATTTCAACCGCGCCTGCTGGAGGCTGGTGTCACGCATGTATGGATTGGGGCGCGCGGCCTAGGGCCTCATTGGGCGCGCAGCGGTTTTCCGAAAGCATGCCCTCGGGCTCGACCCGAGGGATCAGGCTCACAAACAAGCCGAAGCGCAATGGCGGTTCAACTTAACGCCCTCGCGCTTCGGCGCTCAGCTATGGCAATCTCAGAGTAGACGCGCCGGTCAGGTCCCCGTGCGCTTGTCGTTGCCGAAGCGGCGGATCACGCGCCGCTCCACCACCACCGAGCGCTGCGCACCCTGTTCGCCGGCGATCACGCGGGTGGTGTTGGCGCGAAGCGTGACCCGATTGAGCTTCTTGACTTCGGGGCGGACCACGTCGAGCGGCATTCCCATCAGCGCCGCCGCGATTTCGGCCTGTGCTTCCTGGTCATCGGTGATCCCCACGGCCGCGAAAATCGCTTCGTCGAGCGTTGGCGGGTCGTGCCGGACACGCCGCGGGCCATATTTGGTATTCCAGTCTGCACTCATGGGGTCCTCTTGGATGATCTGGGATACCTAGGTGGCATTATGTTGCATTGCAATATGAAATTGGTGTGGCAACGCAGATATGCGCGAAGGGTTGCAATTCGTTCTTTCGTTGCCGCCGCCGTCCACCACAATCATCATCCTTGTCGTTCTGGTGGCGGGTCTGACACGATATGCAAGATTTCACTCGGCGGCCGCGGCCAGCGGTTTTGGCAGTTGTGGCCAGCGCTTGAGCGCAGCGTGTCCGGCAACGGTCAGGCAGTAGACGCCGCGTTCGGCGCGATCGAACCAGCCATAGACATTGTGCTGCAGGATTTTTGGCGCATCGGGAATCTCCGGCCGCAGGTCGCGCAGCCTGCGCGGGCCGGACGAGAGCGCCGACGCGCAGGCCAGCGCCTGCTGGCGGTAGAATGTCATGATCGGCGCCCGCGTACTGCCGCCCGTCGCGGGGTCACCGATCCGGCGCTGATGTTCGGCGATTAGCCGCGAGCGCTTTTTCGGATCACGGCGGGGCGCCGAGGTCGGCGGTTTGACGATCACCTCGACGTCACCGCTGCCGGTGACGGCGAGCATGCCAAAACCCAATCGCCGGCAGAGATTGCGGTAGCGCGCATCGCTCTCGCGCCCTTTGCCGCGGGCCGACAGTTTTGCCGCGAGCCAGACCTCGTCACAGGCCCCGGCGCGATCGACCGCCTGCAGCAGCAGTTCGAGATTGAACGACAGTTTGAGTTCGCAGACCACCACGAGCGGCGGATCATCGCCTTTCAGGGCCACGAGATCGCAACCGCCGATCTCACCCTTCACGGTGAAGCCGAGCTTTTCGAGGAAGCGTTTGACGGGCAGGTAAAGCGCGGTTTCCAAGCGGTGCTCAGGGGCTGCGACTCAAACGAGGTTCTATTCAGTCTAGAGGCTTTTGCGTCCTGCTTGAATCTGCCGCAGCCGCGCTCATGTCGATTACCGCTGCCTCGCCAAGACCTTTGCCGAGACCTTTGCCATGAGCGGTTCACGGTGTGTGCGGCCGGACTCCCGCAGACCCAAATCAGGTCGGCCGGTTCGCGCAGCGCTAAACCCGGCCAGGGACCGGGATCAATGCGCCGGTCACCCCACTCGCGGCATCGCTCGCCAGAAACAGGATCACCTCGGCCAGTTCCTGCGGGGCGACCCATCTGGCAAAGTCCGCATTCGGCATGCTGGCGCGGTTGGCCGGCGTATCGATGGTCGACGGCAACACCGCATTCACGGTGATCTTGCCTTTCCACTCGGCGGCCAGCCCCTCAGTGAGGCGGTGCACGCCCGCTTTCGAAGCCGCATAGGCGCCCATGCCGGAGCCTGCCTGCAGCGCGCCCATGGCTCCGATATTGACGATCCGCGCCGCGCGTGCGGCGACGAGATGCGGGATCGCCGCGCGCGAGGCGTTCAGGGCCGTCAACACGTTCAGGGCATACATCCGCTGCCAGGTGGCAGCACTGCCCTCGGCAACCGTCTCGAAGGCAAAGGCGCCGGCGATGTTGATCAGCACATCGAGCCTGCCGAAATGCGCCGCCGCTGCGTCGATGGCCCTTTTTGCCTGCGCAGGATCGGACAGATCGACGCCGCCAAGTTCGATGCGATGATCGCTCGCCGCAATCTGCGACGGCGCATGGTCGATGGCGGCCACGCGCGCGCCGCGCGACAGCGCGGTCTCGGTAACGACCCTGCCGAGCGCGCCGAGCGCGCCCGTCACGACAACGGATTTTCCGTTCATGGCTCGCTCCTGTTCGGGTCAGACGCAGCATCGCTAAGACCGGCGAGGCTTGCAATTGCGCATATTTGAGACTGAAATGACAGGACAACTCAAGATAGCAGAAGGAAGCTGTCGTCATGGCCGATACGCCAGCGCATTGCGATCCGCACCTCGATATCGTCCGGTTCGAGGGAAAGCTGCCCCATTTCTCGCAGAGTCTCAACAGCCGGCGCAAGATCAAGATCGTGGCGATCGGATCGTCGTCCACGGGGGGTGAGAATGACGTCATTCCTTATCCTCATCGCTTGGAACTGGCTTTGAGGAAGCGGTTTCCCGATCGGATGATTGACGTTGTCAACCGGGGAATTGGCGGCCAGGAGGCGCCCGAGGAGGTGCCGCGCTTCGAAACCGACATCATTGCAGAGGAGCCGTCGCTGGTGATCTGGCAGGTCGGCACGAACGCGATTGCCCACAGGGAGCTCTACGATCCCGGCCGGGTCGCCGCGACGATTGCGACAGGCCTCAACTGGCTCAAAGAGCTTCGGGCGGACGTCGTTCTGATGGACTTGCAATATGCGCCGGCTCTGCTCGATCGGGAAAAGGATACCAGGTTGATGGTGAGCCTGATCGCAGCCGCGGCGAGGACGGCCGCCGTCAACCTGTTTCCAAGGTTCGCCCTGATGGAGCGGTGGCGGACGCAAGACGGGATCCCGATGGACATGTTGATCAGCCCGGATCGCCTGCACCAGACCGACTATGCCACCAATTGCGTGACGCAGGCGCTCGATGGCGCCATCGCTGCTGCGCTCGTGCAAGTGCCGCCGACGAGCGCATAGCAACTTCAAGATGTTTATCGAACGACAGCATTTCGACTAAAATTGTTCCGGCTTCCGTAAGCCGAATGCAGAAGGCAGACGACTATTCTGGATGACAATCCATTCCAGAGGTTGGAAGCATGATGAGACATTTGCCTGACCACGGCCTGCCACTGATCCAGCTCAAAGAGCAGCGACGGGATCTGGTTGTCGCCCTGCAAAATCGCAAAGGTCCGATCAACGGCTGGGAGCTGATGCAGATCGCAGCCGTGCAGCAGGCGATCTCGGCATTTGAGGAGGTCATCGCCGATCTCGATGCCATGGAGGCGGAGACGACGGGCGAGGCGGCCTGACGCGTCCTCGCGCCGACGCTGTTCGCAAAGGACGATGCTGCGGGGCAGTTAGCACCCCGCCAGTTCATCACTGCAAATAGCGCGCCTTCAGCGCCGCGCGTTCGCTGTTTCCGAGTGCCAGCCCTTCCTTCAAATAGTTGTCCAGACCGCCGTAATCGGCAATGATCGCGTCATAGGCCGCGGCCAGGAACGAGGCCTCGACCGAGCCGATCGCCTGCCTGACATCGTCGGGCAGGTCGCTCGCGGAACTGGTGTCGCGCCGGTAGAAGCGATTGGTGAGCAGATAATCCTCCCCGATCACATCATCCGGCACGCCGAGCGCATGGAGCACCAGTGCACAGGCAAATCCCGTGCGATCCTTGCCCGCGGTGCAATGGATGACCAGCGGCGCGCGGTCGTCCAGCAGACGAGCGAACAGCGTCCGAAACCGGTGTGTGTTGCCGCGAACATAGTCGCCATAGGACTCGCGCATGATCTCGAGCGCGACAGGCGCCGATAGCGACCCCGCCGCAAGCCGCGCGCGCAAGGCCGCCACGACGGTCGGCTCGATCGGCAGCGAGTGGACCTCGATCTCCGCGAGACCGCACATAGCGGTCGCACGCTCCTCGATGCCGCGAAAATCGAAGGCACTGCGCAGCTTCAGCGCGCGCACGATTTTGACGTCGGCTTCAGTGAGGTGGCCGAGATGGTTGGAGCGGAAGAGCTGCCGCCAACGGACGATGCGTCCATCGGCCGTGCGATAGCCGCCGAGATCGCGAAAATTGCTGGCGCCTTGCAGATTGAGATGACGGACGGGGACTTCGGACATTGCTCGAGCCTTGGACGGGACCCGTCCAGGCTATCCCGATCGACAGAGAAATGACATGCGCGCGCTTCCGGATATTAGCCGAATGCAAAAGAGGGCCGAAACGATGCGTTTCGACCCTCTCTCTTCATCTTGCAGGCTGCCCGTGATCTGCCGCCTGATCTCAGCGCTCCCATTCGCGCCTCTCGTCGTCGATGGCGGCCTGATGATACCAGCTCTCGCTGCAACTGGCCGTGTTGACGTAGGGACTGAGCTGGTTGGGGGGCGTTTTGACCTCACCACAGCGACGGCCGCCGAGAGCCGCGCGACCCCCGGCCGGAAATTCATAGATCGTGGCTGACCCGTGGCTCAAACTTGTACCCATGGCATTCTCCTTGGAGTGAAGCGTCGTTCGATGCTGCGCCCGACTCGTTCGCGTGGAGTTAACCAAAGTCGATATCGTCCCGTGCCCCGAGCAATGCAATGTGATGAAAAGAAAATCACAATCTGTGCAATTCGTAGGCAGGCGAGCGGTTGCCCGCCCCAGGGCAAGACTGCGCCAGCTTGCGCGGCGCACGGTTCAAAGCTTGCGGATAGAGCCCCTCAGACTTGCTGAAAGTTTCGGGCCCCTGGCGCGAACATGATCGCCTCGACCCGGGACGTGGCGAGTGCCATGAAAACAGGCGCGATCGCAACGCAACTCGTTCGCTGATGCGAGATCGAAGACGTTTCGACCGCGCTTCTTTGCCGCACCGTAGCACGGCCTGTACCGCGGGCCTCCGGCTGAATTTTCGACCGGAAAGGCGCCCAGCCGACGCGGCTATTGGCACGCTAAATGCTTGGGAACACACGGCCGATCGCGGCCGGGTACGCGGGGCGGGCAGCTCGTTTCCGGTCCACCCCACCTTTCGAAGATCAACAGAGAGGCTCAATGACCAAATACAGGCTCGAGTACATCTGGCTCGACGGATACACGCCGACGCCGAATTTGCGCGGCAAAACTCAGATCAAGGAATTTGCTTCTTTCCCGACGCTTGACCAGCTTCCGCTCTGGGGTTTTGACGGCTCCTCCACGATGCAGGCCGAGGGCCACAGCTCCGATTGCGTGCTGAAGCCGGTCGCGGTCTATCCGGACGCCGCGCGCACCAATGGCGTGCTGGTGATGTGCGAAGTCATGATGCCCGACGGCAAGACGCCGCATCCCTCGAACAAGCGCGCGACCATTCTGGACGATGCCGACGCGTGGTTCGGCTTCGAGCAGGAGTATTTCTTCTACAAGGACGGCCGGCCGCTGGGCTTCCCGGAACACGGCTATCCGCCGCCGCAGGGACCCTATTACACGGGCGTCGGCTACAAGTTCGTGGGCGACGTCGCCCGCAAGCTGGTGGAAGAGCATCTCGATCTCTGCCTGGCCGCCGGCATCAACCACGAAGGCATCAACGCGGAAGTCGCCAAGGGCCAATGGGAATTCCAGATTTTCGGCAAGGGCTCCAGGACCGCGGCCGACCAGATGTGGATGGCCCGCTATCTGATGCTGCGCCTCACTGAGAAATACGGCATCGACATCGAGTTCCACTGCAAGCCGCTCGGCGATACCGACTGGAACGGCTCGGGCATGCACTGCAACTTCTCGACCAAGTACATGCGTGAAGTCGGCGGCAAGGACTACTTTGAGAAGCTGATGGACGCCTTCAAGGTGGCCCGCGCCGACCACATCGCGGTGTACGGCCCCGACAACCACATGCGTCTGACCGGCAAGCACGAGACCGCGTCGATCGACACCTTCAGCTGGGGTGTTGCCGACCGCGGGGCCTCGATCCGCGTGCCGCATTCGTTCGTCAACAACGGCTACAAGGGCTATCTGGAAGACCGCCGTCCGAACTCCCAGGGCGACCCATACCAGATCGCGTCGCAGGTCCTTAAGACCATCGCGACGGTTCCGACCGACGCCAAGGCTGCGGCCTAAAGCAGCCGTTGCTGCAGCGCGTCAAGGCTGCGACTCGACCTGATCCGCCAATGCCGTAAGGCTTTGGCGGATCATTGCATTTTGGAACAAGGCAGCCGGCCATCAATTTGTCGCCCTGGCATGCGAGCGGACCCGTATCCACGTCACGCGAAACGGCTATAACCAACCCACAGGTGTGTGGGCCGACAGGGGACGCGGCTGTGTTCGGGGGCTTCTATACCGTCAGGTTCCAGGTCAATGAGACTGTCGGGCGCAGCGTGATGTATGCGCATGCCGGCAAGATGCTCGGCGGCAACTCGGCCTTTGCGCATATTGGCAGCTATGAAGAGGTCGGAGACGAAGTTGCGATCGTCATCAAGACGGTGCGGCATAATCCGGATCCGAACTATCCGGCGATGGTCGGCACTGATGATGCGACCTTGCGCGCACGCGGCCGGCCCGACGGGCAGCTCTATCGCTTCGAGGGGCGGCTAGACGAGCTGCCGGGCGCTGTCTTCAAATCTGTGATGAGGCCGGTCGAGGAGCAGCCTGTTCCGATCGCCGGCGGTGTCGGGAAAGGGGGCATCGTCAACGGTCTCTATTCCATCCATGTCCGCCTGCTCGACGGGGTCGAAGGCGGCCTGACCGGGGTGATGCTGCTCAATGACGGGCGCATCCTCGGCGGCGACGCGTTCTTCTATTATCTCGGCAGCTACACCTCGGAGAACGGCCGCTGGAAAGGACAGATCCTCAATCAGGAGCACACGCCGGCCAAGGACGAGCACCCAATTTTCGGTGGTCACGAGGTCGGGATCGGGTTCTCCGGCAGCTGCGATGAGCATGGCGCGCTGCTCGAGGCAACCGCGCTCGCCGGCAAGCGCAGCCTGCGTCTCAATGCGGTGCTCAAGCTGATGCGGCGGGCGTGAATGGCGAGGAACGCTGGCGCGCCAAGCAACCTCGCCATCATGAAGAGATGGTCACAACGGTTCGCGATCGCCGCGCTTGTCGTCGCGCTGACGTCCTCATTGGCCCGCGCGCAATCCGCCGATCTCGTGCTGTGCGACCGCATTGCCGCCGACCCCGCCGATCCTGACAAGCCGGCCGACGTCAAGGGCGTCGCCGAGGTCGCATCCGGCGACATCGCAACCGCGATAAAATTCTGCGGGCAAGCTTCCCGTGCCTCGCGGCGGGCGATGTACGCGCTCGGCCGCGCCTATGCGGCGGATCGGCAGACGGCACAGGCGATCGCCGCCTGGCGCAAGGCGGCCGACAAGGGCTCGACCTCGGCGATGGTGGAGCTCGGCGTGCTCTATGGAACGGGCGCCGGTGTTGCCCAGGACGAGGCGCAGGCGCGAAAACTGTTCGAGCGCGCGGCGGAGGCGGGCAATCCGCGCGGGGTCACCAATCTGGCCGCGCTTGGCGGCGGCGCTACGCCGGCGGATCCGGCGCGGGCAAGGCAACTGCTGGCCAAGGCCGCCGAGACCAATGCCGAGGCGCAGTACCAGCTCGGGTTGATGCTGGCGGAGGGCACCGGAGGTGAGAAGGACGAGGCCGCGGCGCGGGCGCTGTTCGAGAAGGCGGCTGCGCAAAATCATCCGGGCGCGCTGCTCCAGATGGGGGCGTTCACTGAAGCCGGCCGCGGCGGCCCGAAGGATGCCGCCGCCGCCAAGGCGTACTACCAGCGCGCCGCCGACCTCGGCGACGAGGAGGCGAAGAAGGCGCTGAAGCGGATGGATTGTCCGATGACGATCAAGGACAAGCGCGGCAACTTCGTCACCAATCTGTGCTTCTAGGGGCGCCGATCCGTTAGCGCGCGAGCAAATGCGAATTGATTGCGAGCTTCCGCCTTCGGCGGCACAGGGAAGTGACCGGACTTGCCCCAGTCGCGAATGCTCCAAGCCTGACCTTCACCGAGCCGAGCCCCGCGAAATATTCAGTTCGGCACGATGCGTTTGCAACGGCCCGGCCGCTCAGGGCCTTCGGCGCCGCTCATCTCTGTCCGAAGGAGGTCCGTGCCGGAGCACTGTCAGCAGGATGCCAGTGAAGAGCAATGCTGCGACCGGCCAATGAAACCAGATTCTGTGCAGACCGGTGAAAACATTGATCAAAATCAGAAAGCCCGAAAGTGTGAGCATTGCTGTAATGGGGCGAGGCAGGTTGGCGAACTGGTCCGAGATGGAGCCCATCCACGGGGATGGCCCGGATCGGTCGCTAGTCTGTTGAGCGGCAGATTGCGAGGCCGCAACCGCTCCGGCCTGAGGAGGAGCGCTCTCGTCAACGGGGAAGCCATGTCGCCCGACGGCTCCGCCGCCCATGGTCACTCGATAGCTGGTTACGGGAGCAACGTTCTTCATCTGTTGCGGGCCGAGACAGTCAAAGCCAAGAGATAGTTTGTTGTGCACCTGATCGTAGACGGGAGCGGAGATCACCACGCCGCCGGGCTCGGCAAGTTCTTGCAGCCGCGCCGCGATGTTGACCCCGTCGCCAAAGATGTCGGAACCGTCCACCATCACATCTCCCAGATTGATGCCGATGCGAAACCGCATCTGGCGCGCGTGGGGTGGGTCCGAACTCGGACTGGAAGTTTCCTGCTGAATCTCGACCGCACACTGCACGGCCTCGACAACGCTGGCGAACTCGGCGATCACGGCATCGCCCCAAGTATTCACGATCCGCCCGTCATGGCGCTCCACCAATCCTTGGATGGCGGTACGGTAGCGGCGCAGCGTCCCCAGCGTTCCCGCTTCGTCTGCTCCCATGAGGCGAGAATAGCCGTGCACATCGGCGCACAGGACGGTGGTCAGCCGCCGTTTCACCTTGTCGTCGGTCATCGACCACATGGTAGCCTCACTGACGGCCAAATGCATCAGGCATCGTTTGGCGCCACCGCGGCTTAAGGGCCGGTCATAGCCCATCGAAACGTTTAGCTGCGCTACAGGATTTAGCCGCCATCGAGAAATTGCGGACTCGAGCCATCCGTCCGACGGATTTATGAGTTCACGCCCTCGAGGAAGCGGCCCGCGGACTTGGAACCGGCGCACGGCTGTGCAGTTCTTCCTGGTGAGAGTTTTGAGGTCGCGCCGTCATGATCCGCAAACTTCGATCCGGCCAATACCGGCTCTATTCCCGCAAGGTCGACCCCAGGACCGGCAAGCGCCGCAATCTCGGCACCTTCAAGTCGCGTGGGGCGGCGGAGAAGCACGAGCGCGAGGTGCAGTATTTCAAGCGGCATTAATTCCGAGGTTTTCCCGGAGCAAGAGACGCTTCCAACGCCGCCGTGGATCGACTAAGAGCGGCCCCGTCTCTCGTTTCCGATAAACCTCCGCAGCAATGATCCGTCTCGATAACGTCAGCAAGCAAGTCGGCCACCAGATCCTCTTCATCGAAGCCTCCGCCGTCCTGCAACGGGGCGAAAAGATCGGCCTCGTCGGTCCGAACGGCGCCGGCAAGACCACGCTGTTCCGCATGATCGCGGGGCAGGAGCAGCCCGACGAGGGCCAGGTTGCGGTCGATCGCGGCATCTCGATCGGCTATTTCAGCCAGGACGTCGGCGAGATGGCCGGACGGAGCGCGGTCGCCGAAGTCATGGACGGCGCCGGCCCGGTCAGCGTGGTTGCGTCCGAGCTGAAGGAGCTCGAATCGGCGATGGCCGATCCTGATCGCGCGGACGAGATGGACGACATCATCGCCCGCTATGGCGAGGTGCAGGCGCGTTTCGAGGAGCTCGACGGCTATGCGCTGGAGGGGCGCGCGCGGGA
>NZ_JAFATE010000087.1 GCF_019244115.1 Bradyrhizobium sp.
GAGTTTGGCCGGCGCACCCGGCGCGGGGACATTGATCAGACCATCAGGTCCTTGCTCGTTGAACCGGATCACCCAGTCGCGAAGCGTCTGCCGGTCCATTCCGCCGACTTTGGCGGCCTCCGTGCGCGAAGCGCCATCGAGCACGGCAGCGATCGCCAGAAGGCGTCGGACCTGGTCGCTGTCCTTTGCCCGCCGCGCCAGCCGACGCACCTCAACCGCTGTGAAATCCGTCCGAACCGCAATCGGCTGGCCCATGGCAACTCCCTCCCGTTGCCATGTTGAATCATCGATCTTCTGATTTGGGAATCCCCGTCGAGAGTCAGCACCTCGGCGAATTGGTATAAATCGCGGCCATCCGTGACATGCGCCAGCGCGCCGGCCTGCTCACCGGAAAGCGCAAGCCCGCGCTGTTCGGCGCGTAAGTCTGTCAGCATCATCGACCGCATGGTATGGGGAAAACAAGAGGCTCAACTGCCGCTTTTGTCACCAGCGATTCTTAACGCGCGGGTTTTCGCGGTCCGCTCGCCCTTTATCCAGACTTGGCTAGATGTTAATACAGGACCGGTCGCTCCTACCGTGGGCGCGGATTGAAACCTGAGCAGCTACACGACCGACATCCACGCGGTGCGTCGCCCCTTCCGCGGGGCGCGGATTGAAACCTCGGCCGCTACACTACCGACATCCACGTGGTGCGTCCCCCGTTCCGCAGGGGCGCGGATCGAAACCTCGGCACTCCTATCACCCCATCGTGGGCTCGATGGTCGTCTTGTTACGCGTTTGCACCAGGAGGTCACTTTCATTTGAGGGTCCTGACCGGAGCCAATGGCATAACGATGAACTCATGATTCTTGCCGAAGCGGCCGCACTGTTCCGGCCGACTGGTCTGCTTACGACAACCAGCCTTCGTACAGCCGTGCGCGACAGCACATTTGACGTCGCTGGGATCGGCCCAGAATCGATCGAGCTGAAGCTCCTGCCACAACTGCCCGGCCAGCCAGCACGCGCCCCGTTACCGAGTGCGCTCGACCCGCATCTCCGAAAAGACAAGGCCGAACCACGGAGGCATCGATTGCGATCGTCTCGCATCGACCCCTCGGGAGATCGGGCCAGCGTCCGCAGACGCCTGTCCTCGTCGAACACCTTGCTCGCCTCGCGCCAGGCGGACCGCGTGTGAGGAGTTGATTTCACCGAGATAGAGTACATACCGCTGCACCACCCTACGTGATTGAATGCTTGTCTCGACCGCCTCTCCGGAGTTCGCTGGGGAGATGCTCCGCGAGGAACTCGACGAGCTCTGGCGCGGCCGCGTTTCGGCCGACGCCAGAAGATGACCGCCGGTTACGCGGATGCGAAGGCGCAGTATCGGCACGCTAGAGCATGATGTTTTTTCCGGAATCGGGATTCCCAGCGAGGAGAATTTCTGATTCAAACTCTATGCTGGAAGAGGGGGCCAGCATGGATGACGCGACCCTACTCGGAAGACATACGTCAGCGGGCGCTGGCGTGGGCTGACGCAGGCGAGACCGTCCGTTCGATCGCAGAAGAACTTGAGATCAGTCCGTCCTGTGTGACGAAATGGAAAAATCTGATGCGAGAGACCGGAGGGATTTCGCCTGGCAAGATCGGCGGGCATAAGAGAGAGTTCTGTCTGGGCCAATGCCGACTGGCTGCGCAAGCGGATTCGCTCGGGGCCATTTACCTTGCGCAAGTTGACGATGGAACTGGCAGCGCGCGGGATCAAGACCGACGTCCGGGCGGTCTGGACCTTTGTCCATGCCGAGGGACTGAGCTTTAAAAAAAAGATCCAACCGGCCGAACAGGATCGCCCCGACGTCGCTCGTAAGCCGCTTCGCTGGAAAGCCCATCAGGGCCGGATTGACACTTCGCGCCTGGTTTTTGTCGATGAGACATTGGATCAAGACCAACAGGGCGCCGCTGTCGCGGTTGGGGGCCGTTTGGCCAGCGTCTCATCGCATCTGCGCCTTTCGGCCATTGGAAGACCATGACCTTGATTGCAGCGCTGCGCCACGACCGGATCAGCGCGCCCTGGGTCATCGATAGCCCCATCAATGGCGAGCTGTTCAGGCTGTACGTCGAGAAGGTGTTGGCGCCCACCCACGCCGGGCGAAATCTTTATCCTCGACAATCTGGCAGCCACAAGCGGCCCGCGAGGCTACTCACCGTGCCGCGGCGCGCTGAGCACAGCGTACGCCGGACCTTTCATCTCCCAGCCTCGTGAGCCACATGGTACTCCGCGGCGGTGCAAAGGTTTTCCGCCCAAGCTCCCTTGATGCGGGTCAGTGCGGCTTGGCGCAGGCAATAGACGGCGTGCAGGAGCGCGGAAATAGAAAGCGGGTTGTCCAGTTCAGCCGCGGGTGTTATTGCTTAAAGTACATTGACGATCTCTACCCCTACCGGCAACTCGTCACGTCGCACGGAAATCTCGTAATCCTCGTAGCGACGCGCTGGAGGGGCATTGTCGAGTCTGTTGTCGTCAAGAGCACATAGCTCACCATGGACCTTCCGCCAGACGCTAACACGGTCGAAGAGCTGGTGCGCCGGCGCATCACCCAACGCCGACGAATGTTTGAAGGCGACCACCCGCCGCGACGCCATCTCAGCGCGTGCCGCCGAGCGGTCATGCTCGAACATCGTTTTCAAGGCGTCGAAGATATGATCGAGATCTTCCCGTCCGAAGCCGGTGCGCTCGGCGAGCTTGGCATTGACAAATAAATGCGCCCGGTAAAGTCCGTAAGGCACCACGTGTTTTCGCCCCATGGTGCGGTTCTCGGTTCGCCTGTCACCATCCGCTCCCTTGTCGCGGTCCGTCTTTTCATTGGTCGCAGCCATCCGGGTGATCGAGACTTCTAGCGGAAGAATTGGCTCGATCGATTTTGCGAAGGCGACCTGCACAGGACCACGCACTTGGCCAGCATTGATACCAGTGCTCATCACGGCACCGAAGGCTCGAATGTCGAAGAAATTGTCACACATGAACTTGGTGAGTGCCCTTGCTTCTTCAGCACTTTGCGGATTGAGCGATTTCTCCTTGAGAACTTTGTCATTTCCATTGCGTACTGCCTTGTATGCTTCCCTATGCTTCTCGTTGAGGATTGAGCCATCCTGCACATAAATGCGATAGCCCGGCTCCTCGCCGCGCGCGAGCTCGGTATAGTTGCGGATCTTGCGCTTGAGCGAGACGTCGCTGACAAGACCGATGTTGGTCTCGGGATCCATGCGAGGCAAGTTTCCGGCGTCCGGATCGCCATTCGGATTGCCGTTAGTGACGTCGAACAGGAATACGATATCATAGCGATTGACGAGCGGGGTCATGTGGCGGCGTCCAGGGGTGTTGTCGCTTCGGCTTTGCGGAAGACCTCATTTCGCTCGTGATAGTAGCCGAGGCCGAATAAGGCTTGGCTCTTGTCGGGTAAGCTCGCGGGAAACGGATCTTTCCCAGGCTCCATCAGCTCCATAATCGCAGCAATCTTCTTCTCCAGAACAACTTTCAAACCCGGCTTCTGCTTGCCGACCTTAGACAAGTGATTGACCGAACCCGATTCAAGTAGATGAAATACCCTGCGGGGCTGTGCCGATGCGGAACCGTAGTATTTGTCCTTAATGGTGGCGCTGACGTCACGCCCCAGTGCCGCGGTTTGTGCCTGCTCGTACAGCGCGAATAGTCGGCCGAGCAGATAGCCTTGGTCGTTGCAATGAGGATCGAGCGCCACAGGCACCTCCATATCGAAGTTTCTCACCAAGAGCGACTTGAGCATCGCGACGCGCAATGCATTGACATCGTGATCGGCACGCAGCCGCATGATGATCGCAGACAAAAGAGTCCGCGGGTACGGCGTCCCGCAAAGGATCGCGCGCAGCCATTCGCCTGCGAGGTTTGGTTGGATGTTTTCAGACTTTCTCAATACCGCTGTCTCTACGAGCATGCGCCACATTGACGGCGTGGCCTCACGCGGCGGCGGTACGATACGCAGGCGCTCGACATGTTCCAGATAGCGACGGGTGATGACGCCGAAATCATCTTCCAGATAGAACCGGATTGACAGTCGCGCGACGTTCGGCGCAAGCCCGAGAATAAAGAAGCGCACGCCTGCCGGCAGATCTGCGCCGATTTCGGCAACTGTGCGACCACCTCGAATCTTCTGCAGCGCTTCTTTAACGCCCCGATTTCCGATCTTCTCATCGTTCGTGCCCAGGAAGCTGGCGAATAAATCCTCTGCTGCCTCCGCCGCATTCGGATCTCCCGCGTTCGCCCAGAACACCGTCGACGTAT
This sequence comes from Bradyrhizobium sp., assembly GCF_019244115.1. Lineage (GTDB taxonomy): Bacteria > Pseudomonadota > Alphaproteobacteria > Rhizobiales > Xanthobacteraceae > Bradyrhizobium. The sequence goes on from NZ_JAFATE010000087.1 coordinate 4,292, forward strand.
CGCCAATCTGGATGCAGTGACCGCTGTTGCGTTCAAGGAAGTGGTTCAGCGCAGTTGTGTAGGCAAAGGCAGCGGTTTCGGAGACTGGAGCATTGTCGCCTTGCTTACGGCCGTAAGAGTGGAAGGCGTCGAGATTGAAGGAGACTATCGAGCCTCCGGATGACTGCGCGCCCCAGACGCCTTTAATCGCGGGGTGCAACCGCGCCAGAGGAGCCCTTTGGCCGCTCACCAGGCAAATGGCCTTTGCATTCTTATCGCTTTCGGCGCATAGCTTCGACCACAGCTCTCGCGCCGCTGGCCTATCATGAATATACACATTGTCTGGCCGGTCGCTCTCCAATGCGAAAATGACGTTCTTATCTTTCATGTCTTCCGGCCAGTGCCACATCGCAAATCGTTCGGGCACCCAGGCTTCAAGAAAGCGGAGAAAGGCGACAAGTCCCTCATCGTTGGCCCCCAGAAGCCAGCCTCGATGACGTTTGACAAAAGCTTTGTGTGCTATGGCCGCGAGCTTGCCTTTCCCGGCGGTTACGCCGAGTACGTAGGCGGACTTGTCCCACAAAAAATTCGGCGCGATGCCGAACGTGCGCTTGGCCGGCCGGGGCACAATCGCTGAGAGGGGAATTCGCCTCTTTCCCTCGCTGCTGCGCAGATCCGTAGGCGTTCCGACCACCGATCCATCTGCGTTCAGCCTGATGAGGAAACCAATTTTTTGGAGCGAATAGCCAAACGCAGGCACTTCGCCCCGTGCGGCCATTCGCTCATAGGCGCGCGCAAGCGCAGCAAGCGCGCTCATCTCCGGATATCCGGTGAGTCGGGCGGCGGCACCCTCATCGTCCCGCGGTCAAGCGCGGCGCGGAAAAACAAGGATGAGCGGTCGACGGCGTGATCAATAGCGTACAGCATGAAACCAAGGTCGCGTGTCGCGCCGAAGCCAAGATCCGCAGTTTCTTCTTCTGGACCGGGCAGCGACGCGTTCGGCTCAATCAGTTCAAAGTGAGCGGGAAATTCGCGAGTCCCGAGGCAGGGCTGATGGAAGCACTGGCCTTTCCGGGCGCGCCGATTGAAAATGTCGAGATGTTTTCGGGGATTGTCACTCTGGTCCGCCCTCGACGTCAGCTCAAAGCGCGCGCAGATGACGTAGGCTACGTCTGCAAGAATGGTGGCTGCCCGCTGTTGCCGATTCTTCTCGATGAGAAGCTGAAGGTCGCCGATCTGATCACGCTTCATCGCTTTGCGAACCGCGGCGACAGGTATCTTGGCGCCGACTTCGTTGCGGCGGACGGATTGAAAGCGGATCGGTTTGAGGACACGGATTTCCTCGACAATCCATCTAATCGATGGCTTCCAGTGGATCGCTTCGAGGATGCCGCATGCGGCCGATGGCGTCATCACGTCATAGGAGACGCGCTCGACCTTCATTTCCGGGCGGGTGAAGCAGGCGTATTCGCCTGTAACGCGAAGCCTTACGCCGTGGGCCACTACTCTGCTCCAACCAGTTCCATACCGAGGCGGCTTGCGGTTTCATCGCGAAACGCGACCATTTCGCCAAAGTTCCAGGCAGTATCGACACGCAGCAGCGGAAAAGAGAGTTCTGCGGGATGGAACGCCTTCAGCGCGAGATGCAGCATCACGCTTGAGTCCTTGCCGATCAAATTGAGCATCACGGGCGCCCTGAACTCGGCGACCAACCCGCGCATGATCTCCATCGATTCGGGTTCAAGGCACTCCAGGTGCCGCGGTAGCACCTCGCTATCCCTCAATATAAGCTGCATGTTTCGACCTTCATCCGGAAAACGCCGACGATCCTGTCAGATCTTGTCACGACTAGCCAGTGTCGCGCGCGACCTGCCAGAACCGTCGACATGCGTCGGCGCGCACATGATCAAAGCTCTCACGAGAATGACATGATTGCGCAGCATCGTGTTCCCATCTGTCCTAATCGTGGAGAGATGTTGACCACCTCTCGGCAATCCTGTGGAAGCTCTGCGCATGCGCCGGGTGGCATTCTTCAATCTCGGTCCGCGTGAGACAGAGCCTAGGCCTTGTTTTGATAGCTTTTCCTGATACCCGAGGTGTACTGCAGCAGCGCAACAGCTCGCATTGCGGCGCGCGAGTGCCTTTCCTCGTCACCCAAACGCAACAGCCCCAATCTGCCCGAAGATCAACATATTTGCGGACTTCGGTGCACTTTTTTTGGCCCAATTAGAAAACGAATAATCCGCTTGTGATTGAGTGGCGCACGTTGAGAAATCCCCGCCAGCGCAATGATGGCCCGTGGGGGGCTCTTCAGTTCTACATGTCCTCGCCTTCCTGTGGAGAGCGCCTGGCAGGAGCCGCGAGGAAATCTTGGGGAGATGATTAATGGCAGCAACCAAATTCAACGCGACGGCTCTGGCGAACGGCACGTCGACGCTCCTTGTGCGTTCTCAGGCGCTCAACCTGTCGACCGATGTCGTTCAGGCCGGCGTCGTGTTCAACGATGCGATCCGCGCGTCGGAAGGCCTGTTCAACCTGGCGGGTAGCGGCAATCAGAACCCGTTCCAGGGTGCCTACATCACCGACCTGCATGCAGTTCAGAACGACATCGCTGCAATGCTCGCCGCCCCGGGCAACGTGACGCTCGGCGGCAAAGCGTTCAAGTTGAATGCGACAGACACTGCGGTGTTGACCGCCGTCCAGGGCCAGCTCACGACCCTGATCAACGCGGCGCCAAATTCGACAAATGCTGCGAACCTGACGGCAGCCGACGCGACGATCCATGCGGTGCAGCAGCAGATCCTCGGCGAAATCCACAACGACAACCACCTGTCGGCGGCGCTCGCCAACGTCACCTTCATGGCGACCACCGGTGCCAACGACGTCGCGTTCCAGGCAACC
>NZ_JAFATE010000206.1 GCF_019244115.1 Bradyrhizobium sp.
GTGCTGTTATTCAGCGCGGACACCCGCGCGATCGAGCGCGGCTATGCCACCGTCCCGCTCGATTTCGGCCCCATCAGCGTGCCGCAGATCTATGTCATCGGCTTCTGCATTTCGGCGGTCTTGATCGCGGCAGTGCACGTTCTCATCACGCGCAGCCGCTTTGGCGGCGACCTGCGGGCCAGCGCCGACCAGCCGCAGGCGGCCGCGATCATCGGCATCAATGTCGGCCGTGTTCATGCCATCACCTTCTGCCTCGGCGTCGCCTGCGCCGGGATTGGCGGCACGTTGATCGGCGTCGCTCTGTCCTTCACACCGACAAGCGGCGCCGCTTACCTGCTCACCGATTTCGCCCTCATCGTGCTGGGCGGTCTGGGGAACGTCTTCGGCACCCTGATCGGCGGCGTCGTGATCGGCATGCTGCAGAGCCTGGGTGGCCTGACCCTGGGCGACGGTTATCGCGACCTCGTCGCGCTGGTCTTGTTCCTGGCGGTGCTGTCACTGCGGCCGCAGGGTATGCTCGGGAGCCGAGCATGAAAATGCTGTCCACGCCGAGCAATGCAGCAACCACCTTGATCGACAAACGGTCTGTCGTCGGCACCATCATTGTTGCCGCGGCGTTTGCGCTCGTGATCGCCGCGCCAGCATTCCTCTCGACCTATCTGGTCGAGATCGGTTTCAAGCTGATGCTCTACATCGTGCTGGCGGAGGCCTGGAACCTGCTGGCCGGCTACGGCGGTCTTGTCTCGCTCGGCACCTCCTCTTTCTTTGGGCTAGGCGCCTATGTCAGTGTGGGCCTGCTCAATTATCTCGGAGCTGGCCTTCCGCTTGCCCTGTGCGCCTCTGCTTTGGCTGGCATGACGCTTGCGCTCGTCATGTCGCGGGGCCTGTTTCGCCTGCGCGGCCTTCATTTCACCGTGGGCACGCTGGCGCTCGCCGAAGCGCTTCGGCTGTTCGTCGTCAACGTGCCCTGGTTCGGCGGCGCCACCGGCCTGTTCGTCACCCTCGACCTGCCCGACACGCCGGAGCTGTTCCGCGTCGCTGCGCTGCTCCTGGCGCTCACCACTGCAATCATCAGTGTGGCAACAACCTCGCGCTTCTCCGTTCTCCTGCGCGCGATCCGCGACGATGAGGATGCCGCGAGCCAGGTCGGTGTGCGCGCGTTCCGAACCAAGCTCGCGGCCTTCATGGTGGCGAGCGGGCTGGTCGCGGCAGCCGGCGGTCTGCAGGCCGCCAAGCTCGGCGCTATCGAACCATATGGCAGCTTCGGCCTGCAATGGTCGGTAGATGCGCTCGCCATTGTCATCATCGGCGGCCTCGGCATGCGGCGCGGCGCGGTCGTCGGCGGCTTGTTCTTCGTTGCCATCGGCGAATTGCTCGCCGACTATCCCGAACTGCACGTGGCGCTCACGGGAGTCATTCTGATCCTGTTGATCCGCTTTGCGCCACAAGGACTCTGCGGCCTGGCCGAAGCCCTATTGGCCCGACGCGCCGCCGAGCGGCGGCTCCTGACAGAGGGCAAGTCATGAGCAGCTACGCGCCCTCTCCGCTGCTGCTGGAAGCTGCGGGTCTCGGCAAACGTTACGGCGGAGTTGTCGCCAATGACGGTATCGACATCCACCTCGACAAGGGGCATGTGCTTGGCGTCATTGGACCGAATGGCGCCGGCAAATCCACCCTGATCGGCTTGCTCGGCGGCGCCATAAGACCCAGCGCGGGGACCATCCGGTTCCAAGGTGAGGACATCACCGGCCTGCCGGCGTCCGAGCGGGCGCGACGCGGCATCGGCCGAACCTACCAGATCCCTCGCCCGTTCCTTGACATGACGGTCGCCGACAATCTCGCAGTCGGTCAATTCGCCGTCGCTCCCCTCGACTCCGCCGCAGCCGCCGAGCGCGAGCGGCGGCAGATCCTCGAACGCTGCGACCTTGCCGATGTCGCAGACGTAAAGGCCAAAGATCTTCCGCTGCTACGGCGCAAGCGGCTGGAAGTGGCGCGCGCACTGGCGCTGAAACCGAAGCTTCTGCTGCTCGACGAGGTCGGCGCCGGCCTGATCGACAGCGAAGTCAGCGATCTGATCGCACTGATCCGCTCGTTGCAGGACGGCCAGCGCGCCATCATCATCATCGAGCATATGATCCGGATCGTGAAGGAGTGCTGCGAAGATCTCCTGGTGATCAATTTCGGCAAGGTGCTGACCAGGGGACGTACCGCCGAGGTGCTGGCGAGCGACGAGGTCAGCGCGGTCTATCTCGGCACCAGCCACGGCGGGGCGGCCAAGCCGCCGCGAGCGGCCGCACCGGAGCCGGCAGCGGCGGCATCAAGCGCGACGAAGCCATTGCTCGTGCTCGACGCCGTCTCGGCCGGCTACGGTCAGGCGCGGGTGATCAACGACCTTTCCCTCTCGGCGGCACCCGGTCAGGTGGTCGGCGTTCTCGGCCCCAACGGCGCCGGCAAGACCACCCTCGCCCATGTGATCAGTCGCGCTCTGCCCGTCACGGCGGGTCGCATCCGGTTCGACGGCGAAGACATCACCGATCTGCCTGCGTACGCGGTCGCCGCCCGCGGCATTGCCCATTGCATGGAAGGCCGGCACATCTTCGCCTCACTCTCAGTCGAGGAGAATCTGCTGGTTGCTGCACGGCAGGTCGACGCGGCCGAACGCAGGCTGCGCCTCGGGCGGGTCTTCGCGCTTTTCCCCGTGCTCGCCGAGCGTCGAAAGGCCGGCGGCACCTCGATGTCGGGCGGTCAGCAGCAGGCGCTGGCCATCGGACGCGCGCTCATGGCGAAGCCGCGTCTCGCCATTTTCGACGAGATCAGCCTTGGGCTCGCGCCGGTGATGATGGACCGGCTCTACGAGGCGCTGGCCGCCCTCAAGCGCGAAGGGCTGACCATGTTGGTGGTAGAGCAGGATGTCGAGCGCGCGCTCGATCTCGCGGACGCCGCCTACATCATCAACAAGGGTCGGATCACACTTTCTGGCCCTGCTGCGGTCGTTCGCCACGACGAACGGCTGCGTCACCTATATTTCGGCACGGAAGAATAACATCGCTGCGCAGGAGAAAAACAATGAAGCGGATCGCCATCGAAGAGGCATTTGTCACGCCGGAGATCGCAACTGAATGGAAGAAGGTTCTCGGCAGTCCCGACGTGGAACCTGGTTTTGCCAAAATGGGCGAAAGCATTCTCGCCGATACGCCCGGCAATGCGCTCTTGCATTCTCGCCTGCTCGATATCGGCAACGGCCGCATTGCCCATATGGACGAAATCGGCATTGACATGCAGGTGTTGTCGTTGACCTCCCCGGGCGTGCAGGTATTTCACCCCGACCTCGCCACGCGCCTTGCGGCAGACGCCAATGACGCACTGGCCGAAGCGGTTCGCGCTGCACCGTCGCGCCTGGCTGGGCTCGGCGCCATCGCGCCGCAGGACCCCGCCGCCGCCGCGCGCGAGATCGAACGGATCAAATCGCTGGGCCTGCTCGGCCTGATCGTCAATTCCCATACATTCGGCGAGTATCTCGATGGGCCGCGCAACGCGCCGATCTTCGAGGCCATGGAGGCGACCGGGCTGCCGATGTACCTGCATCCGCGCGAACCGGCCCCGAGCATAGTGATGCCGTTCCTCGACTACGGCCTTTATTTCGCCGGGTGGGGTTTTGCCGTGGAGACCGGATTGCACGCCATGCGGCTCATAATGTCGGGCACATTCGCGCGCTTCCCGAAGCTGAAGATCATTCTTGGGCACATGGGCGAAGGCATTCCGTTCTGGCTGCAGCGGATCGACAATCGCTATTTGCTGCAAGTCAAGATTGGAGCGGTGGAGAAGCTGCCCTGTCTGCCGAGCGAATACTTCCTGGAGAATTTCGTTATCACCACAGCCGGCGTTACCTCGATGGCGGCGCTGCGACTTAGCATCGACGTTCTCGGGGCTGAACGCATCCTGTTCGCGGCCGACTACCCTTACGAAGACGACGCGGAAGCAGTTCGATTCCTGGATGGCGCCGTCTTGACGGAGCGAGAGCGCGAACTTGTATCGCACGAAAACGCCGAGCGTCTTCTCGCACTATCCTGAAGGGAACAAAGAGAACGCTGTTTCAGGTCGCGGATGTTGAACCAAGCGCTAAGTCAAGTAGTGGTGTGATGCTTGCTTGGCGGAGCCACATAGAGGCCGACGACGTCGGCGGCCTTGGCCGTAAACTGCGGGTCGTTGCTCTCGCACCAGGACTTGCGAGCGGCCAGATCGATCTTGTTGCCGCGCAGGAACCGTCAGACATATTGGAGGCCGACCTCGCCAGCCCCCAGCTAGCAGGGGCCCTGTCCAGGGCGCGTACCCGGTGGGAGGCGACTTATCGAGCAACTTCAAAATCCGTTTTTCGGTAGCCTTCGTATCGATCGGCTGCTTGCCCGGCAGGGGCTTGCTCTGCAAACCTTCAAGACCATGATCCGCATAGCGATGGCGCCAAAGGCTGACAATCCGCGGCTGGACCCCAACCTCCTTGGCGATCGATCGGGTGCTGCGACCGACCGCCGCCAAAAGAACGATCCGCGCCCGCTTCAAATCGCGCTGCAACGTCAGCAGTGAACGGCAACGTTCCTCAAGCACCTTGCGATCTTCTTCGAAAGGTGGACTTCTCTTGCTTCGGGTATCATCCCGATGTTGAATCATGACTCACTTCCCAGGGAAAGTGGGTACTAGGGCCAACTCTATGGGAGAGACCACGAGGCGTAGCAATCATCCACGACTCGTCGTGTCCGGGCCGATCCGCTTCCCGTGAGGGCTCCCCAAGTTCACCTCAGTCATCGCGCCTTTGACCACTGGGAACTTGCGTCCTTCGATTGTCGGGTGATGCCCCGTCACCATGAAAAGTTCTGCCTTTCTATCCTCCTGATAACGGCGGCCTCACGCTTGTGCGTGATTGCGCTGCCGAGTCCATGTCGAACGCTTGCTTTCCCTTTGCGGCCCAAAGCGCACGCGCATGTTCGCCCTGATCGCTTTGGAGCTTGTCAGCCATCCATAGCAGCGCGCCGTAGATCGTGGCGCGATCATCGCCGGTCAGGTCCACGATACCGGCCTTGACGACGAGGCCGCCGAGTTCGATGAGGTGCCGTGTGCGCTTGCGGCGCTCGACCTGCCACGTGCGCATGTCAAGTCGCGCCCTTGCGGCCTGGTGACGGTTGCGCGCCGCTCGGCTGCGCAGGAGCACCGCCAGCGTCGCCGTCAGGTGCCGGTGCATTTCGCCGTGCCCGGCTTTGAAAGAACGCAGCGCCGCGCTTCGCCCACGCCTCCTTCTTTCCCGCGTCCTTTGTCTCGGCCAGAACGATCAGCGCGCCTGCCAGTTGGTCGGCGGTGAGTGTGTCAGCCCCCGTGGCGATGACCAGGTCGCCGAGCTGCTGCACCTTGCGAGCCTTGAGGTCGCGCGCCTTGTCCCCAAGTGCCTTCAGTTCGGCATCAAAATCCCGTGGCTTGCGCATGATCGTCTCCAGAAGGGTTGATGGAGAAAGATAATCCAGCGCCGTGCGTAATGCTCTGAGGTCACCGGGACGGTGCGGGACGGGTTGGTCCCTCCCGAGATTTTTTCGAGGGAGGGCGCGCTTATACGTCGTTCCGACGTGCGCTCTGCTGTGCCACTGATCTGATCGCAATGGCGATCTATCATCTTCATGTCAAGGTGATTGGCCGCAAGGCCGGAAGTAGCGCGGTGGCGTCGGCCGCCTACCGCTCCGCTTCGCGGCTGCGCGACGAGCGGCTTGATCGCAGCCACGATTTTTCCAGAAAGCGCGGCGTCGTCCATTCCGAGGTGCTGCTGCCGGAGAATGCGCCCGAGGCTTGGAGCGACCGCGAACGGCTGTGGAACGATGTCGAGGCGTTCGAGGTCCGCAAGGATGCTCAGCTTGCCCGCGAGGTGGAGTTCGCTATCCCGCGGGAGTTGAATGAGGCACAAGGCATAGAACTCGCCCGCGCCTTTGTTCGGGGCGAGTTTGTTGATCGTGGCATGATCGCCGATCTCAATGTGCATTGGGACAGGGCCGAGGACGGCACGCCCAAACCGCATGCCCATGTCATGCTGACCATGCGGGCGGCGGACGAGAACGGCTTTGGTCAGAAGGTACGGGACTGGAACCGCACCGAGATGGTGGAGCGCTGGCGCAGACGCTGGGCCGAGCTTGCCAACGAGCGCCTGGCCGAACTCGACATCGACGCGCGCATCGACCATCGCAGCCTCGAAGCGCAGGGCCTCGCGCTCGAGCCGCAAAGCCAGATCGGGGCGCCCGCCAGGCGCATCGAGCATCGGGGCATCGCGGGCGAAGGGACCGCCGCCGACCGCGCCGAGATGCACCGCGAAATCGCGCGCGGCAATGGGATGCGGATCATTGCAGATCCTTCGGTCGCATTGGACGCGATCACGCAACAGCAATCGACCTTCACGCGCCGCGACATGGCGAAGTTCGCGCATCGCAATAGCGACGGGATCGACCAGTTCAACGACGTCATGGGCGCGATGCGCAAGGCGCCCGATCTGGTCGAACTCGGCAAGGACGCCCGAGGCGAAGATCGCTTCACCACGCGCGAGATGATCGAAGCCGAACAGCGCCTGCACCGCGCCGCGGATCGGATGGCGGAACGGGAGTGCCATGAGCTGCGGGACAGGGATCGCGAGGCGGCGCTGGCGCGCGCGCAAGCCCGCGGTCTTGTCCTGTCAGGCGAGCAGGCCGACGCGCTGGCGCATGTCACGGACGGGCGCGATTTAGGCGTGGTGGTCGGCCATGCCGGGACGGGAAAGAGCGCGATGCTGAGCGTGGCGCGGGAGGCCTGGGAAGCAGCCGGCTACGAGGTCCGGGGTGCGGCGCTCTCCGGCATTGCCGCGGAAAATCTCGAAAGCGGATCGGGCATATCCTCCCGCACCATTGCCAGCCTGGAGCATGGCTGGGAACAAGGCCGTGATCCCCTCACCTCGCACGATGTCCTGGTCATCGACGAGGCGGGCATGGTGGGCACGCGCCAGCTCGAGCGCGTGCTGTCCCATGCGGCAGAAGCCGGGACGAAAGTGGTGCTGGTCGGCGACATCAGGCAGTTGCAATCCATCGAAGCCGGCGCGGCCTTCCGTTCGATCCATGAGCGCCACGGCGGGGCGGAACTCGGCGAGGTGCGCCGGCAGCGCGAGGACTGGCAGCGGGACGCCACACGCGATCTGGCGAAGGGCAGGACCGGTCATGCGCTGGAGGCTTATCGCTCCCATGGCATGGTGCACGAGGCCCAAACCCGGGAGCAGGCGCGGGGCGATCTGATCGACCGCTGGGACCGCGACCGGCAGGCAGCGCCGGAGCGCAGCCGGATCATTCTCACCCATACCAACGACGAGGTGCGGGCGCTGAACGAGGCGGCGCGGGAACGCATGCGGGCTGCCGGCGATCTGGGCGACGAGGTGCGTGTGACTGTCGAGCGCGGCGGGCGCAGCTTCGCCAGCGGGGACCGCGTCATGTTCCTGCAGAACGAGCGCGGGCTCGGCGTGAAGAATGGCACGCTCGGGACCATCGAGCAGGTCAGCGCGCAATCCATGGCGGTGCAGACCGACGATGGCCGATCCGTTCGGTTCGACCTCAAGGATTATAACCGGATCGACCACGGCTATGCCGCAACCATCCACAAGGCACAGGGCATGACGGTGGACCGCGCCCATGTGCTGGTGACACCGGGCATGGACGCCCATGGCAGCTATGTCGCCCTGTCGCGGCACCGCGACGGCGTGGATTTGCATTACGGCCGCGACGATTTTGCCGGTCGGGACCGGCTTGTACGTACCCTGTCCCGCGACCGCGCCAAGGATATGGCCTCGGACTACGAGCGTGCTGATCCGGCCCAGAGCTACGCCGAGCGGCGTGGGATCACCTTCCGCGAGCGCGTGGCCGAGATCGTGCGCAAGGTTGTGCCAGAGAAGCTGCGCGACATGTTCGACGGCCTTCGCTCTCCTGGAGAGGTGCCCGGCCCGGATGGCGGACGGAGGTCGGACCGGGAAGCGCCGGAAAGGGAAAGGAGCGGTACCGGAGTCGAGCGGCGCGAAACCGCAGCGCCGGACAGGAAGGTGGCGCAAGATCCGGAAGCGGAAGCGCGTCGCCTGCGGACCCGAGCGCTGGTGCGCCATGCCCGCGCCGTGGACGCGTTCTTCGAGGCACAGGAGATGGGCGGCAGGGCAAGTCCCGAGCAGGTGAAAGAACTCCAAAAGGCGCGCCAGGTCTTCGAGGAGGTGCGGCCCTACGGTTCGCACGACGCGGAAGCCGCCTACAAGAAGAACCCGGAGCTTGCCCGCGAGGCGGCTGGCGGCCAGCTCAACCGCGCCATCCGCGCGCTCCAGCTCGAAACCGAACTGCGGATCCATCCGGAACGCCGCGCCGACCGCTTTGTGGAGCGTTGGCAGAGGCTTGATCACACCAGCCAGCACCAGTATGAGGCCGGCGACATCTCCGGCTACAGGGCCACCCGCTCGGCGATGGGCGATATGGCCAGAAGCCTCGAACGCGATCCGCAACTGGAGTCCCTCCTCGACAATCGCAAGCGGGAGCTCGGCATCGCGTTCGACTCAGGCCGCCGGCTCGGTATCGAACTGGCCTTCACCCACGGCCTCGGCAGAGGCAGGGGCATCGAAATTTGATCCATCCTGTTTGCCGCCGTCTGAACGCCAGAGTGCGCCGATGTGCAAGATGCTCTTGCGCGCCTGGAATGGCTCCCGTCTGGTCTCAGGAGCCGTCAGAAACAGCCAGCAGGAGGCAGCGCGGCCATGCGAGAACCAGATCGTATCGTCCGTTTGAAAACGGTTCTCGCCAGGACCGGGCTGTCCCGATCCACCATCTACCGCAAGATCGCCGAGGGCACCTTCCCGGCTCAGCTCAAAATCAGCACCAACGGGACCGGCCGGCATGAATCCGACATTAACTGCTGGATCGCAGATCCCGCTTCGTGGCGTCCGGAACGCGAGTTCGATGGAATCCGGTGAGCCCTGTGACTTGTCTGACGGCGGCAGGCTAAAGGCTGGCGCTCTCGCGCCCCGCCTCGGAGGCCGATCCGCGTGTTGAAAGCCGATTCAGGGCTTTAGAAGCTCGCTGGCCTGTACCCCAAGCGCCTTAGACAGCTTGCCGAGCATGGTGACGGACGCGCTGTAGACCCCGGTTTCCAACTGACTGATGTAGCTTCGGTCGACTTTCGCTCGAAAGGCGAGCTCCTCCTGGCTCCAACCCTTATCGGTTCTGAGCCTCCGGAGATTGCGGGCCACAGTGTTCCGCAGGTCGTTCATTCACAAACGAATGCGACCTGTTGAGCATACTCATCAATTGAGTATACTCAACAGAATGCGGATTTGAAGCAGAGATCCACATGTCGACAAATCCGAATAGACCGCGAATGCCGGAAAGGGAGAGTCAAGATGCAGGGCAGTCAATCTTCAGATAGGGAAGACGCGCTCCTTGAGTCGTCGCATTCCGAATCTTCCGCTTTCCTATTGATGCCGACGGATGACGATGCGGGTCTCCTTGCGCTCGAAACCCAGTTCAATGAGCTTGCTGCGGAATTAGTCACTGCTCAGAACGCTAGCGACGCAATCGGTCTGGAAGTCGGCTTACCCATTGGCGGCAGTGAGGCGGGTCAGGACGCCAAGATGAGAAAAGCAGAGGCCATCCTGGCTCGCCTCGACCCGATCGAGCAGGCGATTATGGCAACCCCGGCACGCACGATCGTAGGACTGGGAGTGAAGGCGCGCCACGCGGCTTATGTTATGTCCCATTATTGGGAAGCGCCCATCGATCGCATCGATTGGGACGCCCGGGCAGTACGTCTTCTGATAGAAGCGGTCTGCGACTTCGCCCACACGCCATTGCCCTTTCAGAATTGAGCGACGACGGGAAGTCTCCGTTCTAGTTCGTCGCGCGTGTCGACAGGAGCCGGGCGAGCACGATCTTCGGAGCAGCATCGGCGGTGCATGGGTACGAAACTCTTCTTCCTTTCTTTCCTTGGATTGACGGGTACACAAGCGAGCGCCAGCGTCATGACGACTGCGGCAAAGTTTGACGGGCGTCATTGAACGCCGCGCAATCGCCGCACGGGGTGCGACCGTTACATCCTCGCCCTCTGTAACAGTCGGTGTAACAGGCGTGGTTACAACCACCTCTTCGGCATTACGGCGGATCAGGCCTCGAAGCAGACATGCCTCTGTGAGCAATCGAGGGGCGTGATGGGCCGGAAGAACTCAGGTTGAGCAATCAAGTCCGCTTCACCTCCAAAGAGCAGACAATTGGCGGACATGCCGGGTCCGCCGCTTGGGGCCCAGAACAGGATCGTTTCTCGCGTCTTGTGTGATAGCGGCAGCTCCATCGACCAAAGTATGTTTGGCTGTGGATCTCGATAGCTAACCGCGGACGGCTCCAGTTTCGCAGCGGAAATGCGAACGGGATCAAACAAAAATCACGATAAAATCAACCAAGCTGATTGATATGCTGCCGCTCATGACGCCCTGGTTGCAGGTTCTTGCATCTGGTCGCACAGCATGTTGCCGAACCGATCGGCGGTGGAACGAGACTCCCGCTCCAGATATCATCATCTGAAACTCCGTCCGTTTCATCTTCTCTCGTATCCAATTCTGCGATTGAGCGAAAACGCCCTGCCCTTTCCTAAGTGAGGGCTGCATCCTGCTGGGATGAAGCGTACGAGAACGAGCGGAATTGATCGTGTACCACGGCGCGTGACCTCAGGCGAAATAGCGCCCGCTCTGATCAAATTTGTTGAAGCACTTGCAATTGCCGACGCCAGACGCGATCATCTTTTTGAAAGCGAGCGTCTGATGAAGAATCATCTTGACCCCGCTGGCGAGAAGCGCATCAGCAGTGGTATTCGAGATGAAACTCGCAGCGATTTATGCTCGGTTCTCGACCGAGCTTCAAAACGAAAAATCGACTGAAGATCAGATTGCTCTGTGCCGGACGTACGCGGCGCGTCATCAACTTAATATCGTTGCGACTTTTGAGGACAAGGCTCGTTCTGGCGCCTCAGTATTCGGTCGCGATGGCTTGATGCAGCTTATGGATGCGGCACGCCAGAACCTTTTCACAGTTGTCATCGTAGAGGCGCTGGACCGGCTCTCGCGTGACATGGAAGATCTGGCCGGCATTCACAAGCGGCTGTCTTTCCAGGGGATCGAAATTCAGGCCGTCCACGATGGCACCGCCGACTCGATTTTAATTGGGATTCGCGGCCTCGTCGGACAGATGCAACGCGAAGACGGGGCGAAAAAGGTCCGCCGCGGCATGGCCGGCGTGGTTCGCGACGGTCGACACGCCGGCGGGCGCGCCTACGGATATCGAGCGGTCACCGGTAAACCCGGTGAACTCGAAATAGTCAAAGACGAAGCTGCGATCGTGCGGCGCATTTTCGTGGCGTTTGCCGCGGGACGAACGCCCCGGGACATCGCACACGATCTCAACCGGGAAAACATTCGTCCACCGCGCGGCCGGCGATGGAACGCATCGACGATCAATGGCAATGCCCAACGCGGTGCTGGGCTTATCTTCAACGAACTCTATGCCGGCCGTATCGTCTGGAACAAGGTCCGCATGGTCAAAGATCCCGACACCGGCAAACGACTGTCTCGCCCGAACCCCCGTGACGAGTGGCAAAGCATCGACGTGCCTCAACTACGGATCGTCGAACAGTCCGTATGGGAAGAGGTGCACGCTTTGAAGACCGAAAGGAGCCGTTTGGCCAGCCACGTGAAGCGACGGGCGCCGCATCTCCTTTCTGGCCTCCTTCGATGCGGTTGTTGCGGATCAGGTATGTCGGTTCATGACAGGGACAAGACGGGAAAGACCAGGATTCGGTGTTCGGCGGTGCGCGAGAGCGGCAGTTGTGCAAATCGCAGGATCATTTACCTCCGCGACGTCGAAAGGCTTGTGCTCAGCGGGATGACTGAAGAGTTGAAGGATCCGCGGCTGATCGAGACCTACGTGCGCAACTACAACAGTGAACGAGAGCGGCTTGCGGGGAACGCGGCTGCGATGCGCACGCGGCTAGAGGCGAAACGTGACCGGATCGAAGGCGAGCGGCAGCGCAATATTGACCTCGTGATCAAGTACGTGATTTCGGAGGAGGACGCCAAGCGACGGATCGCCGAGCTAGGGGAAGAGCGATCGCGTGTGGAAGCAGAACTGGCTGCGCTCGAAGAGGCACCCGTCCCTATCGCGCTGCATCCAGCGACCCTTGACCGCTACATAGAGACCGTGAACACGCTGGCCGAAACGATCGCCGGGCACGCCGCCGCGGACGACGACCGCGGACCTTTGATCGCCGATTTCCGGGCGCTCGTCCACAGCGTCATCGTTCACCCGAGGGGACCCGGGCAGCGCTTCGAGGTCGAGGTGAAAGGCAAGTTAGCTACGCTGGTCGGCGGAGAGGCCTTTCCGGAGGCCCGATATGGTAGTGGGTCACGCGTGGTAGCGGGGGAGGGACTCGAACCCCCGACCCCAGGATTATGATTCCCGTGCTCTAACCAGCTGAGCTACCCCGCCACGGTCTTCGCAGGCGGCCGATCCAAACCATGGCCTGACGAACGCGCGGCATATAAGGAGCAGCGCTTGGGCCTGTCAAGCAAAGGCCGCGGGAAGATTCAATGACGTGGAGAGCAGGTTCAGGGCCCTGTTCCCTGCGGAGCTTTGCGATAGCGGATCAGGGAGAAATGGCCCATCGGCGGCATCGGGCGGCGCTCGGCGAGGCTGACGCCGCCATGCCGTGACGCCCATCTGACCAGACGTGCCCAGGGAAATTCCGGCCGCCAGCCGAGCCGGCGCGCCAGCGGCGCAAAGGCGAGTTCGAAGACGCGCCGCGGGCCCGCTTCCGCGCCGATATGATTGACCAGGATGAGCTCGCCGCCCGGTTTCAGCACGCGGATGAAATCGTCCAGCGTCGCCTCGGGGTCCGGCACCGCCGTAATGACATATTGCGCGACCACCGCATCGAACGAGCCGTCGGCGAAGGCGAGGTTCTTGGCGTCCATCACCGCCAGCGTCTCGACATTGTCGAGCCGCAGCGCCCGCACGCGGCTCTGCGCTTTGCGCAGCATCGGCTCCGAAATGTCGACCCCGCAGAGCCTGGTCGAACGCGAATAATCCGACAGCGACAGCCCGGTTCCCACGCCGACGTCAAGGATGCGTCCGCCGATCCGGTCGGCTTCCGCGATCGTCGATTGGCGACCATGCTCGAACACCTTGCCGAACACCAGATCGTAGATCGGCGCCCAGCGGCCATAGGCCTTCGCGACACCTTCGCGATCGATATCGCCCATGCCCCCAACGCCTCGACCAACCTATCCGCGGACCGCCTCGACCAGTGGGCGCCGGTCAGCGTGCGTGGCGGCCCTCGCCATGGCGCTCTGAATGAACCCGCCGCCCAGAACACGCGCCTGTCCCGCGGGCGCGTCGTAGAACACACAGGCCTGGCCGGGAGAAACACCTTCCTCGCCGGCCACGAGCTCGACCTCATAATGTCCGTCGGCGCCGCGCAGCCAGGCCGGCTGCGGCGGACGGGTCGAGCGCACCCGCACGAACACCTCGAGCCCGCCACGAATGGCCGCATCGAGCGCGCCATCTCCGATCCAGTTGACGTCGCGTAGCGCGATGCAATCCATCCGCAGCGCCTCGCGCGGGCCGACAACGACGCGGCGGTTCGCCGCCTCGAGCCGCACCACGTAGAGCGGTGTGGGCGAAGCAATCTTCAGTCCGCGGCGCTGGCCGACGGTGAAATGCGCGATGCCCTGATGGGTGCCGAGCACGCGGCTGTCGAGATCGACGATATCGCCCGGTGCCATCGCGTTCGGGCGCAACCGGCCGATGATATCGGTATAGCGTCCCGTCGGCACGAAGCAGATGTCCTGGCTGTCGTGCTTGTCCGCGACCGTCAACCCAAAGCGCCGCGCGAGCTCGCGCACCTGCGGCTTACTCATATCACCCAGCGGGAAGCGCAGGAAGTCGAGCTGCTCGCGCGTGGTGGCAAACAGAAAATAGCTCTGGTCGCGATCGGCATCCGCGGCACAGACCAGCGCGCGCGACCCATCGGCGAGCCGGTGCGAGGCAACGTAATGCCCGGTGGCCAGCGCCTGCGCGCCAAGTTCATGCGCTGTTTTCAGCAGGTCCTGGAACTTGATGACGCGATTGCACTCGATGCACGGCACGGGCGTCTCGCCGGAGGCATAGCTTGCCGCGAAATTGTCGATCACCTGCTCGCGGAAGCGATCCTCGTAGTCGAGCACATAATGTGGAATGCCGATCCGCTCGGCCACGTCGCGCGCATCGTGGATGTCCTGCCCGGCACAGCAGGCGCCCTTGCGATGGGTCGCCGCGCCATGATCGTAGAGCTGCAGGGTGATGCCGACGACGTCATAACCTTCCGACTTGAGCAGCGCGGCGGTGACCGAGGAATCCACGCCGCCGGACATCGCAACGACGACCCTGGTGTCCTGTGGCCGGCCTTCGAGATCCAGACTGTTGCGCATGAGGTTCGGCTGACTGCTGCAATGGTTGACCTGCCGTTAACGCTGGGATTGCGGTTCAGGC
This sequence comes from Bradyrhizobium sp., assembly GCF_019244115.1. Lineage (GTDB taxonomy): Bacteria > Pseudomonadota > Alphaproteobacteria > Rhizobiales > Xanthobacteraceae > Bradyrhizobium. Next base: position 14,586 of record NZ_JAFATE010000206.1, read on the forward strand.
AGCCTTGTTCCCGGGACGCCGGATGAAACAGCCTTCCGCACGCATTCCGAAAAGGCTCCTTTTGGCCGTCGGGAAGCGGTTGCAAAGCTTTGCCTTTAATATAGGCCGCAATTCCCTGAGGCAATCAGCCTTCCCTCGTTTTGCTCCTCACCCGACGGCAAATCTTGCCGGCAGGCAGAAAAAACGGAGCCTTCGGGCCGTGGCACCGCCTGCCCGCGACAGCGCCAACTATTTGATTTTTCGTGGATTTTTTCAACGCACGCAAATGGCCCGCTCCTTGCTCCTGAGAACCCACAAATTTGATGGTTGAAGAGGCCGACTGTGGTGAGCGTGACGTCAGATGTAACAGGGGGCGTGTCCTTCCAGGCCGCGCCGCCAAAACCTGCCCGCTTCGATGCTGAGCAGGCCAGCAGCAGTTTTGCCGCGCTGGTGGATGCCAACACGCCGAGCGCCAACACCCCGGTTCCTGCCCCGAGTCCTCGTCGCCCCGGTAATGACAGCGCCGCGGCGCCCCCGGACAACCCCCCATCGGGGAACGTGGCGACCACCGATCAGGGATCTGTTCGCGACACAACCGACCAGACCGCCGACGCCGGACGGCCTGCGGACCCCAATGGCCCTGCCGGACCGGCTGCCAAGGGCAAGAAGAGTGCGTCTGACGACGGCAAAACCAGCCAAAGCAAGTCCGAGGGCAAAGCGAGCGACACGAAATCAGCCGATACGCCGTCCTCGGGCGATGCGTCGTCGTCCGATCAAGCCGCCGCTGCGGAGGCCGCCGCTGCGCCTGCGACTGTGCAAAGCGCGGTTGCGGTCGTTTTCCCGACCGTCGTCACCATCGATACGCCGACATCCGCGCAAGGCTCGGGCGATGCCGCAATCAAGCCGCTCGCGATCGCGGCGGCGGCGATCGCGGCGACGGCCGCCGTCGTAACCGGAGCGACGTCGCCGGCCGCGACGCAAGTCGGTCCCGGATTTACTGGCTCGGTCGCCACGCCCGACAGCACCGCGGCGAAAGTCGCGGCCCAGGCCAATGCCGCTACGACCGCCACGAAGCAATCGGCCGCGGCGGCAGTGGCCACGTCGTCGCAGGCGGCTGGCACGACCGATGCCGCCGACGCTGCGGACGCCTCGCTGGCAACCACGATCGCAGGTCCGGTGCCATCCGCCAAGACGACTTCCGGCAAGGTCGCCGCCACGACACAGCCGAAGACGGGCCTGGTCACGGCCAGCGATACGGCGTCAGCAGATCCTTCGACACCGGCGACCACCAGCGCGGTCGTGCACAACACCGCCCCGCAGCCGACGGCGGAAAAGCCCGACGCGGGCGCTGCCATCGCCCCGGTCACAGCGAAAGCGGAAGACTCCAAGGCTGCGCCGTCCACCGCCGCTGGCGCTGCGCCGACCCATGACAATGTTTCGGCCGTCGCCAGCAGCCCGACCGCGGCAATGTCCGACGTCAACGCGCAGGCCGCGCCTCCGCCAACCGCACCATTGCCTTCGGCGGCACCGGCGATCTCCACGGCCAACCTGACGGCCGCCGCGGCACCATCCGCTGCCGTGCCGTTGAGCGGCCTCGCAGTCGAGATCGCAGCGTCCGCACGCAGCGGCAAGACGAGCTTTGACGTCCGGCTCGATCCGGCCGATCTCGGCCGCATCGATGTTCGCATCAATGTCGACCGCAACGGGCAGGTCACCTCGCATCTGACCGTCGAGAAGCCGGAGACGCTGTCGATGCTGCAGCAGGATGCGCCGCAGCTGCGGCAGGCACTGGACGACGCCGGCCTGAAGACGGGCAGCGGCGGCCTGCAGTTCAGCCTGCGCGACCAGTCTTCGTCCAACCAGAACAACAGCCATCAGCCTGGCGGCAATGCCCAGCGGCTGATGATCAGCGAGGACGATACGGTTCCACCCGTGATGGCGGGCCGATCCTATGGCCGCATGCTCGGCGCGAACAGCGGCGTGGATATCAGGGTGTAAAGGTGTAAGGAGGCAATTATGACCGATGCAGTCACCGGTAGCGTGCCCGTCTCGGGCACGACCCCGCTCCCGGCCGGATCGAACAGCTCCTCGATGAGTTCGAGCAGCGGCGCGACGCTGGCCGGAAATTTCCAGACCTTCCTCACGCTGCTGACGACCCAGCTGCAGAACCAGAACCCGCTCGATCCGCTCGACACCAACCAGTTTACCCAGCAGCTCGTGCAATTCGCCTCGGTCGAGCAGCAGCTCAAGACCAATGACGAATTGTCGAGCCTGGTGTCGCTGCAGCAGACCACGCAGGCGACGCAGGCGCTCGGCTTTGTCGGCAAGACCGCCGTCGTCAACGGCAAGACCGCAAGCCTCAGCAATTCCCAGGCGGTCTGGGACCTCAACATCCCGGCCAATGGCAATTTGACGGTTACGATCGCCAATGCCCAAGGGCAGAACGTCTTCACCGGCAATTACACGGTCAGCGCCGGCAACAACCAGCCCTTTGTATGGAATGGCAAGGGCGCCGACGGCACGCAATGGCAGGACGGCCAGTATACGCTGACCGCAACCGCGACCGACAGTTCGGGCAACTCCCAGGCGATCACGACCGAGGTCCAGGGCGTGGTGTCTTCCGTCGACCTGACCCAGACGCCGCCGCTTTTGACGATCGCCGGCCAAACCTTCACGATGAATCAGATCCAGCGCATCGTGAACTGACGGTTTTGCGGCCAAGGGCACGCAAGGATTAAGATTTTGTTGACGCAAGACCCGGTCCCGACGCCCCGCGAAGGCGCCGGGGTTGCTGCATGACCAACATTTTCAAGGAGAATTTCATTCAAGCCGTTGGCTTAGCCAAATTTTAAGTCGACCGGCGTAGGTTTCTACCGTGAGTTCAGTGGTTAAGTGTTTGTGAGTACGCCATGACAGAACCCCATCGCCCGAGGGTGAAATACGTCATCGGGCCTGACGGCAGCCCGCTTACCATCGCCGACCTGCCTGCACCCGGAACCAAACGGTGGGTCATCCGCCGTAAAGCCGAAGTCGTTGCCGCAGTCCGCGGCGGCCTGCTTTCCCTCGAGGAGGCTTGCAGCCGCTATACGCTGACGGTCGACGAATTTCTTTCCTGGCAGTTCTCGATCGACCAGCACGGTCTCGCAGGCCTGCGCACCACGCGCATCCAGCAATATCGTCAATAGCCGTCGCTCCGTCGATTATCGCATATCCGATTCGACCGGCCTCCCAATGCGGAGGCCGATTTATTTTGTGTCCGCTTTCGCAACGAGCCTTAATCCTCGTTAACCATATCGAAACCATCGCCTAGGCAATATTTGCCCAGTGGTCCGATCCGACAGTCGCGTCGATCGCCGATTTTCTGGGGCAGTTGGTTTTGCAGGGTCTGGTCGACTTCCTGAGGGGGCTGGGTGCCTCGCGTCTGATGGCGATGGTCGCGGTGACAGCCGCGCTGATCGGCTTCTTCGCGTTCGTGATCATGCGCGTGACCACGCCGCAGATGACCACCCTGTTCACCGACCTCAGCATGGAGGACTCCTCCTCCATCATCAAGGACCTGGAACGTCAGGGCATCCCCTTCGAGCTGCGCAACGAGGGCGCCATCATCCTGGTGCCGAAGGACAAGGTCACGCGGCTCAGGATGAAGCTCGCCGAAGGCGGCCTGCCCAAGGGCGGCGGCGTCGGCTACGAGATTTTTGACAAGTCGGACGCGCTGGGCACCACGAGCTTCGTCCAGAACGTCAACCATCTGCGCGCGCTCGAGGGCGAGCTCGCCCGCACCATCCGCGCGATCGACCGCATCCAGGCTGCCCGGGTGCATCTGGTGCTGCCGGAGCGGCCGCTGTTCTCCCGCGAAACCCCCGAGCCGTCGGCCTCGATCGTGGTGCGGGTCCGCGGCACGCTGGATGCGGCGCAGATCCGCGCCATCCGCCACCTTGTTGCCTCCGCCGTCAACGGGCTGAAGCCGCAGCGAGTGTCGATCGTCGACGAAGCCGGCCAATTGCTCGCCGACGGCTCGGTGGGCGATATCGAGCAGGCCGTCGGCGACGAGCGCCGCACGGCGTTCGAGAAGCGGCTGCGCAAGCAGGTCGAGGACATCGTGTCCTCGGTGGTCGGCCAGGGCCGCGCCCGCGTCGAGCTCTCGGCCGACTTCGACTACAACAAGATCACCCAGACCTCGGATCGCTTCGATCCCGAAGGCCGCGTGCTGCGCTCGACCCAGACGCGCGAGGAATCCAGCGCCTCGGCGGACTCCAGCGGCCAGGTCACGGTCAACAACGAGCTGCCCGGCAATCAACAGAACAGCACCGGCCTTCCGATCCGCGACCAGAGCAAGAAGACCGAAGAAACCAATAATTACGAGATTTCGCGCACCACCAAGACCGAGGTGACCGAGGCAGGCCGGGTCAACCGCATCTCGGTCGCCGTGCTGGTCGACGGCATCTATTCCAAGAACGACAAGGGCGAGATGGTCTACCAGGACCGCAGCAAGGACCAGCTCGACCGGATCTCGGCGCTGGTACGCTCGGCAATCGGTTTTGACCAGAAGCGCGGTGACCAGGTCGAGGTCCAGAACCTGCGTTTCGCCGAAGCGCCGGCCGTCGCCCCCATCAACGAGCCGACCGGCATTCTCGGCCTGCTGCAGTTCACCAAAGACGACGTCATGTACATCATCGAGCTCGGCGTGATGATGCTGCTCGGCCTCGTCGTGCTGTTCCTGGTGATCCGTCCGCTGGTCAAGCGCATCCTGGCGACCGAGGAGATCGCAGCGCTCGCCGGCGCGGCGGCCCCCGCTCTGCCGGAGCCGGCGCAAGGCGCAGGCGCGGGCGGCCAGGCGATCGCGGGTCCCAACGCCACGGCTCATCTGATCGACGTCGCCCAGGTTCAGGGCCAGGTCCACGCCCAGTCGGTGCACCGTGTCGGCGAACTGGCCGATCGCAATCCCAACGAAACGGCGGCCATCGTGCGTCAATGGCTGGCCGAACCTCAGACAAGCTGATCCGAAATGGCCGCTTCGAACCAGAACGATACTGACATCTCCAGCGTGCTTGCGACGCTTTCGCAGCGCCAGCAGGGCAAGGCGAAGGTGCAGCCGATCAGCGGCCCCAAGCGCGCCGCGATCCTGATGCTGGCGCTCGGCGAGCAATATGGCGGCAAGGTCTGGTCGCTGCTCGACGACGACGAGGTCCGGGAATTGTCGCTGCAGATGTCGACGCTCGGCACCGTCGAGGCCGAGGTGGTCGAGGACCTGCTGATCGAATTCGTCTCGCGTATGTCGGCCTCCGGCGCGCTGATGGGCAATTTCGACGCCACCGAGCGGCTCTTGCAGCAATATCTGGCGCCCGAGCGCGTCACCGGCATCATGGACGAAATCCGCGGCCCCGCCGGTCGCAACATGTGGGAGAAGCTTTCCAACGTCCAGGAGGAAGTCCTCGCCAACTATCTGAAGAACGAATATCCGCAGACCATCGCGGTCGTGCTGTCGAAGCTGAAGTCCGAGCACGCCGCCCGCGTGCTGGCGATCCTGCCCGAGGACATGGCGCTCGACGTGGTCGGCCGCATGCTGAAAATGGAGGCGGTGCAGAAGGAGGTGATCGAGCGGGTCGAGCAGACCTTGCGCACCGAATTCATGTCCAACCTGTCGCAGACCCGCCGGCGTGACGCCCACGAGGTGATGGCAGAAATCTTCAACAATTTCGACCGCCAGACCGAGACGCGCTTCATCACCGCGCTGGAAGAAGAGAGCCGCGAGTCCGCCGAGCGCATCAAGGCGTTGATGTTCACCTTCGACGATCTGATCAAGCTCGACTCCGCCTCGGCGCAGACGCTGATGCGCCATGTCGACAAGGACAAGCTCGGTGTGGCGCTCAAGAGCGCCAACGAGGATGTCCGCAACTTCTTCTTCTCCAACATGTCCTCGCGCGCAGCAAAAATGCTGCAGGACGACATGTCGGCGATGGGCCCGGTGCGCCTGCGCGACGTCGACGAGGCGCAGGCGCTGCTCGTCAATCTCGCAAAAGACCTCGCCGCCAAGGGCGAGATCATGCTGACCAAGAACCGCGCGGACGACGAACTGGTGTATTGATGGCAGCGCCTGCAAAATTCATGTTCGATACCGACTTCGCGGCGCCCAACAGGGCGCGCGAACGGGCCGCCACCGAGGCCGAGATCGCGCAAAAGGTCGCGGCCGCGGAAGCGCGCGCCTATCGCGACGGTTTCGATGCCGGCCAGCGCGAGGCCAAGGCGGAAAGCGACCGCCGCGCGGCGCTGGCGCTGGAGGAGATCAAGATCGCGATGCAGGGCATCGCGGCGCGCCTCGGCAACGTCGAAGGCCGCATGGAGACCGAGGCCGTCGACGTTGCGATCGCGGTTGCCCGAAAACTGTGCGCGGAACTGGTCGCGGCCGAGCCGCTCGGCGAGATCGTCGGCCTCGTCAAGGACTGCTTTGCCCACCTCGTTTCGACACCTCATCTCGTGGTCCGCATCAATGATCAGCTCTATGAGAGCGCGCACGAGCGGATCGAGCGGCTGGCGAAACAGTCCGGCTTCGAGGGGCGGCTCGTGATCCTTGCCGAGCCCGAGATCGCGACCGGCGACTGCCGGATCGAATGGGCGGATGGCGGCGTCGTTCTGGAGCGCGCGGCAATCGACGCCAAGATCGACGAACTCGTCGCCCGCTACATGGCGCCCAGGACCGGCTGACAGGGAAACAGGAGGATCTGACAGATGAGCGACACCGACGGCCAGGTTCCGCTTCCCGACCTCAATGCACAGGACGCGCCACCGCTCGACCTGGGCGACAACGAGGACGAACAGGCCGCCCGCATCGCCGCCGATCTCGAGGCGGTGTTCGACGTGCCGGTGCAGGTCTCGGCCGTGCTCGGCCGCTCGAAGATGGATGTCGGCGAGTTGCTCAAGCTCGGGCCCGGCACCGTGCTCGAACTCGACCGCCGCGTCGGCGAGGCGATCGACATCTACGTCAACAACCGCCTGGTGGCGCGCGGCGAGGTGGTGCTGGTGGAAGACAAGCTCGGCGTGACCATGACGGAAATCATCAACGCGGACCGCGGCTAGTGAGCATGATCCCGGAAAAGTGTGCCGCGGTTTTCCGTAAGGATCATGCCCAAACGAAATTGAACGATGCGCGCCTGAGCGGCGCGACCACACGAATAGGAGATTGATATGCGGCTTCTCATCGTTGGCACCCTGAAGGGGCAGTTGACGGCAGCCACCAAGATCGCGATGGAGAACGGCGCGACCGTGACCCACGCGGAGGACCACGAGCAGGCGATGCGCGTGCTGCGCGGCGGCAAGGGCGCCGACCTGCTGCTCGTCGACGTCGGCCTCGACATCCGTGACCTGGTGATGCGGCTGGAAGTCGAGCACATCCACGTGCCGATCGTCGCCTGCGGTATCTCCTCGGACGCCCGCGCCGCGGTCGCCGCGATCCATGCCGGCGCCAAGGAATATATCCCGCTGCCGCCGGATCCGGAGCTGATCGCCGCGGTGCTGGCGGCCGTCGCCAACGACTCGCGAGAGCTCGTCTATCGCGACGAGGCGATGGCAAAAGTCATAAAACTCGCGCAGCAGATCGCTGGCTCGGATGCCTCCGTCATGATCACCGGCGAATCCGGCACGGGCAAGGAAGTGCTGGCGCGCCATGTGCACGGCCGCTCGGCCCGCGCCAAAAAGCCGTTCATCTCGATCAACTGCGCCGCGATCCCCGAGCACCTCCTGGAAAGCGAGCTGTTCGGTCACGAGAAGGGCGCCTTCACCGGCGCGGTGGCGCGCCGCATCGGCAAGTTCGAGGAGGCGACCGGCGGCACGCTGCTGCTCGACGAGATCTCCGAGATGGACGTTCGGCTGCAATCAAAACTGCTGCGCGCGATCCAGGAGCGCGTCATCGACCGCGTCGGCGGCACGCGCCCGGTCCCGGTCGACATCCGTATCATCGCGACCTCCAACCGCAACCTCTCCGAGGCCGTGCGCGACGGCACTTTTCGCGAGGACCTGCTGTTTCGCCTCAATGTCGTGAACCTGAAGATCCCGCCGCTGCGGGAGCGCCCGGCCGACATCCTCGAACTGGCGCAGCACTTTGCGAAAAAATATTCCGACGCCAATAGCGTGCCGCTGCGGCCGCTCTCGGCCGAGGCGAAGCGCGTGCTCAGCACGAACCGCTGGCAGGGCAACGTCCGCGAGCTGGAAAACACCATGCACCGCGCGGTGCTGATGGCGCAGGGTGACGAGATCGGTCCCGATGCGATCATCACACCGGACGGCGACCGGCTCGATCTCGCCAAGACCGCGCCGGCGGTGGCG
>NZ_JAFATE010000317.1 GCF_019244115.1 Bradyrhizobium sp.
GCACTTCGCGCACCAGCTCGATGTGGAGCAGCCCGTTGTCGAACGAAGCCGTCTTCACCTGCACATAGTCGGCGAGGTTGAACTGTCGCTTGAACGGCCGTGCCGAAATCCCCTGATACAGATATTCGTGCTGGTCCTTGTCGGCCTTGCGGCCCTCGACCGTCAGCACGTTCTGTTCGGCCGTGATCGCAATCTCCTCGGGCGAGAAACCGGCGAGCGCCAGCGAGATCTGGTAATGATCTTCGGCAATCCGTGCGATGTTATAGGGGGGATAGTTGTCTTCGCTGACGCGCTGTGTTTCGTCGAGCATGTCGAACAGGCGGTCGAAGCCGATGGTCGAGCGCCACAGGGGAGCAAAATCGTAAGTCCTCATAGCCAAGTCCTCCAAAGAGCAAGTTGGGTACGAAGGGGCGCAGGATACCGTTTGGCCCGGTCAGTCCCGGCGCCCACAAGCTTGATACCGCCGGACCCGATCTGGCGCCCGGCACCGCCCTCAAGCGGCAAAAAACGACTTAGAAAAAGCGAGATCGGTTTCAAGGGGCACGCCAAAAAAATTTTCAGCCGCGCAAGTCGACCAGGTCGACGGCCTTTGACGCCGCGTCGACCCTGAGGCGCGGGTCCAGCCGCTGCAACTCGTCCTCGGCCCCGCCAAGCACGCGGCTCAGCCGGCGCCGCTCCGTGAAGGAAAGGCCCTCCTGCTCGAGCAGCTTTCGGCAATGCGCAACGACCCGGCGCTCGCTCTCGATGAGGAAGCGGCGCACCTCGTCGGGATTGGGATCGAGATGTCTCAGCATGGCGAAACGAACGGCGGCCCCGTTTCTCTTCGCCCTTACGTGAGTCGCGCCGGGCCGGGAAGACCGGTCTCAGCCGGATGGACGGATTGGCCCGGGCGGCCTGCGGCGCCCGCCGCCGTCAAGTCATGACACGGATCAGGAGGGCCACGAACAGAACCAGCACCGCGATCAGGGCGCCTTGCATCATGATCAGCGGCAGCGAGAATTTGATCGGCGCCACGGCCCGCCTGTCGCCCCGAGACGTCCTGCGTTCTCCGACCGCCTGTTCATAGAGCGTAACATGCTCGGACCGTCGACACAGATGCCGGTGACGGCGGATGTCCCTGATCGCCTGCCGGCGCCGCGCTTCATAGAGCGCGCCCAGGAGCGCACCGATCCAGCTCGTGCGATGTCTTTTTCGCTTGAGCGCCGCAATCTCGGAGCTGCGGTAGATGATTGAATAGGAAGGGTACTTCATCTCTGAACTCCGCGTCCATCAGATGAAATTGGACGCTGCCATAGCGAATGCTGGGCAGCTGTGATCCAGTTCACATCGATGGCCGCTGACAATGTCTGTGCAGACGGAATTCACGCTGCGTTCACGATCACGCTCTGGAGGATGAACCCTGCGCGTCGGTCAAACGCGCCAGCGATAATCCGGCGACTGCAATCGATCGATAATGCCCTTGCCGACCGTCAATGTCGCAAGCCCCGGGATTGCGCTTGCCCTGATCACCTGGTTGCGCAGGAACAGACCCATCGCGTTCGCGGGGCAAAGGCTGCGGAGAGCGCCTTGCGCCTTCCTGCTTCGCGGCAAAGTGATTGCGCAACACGGCTTCGTATTCCGAGAAGGCTTGCTGGTGGCAGCCCTCGGCGCTCGCCCTTTTCGAACCGCTGTTGCGGTCCGAATTCCAACCAGCGCGGGCGGCGATTCCAACGCGGAGATGAGAATGGTCCTGACCGTCAGGTCTCCTGAGCAAGTGCTCGACCGTTTAAGACACCGTGTGGCCGATGCTCGCCGGATCGCCTCCGGCGAGACGATCGGTTTTGCGACGTGCAGCGGGCCGATCCGGCTCAACCTCGTCATCGCGCGGTTGCGAGGGCGCAGTCGGCTCCTCGGCGCGAATGACATCCGTGGCCTCCTCGTCGGCCAGTTGCCAGGGAATGGAAGTGACCGCGATGTTCCGTCCGCCATAACGGAGCAGCCGCGCCCGCAGCCTTCGTTCGCGGTGGGTGTGCATGAGGTAGCCCCACCAGCGGCCCTCGACGAGTTCCGGCACGATCACGGCGATTGGGCGGTGCGGAGATTGATCACGCGCCCTCGCAAGGACGCGCAACAGGGGCGCGCTCAGCGTGCGGAATTCCGCGGGTACGCAATGCAGTCGCGGCGGAGCAAAACCGCTCCGCACGGCGGGCAATTCGACCAGCCGATGCCAGTTCTTCTGCAGGGCAAGCTCGGGATCGTCGGCCTCCGGACCTTCCAGCGCGGTGAAATGCAAGGCGGTGACGTCGGGCGAAATCCGCATCGCATATTCGACCGCCTTGCGGGCGAGCCGGTCCCATCTCTTGAGCGGCACGAATACGATCGGCGCCTCGCGCTGCCGGAGATCGAGCGGCCGATCGCTGCCGTGCAGGATCTGGCGATCGAGATCCTCGTAGTAGCGGTGAACGCTCTTGAGCAGCAGGATGGCGAGCGGAATGATGAGAACGGTGATCCAGGCGCCCTCGATGAACTTGGCCAGCAGGATGATGACCAGTGCAGTCCCCGTTGCGACGGCGCCGATGCCGTTGATCGCGAGCTTGGCGCGCAGCACGGGCATCCGCGTCGCGGCAGAGCTCTGCGGCGCCCTCTCCCTCCTCGCGCGCCACCAATGCATGGCCATGCCGGCCTGTGAGAGCGTGAACGCCAAAAAGGCTCCGACGGCAAACAGCGGAATGAGCCTGTCCGTGATGCCGTCGAAGGCGATCAGCAATCCGGCGGCGCCTGCAGCCAAAAACAGAACTCCGACGGAGTAGACAAGGCGGCGGCCCGGCACGGCGAACGGACGCGGCAGATAACCATCCTCCGCGACCAAATGGCATAGCCGCGGAAAGCCAACGAAGCTCGTATTGGCGGAAAGACACAGCACGGCAAGGACCGATCCGATGGCGACATCATAGAGCCAGCCGCGCCCCCAGACGGCATCGACGATTTGCGAAAGAACGCTTTGATAGCCGTCCTTCGTCTGATCCATTGCCATGATGCCATAGGCTTTCGCCACATAAGCGATGCCGAATAACAGCGCTCCGAGAATCAGAACGATGGCAGCCAGCGTGCCATGCGCATGCCGAACCCGCGGTTCGCGAAAGGCACCGACACCGTTGCTGACCGCTTCGACGCCGGTCATGGCCGTGCAGCCGCTGGAAAAGGCGCGCAGGACGAGCCAGATCGAGACTGCTTCGGCAGGCGGCGCCAGATGCGGAGGGGCGATCACGGGCTGCGGATGCCCGCCCGAGGCCAGCGACTTGCAAACGCCGACGACGAGGATCGCTGCGAAGCCCAGAACAAAACCGTAGGTGGGCAGCGCCCATGCCAGTCCGGCCTCGCGGGTTCCGCGCAGGTTCAGCAATGTGATGACGGCGAGAATGACGAGACAGAGCCACAACGTGTAGGGATGCAGAACAGGAATGGCCGACGTGAGCGCGCCGACGCCCGCGGAAATTCCTACCGCGACGTTCAGCAGGTAATCGACCATCAGCGCGGAGGCAGCGAGCAGGCCAACATTTGCGCCCAGATTGGTCTTGGCAACGATGTAGGACCCGCCATTGTTCGGATAGGCTTCGATCGTCTGCCAATAGGAAAGGAACAGGATCGCCAGCAGGGCGATGATGACCCACGTGATCGGGCCCATCGCTCCGAGCCCTGCCGCTCCCGATGCGGCCAAAATGGTGAGGGCGGCCTCGGGGCCGTAGGACGCCGAGCCGATGGCGTCCAGGCCCATCGCCGGCACCCCGGCAGCAACTCCGAGCCGCCGCCCGCCAGCTTCCCGATTGCCGAGAGGTCGTCCCAGAAAGAACTCGATCGGAGAATTGGCCATGCTTTCGGCGTTGCTTGCGCGCTTGCTCGCAGGACAACGCGCGACTGGCGCAGTGTTCCTAAGCAAGGCGCGCATTCGAGCCATCGCTCTTGCGCATCTGCGGCCTGCCGCCGCGCCCTACCCGGCGCGCGCCGACCGGCGCAGCGACTGCGGCGGCTGGCCGAAAGCGCGGATGAAGGCGCGTCGCATCCGCTCGGGATCGCGAAAGCCCGTGGCCTCCGCCACGCGCTCGATCGCCTCTGACGAGGATTGCACGCGCGACCGCGCGACCTCGATCCGAAGCCGCTCGATCGCCTTCGACGGCGTCGTTCCCGTTTCGGCGACGAAAGCGCGGGTGAAATGCCGCGCGCTCATGCCGGCGCGGTCGGCGAGATCCGCGACCGTGAGGCGCGTGCCAAGGTGCTCGCGCGCCCAGGTCAGCAGCGGTCCGAAGCGCCCGGTCGGCGCCTTCAGTTCGAGCAGCGAGGAGAACTGCGACTGTCCGCCGCTGCGACGGTGATAGAGCACGAGCTGACGCGCGGTCTTCTGCACGATCTCCTCGCCATGATCCTCCGCGACCATGGCGAGCGCCAGGTCGATGCCCGCGGTGATCCCGGCGGAGCTCCAGATGCTTCCGTCACGCACAAAGATCTGGTCGGGCTCGAGCTTCACGGCCGGATAGGTCGCGAGGAATTGCCGCGTGCGCACCCAGTGCGTGGTGGCACGGCGGCCGTCGAGCAGGCCCGCTTCCGCCAGGATGAAAGTGCCGGAGCAGACGCTGGCGACGCGGGTGCCGCGCTTGGCAACGGCGCGCACGAAAGACAGCGTGCATGGGTTGCGGGCGGCGGCCTCGACGCCGTCGCCGCCGGCGATGACCAGCGTGGTGATCGCGCTTGGGGAGCCGAATTTGCGCGCCAGCATTTCGACGCCGGAGGACGAGCGCACCGGACCGGGCTCGGCGGCAATGAGCCTGATCGGCGCCGGGCTTTTGGCGTAGCGGCCGGCGATCTCGAACACCGAGATCGGCCCGGATGCGTCGAGGATCTGAAAATCGGGAAAGATGAGGACGCCGATCATGATCGCTGGCGAGGCCTTTCGATCGGGCGCCCTGGCACCCGTCCTGAAACGAGGGAATTATGCCATTTCGGACGGAAGCCGATCATGCCAGGATGACCGCGTCAAGACGCATTTTCCGGAGCTTGCCATGGCTGAGCCGCTTCAAATCGGACTGCTGATCTTCCCGAAGGTGACGCAGCTCGATTTCACCGGGCCGCTGCAGGTGTTTTCGAGCCTGCCGGCTCACCTTGCGAAGGTTCACCTCGTCTGGAAAAGCATCGAGCCGGTCGCAAGCGACGGCCCCTTGGTGCTGACGCCGACAGCGACCTTCGCCGATTGTCCGCAACTCGACGTGATCTGCGTGCCCGGCGGCATTGGGACTGACGATCTCGTCAATGACGAAGAGGTGCTCGATTTTATTCGCGCCCAGGCGGAGCGCGCGCAATACGTCACCTCGGTCTGCACCGGCTCGCTGGTGCTCGGCGCAGCCGGCCTGCTGAAAGGTTATCGCGCGGCGACGCACTGGTCGGCGATGGATCATCTGGTCCCGTTCGGCGCCATTCCGACCAAGACGCGGGTCTGCGTCGACCGCAACCGCATCACCGGAGGCGGTGTCACCGCCGGAATCGACTTTGCGCTGACGCTGGTCTCGATGCTGGTGGATCGCACGATCGCCGAGGCGATCCAGCTTCGGCTCGAATACAATCCCGCGCCGCCGTTCCAGTCCGGCTCGCCCGACAGCGCGCCGCCGGAGGTGCTGGCCCTGATCGAGAGCCGTATGGCACCATTCCGGCAGCGCCGCGCCGAGGCTGTCGTCCGCGCCGCCGCGCGGCTGAACGAACCGGCCAGCGGCTAACCGGCCCTCGGCACAGAAAAAGGCCGCCTGGCGTCCCAAGCGACCTTTCCTGTCTCACGGCAGCTGCACATTCGACGGGCGATTTCAGGACATCTGCACCGGGGGCCTATCTCCCGGCCGTATCCCACTCGGCAGCCGCTGCACATCGGGACAGTCGCGAT
>NZ_JAFATE010000374.1 GCF_019244115.1 Bradyrhizobium sp.
GCGACCGCGGCGGAACGCGCTTCTCAGGCCTCGACCAGATCACGCCCGCCAATGTGGCGAACCTGGTGCGCGCCTGGGACTATCATACCGGCGATCTGGAAAACCGTCCGGCGGCCGCGATGGCACGGACCAAGTTCGAAGCAACGCCGCTGTTCGTTGAAGACAGCCTGGTGTTCTGCACGCCCTTCAACGAGGTGATCGCGCTCGATCCCGGCACCGGGGCGCAGAAATGGCGGTACGACCCGCATGTTTCCAACAGCCTGCGTCCGGCCAATCGCTATGTCTGCCGCGGCCTCGCCTATTGGGTCGACGACCATGCGTCCGAAGGCACTGCCTGCCGCTCGCGGATCCTCATGGGCACCAACGATGTTCGCGTCATCGCGCTCGACGCCAGAACCGGCGCGCCCTGCGAGGATTTTGGCGCGCATGGGGAGGTCAAGATCGATGTCGGCAAGGCGCTGCTCTGGCCCGGCGAGTTCCAGATCACCTCGGCGCCGGTGGTGAGCCGCGGCGTGATCGTGGTCGGCTCCTCGATTGCCGACAATGTGCGCCTCGACGGGCCGCTCGGCGTGGTGCGCGCCTTCGACGTGCGCACCGGAGCGGCGCGCTGGACCTTCGATCCGCTGATCCATGACGGGATCAGCGCCGGCCACAGCAATGTCTGGGCGCCGATGTCCGTGGATGAGGAGCGAGGACTGGTGTTTCTGCCGACCACCTCGCCAAGTCCGGATTTCTGGGGCGGTGACCGGAAGGGCAACAACGAGCACGCCAATTCCCTCGTCGCACTCAGGAGCGAGACCGGTGAACTCGTATGGTCCTTCCAGACCGTGCATCACGACGTCTGGGACTACGATCTGGCGGCACAGCCGACGCTGTCGCGGATCGACACGCCCAGCGGTCCCCGCGACGTCGTGATCGAGCCGACCAAGCAGGGCTTTGTGTTCGTGCTCGAGCGCGACACCGGCAAGCCGGTGTGGCCGGTCGAGGAGCGGCCGGTCCCGCAAGGTGGCGCGCACGGCGAGGCGCTGTCGCCGACGCAGCCGTTCCCGACCCATCTGCCGCCGCTATTGCCGCAGCGTTTTGCGCTTGCAGACACGTTCAAGCCGGTTCCGCTGCTCGGCAACGCCTCCTGCGACGCAGAGCTCCAGACGTTGCGCAATGATGGGCTCTTTACCCCGCCATCGACGCAGGGCACGCTGGAATATCCGATGACCGGTGGCGGCGTGAACTGGGGCAGCGCGGCGTTCGATCCGGTGCGCCAGATCCTCTATGCCAATGTCACGCGCGCGATCCACGTCATCAAGTTGATGCCGGCTTCTGACGCGGCGGATTTCAAGGCGCCGCCGGGCACCGACTTCGGCCCGCAACGCGGCGCACCGTTCGCGATGTTGCGCAAGGTCGCGCTGTCGCGGCTTGGCCTGCCCTGCAATAGCCCGCCCTGGGGCGAGACCGTCGCGCTCGATGTCAGGGCCGGAAAGATCCTCTGGCGTTCGAGCGTCGGCACGACCGAAGATCTCGCGCCGCTCGGCCTCGCCCTCAGATGGGGCACGCCGCTGGTCAACGGCCTTGCGGTCACGGCGGGCGGACTGATTTTTACCGGCGCTGGGGATGCCTATCTGCGCGCGCTCGACGCGGCAACGGGAGAGGAAGTGTGGCAGGGGCGCTTGCCGGTCCCCGGCATCGCCAATCCGATGACCTATCTGTGGAAGGGCGAGCAATACGTCGTGATCTCGGCCGGCGGTCATTCCGAGATCGGCACCTCGCTCGGCGACAGCGTGGTGGCGTTCCGCCTGGCGCGGGCCGGCGAAGCGTCCTCGCTGTGGTCCCGCACGATCGATCGTCCGGGCGGGCGCTTTGCGGCCGGTGCGCTGGCCTTTCTCGTGGCGATCGCAGTGGTCGCGTCTGCGCTCCTCGCCTGGCGTCGAGCCGCCAGGCGGAAGGCTCAACCGCCCGCCTGATCGAACGCGAGGCCGATCCGGTTGTCATTGCACCAGACCCTGCGGCACTGGCGCACGAAATGATCCGCCGAAATCATCAGCGTGACCACCTCGGGCAGGCCGACGGGACTGTCGACGTCGACCCGCGCCCCGGTGTCCGAGATGTTCCGGACGGTACAGTCGATGGCACCGCCACCGGCAAGTGCCAGCGTGCCATGCTTGAACACCCTGTGCCGAGGTGCTCCCCGCTTCTCGATTGCAACTGCTATATTCATGGTCGTGGCCCACACTATACTGGCCCACTTGGCCGTTTGATAATGGAGCAAGCTTAACACGCGCCGGTTGCAACCCTCTGAATCCGTATGCATACGGGGGCGGAGTCGGATTCAGGGACGGTTAACCATGCCCGCCGCGGCTTCACAGCATGGCGAAGGCGCTGGAGCACATCGCCACCGGTTTCCGGTCGGTTGCGGCAAGAAGCGTGACGCGACCAAAGCTCATGGTACGGCCGAGCCGCACCACGCGCGCATCCGCGAGCACGTCCGAGGAGGCGACCGCACGCATGAAATGCGTGGTCTGGTCGACCGTGGTCATCGGCCGGTAGCCGCGGTTTGCCGCGACCATGGCGATGACCATCGCGGTATCGGCCAGGGCCATCAGCGCCTGGCCGCAGACGACGCCGCCATGCCGGCACAGCCGCTCGGAGAAGGCCATGCGCAGGAGCGCGCCGGGCTGCCAGTCGGGACCAGCATCCTCAGGCCGTTCATAGTCGATGCTGTCGACCGACAGGCCGAGGTCGCTGACCCAGGGCGCAAAAACATCGCCAAGAATGCGCCGCGCTTCCTCGATAGTGAATGGTGCAGCCTCGGTTTCCTGTTGCATGAATGGCGGTTCCCTCGATCCAACGGCCTCTGCGGTAATCCAAATCGCGGGACCTGGAAAGGACATCCGGCCCTTCCATGACATGGACCGAAACAAACTGGCCGCTTGGCGCCAGCTGCGGCGCGATGGTAAAGAACCGACGTTAGGATAGGGGAGCGTCTGAAATGAGAAGCTTTCGTTTTGCCGCTGTGGCCATCGTGCTGGCGGCGTCCGCTACGCTGTTGCCGGGGCGCGTCCAAGCGCAAATGGGCGGCGGTGATGGACCCCACATCAACATGCTGGCGGACGGTCCCTCCAAGACGCCCGACGAACTGGAGGCCGAACAGCAGCGGAACCAGGCCTACAAGGACTCGCTGAAGAAGATCCCGGACGCCAAGGGCTCGAATGATCCCTGGGGCGGCGTGCGCACAGCCGATGCGCCCAAGGCCGTGCAGCCCAAGACGGCGGCGTCCGCGAAGCCGAAGAAGGCCGGCAGCAGCGCGAACTGAGGAGGGCTCCGGGCCACGGTTTTCGGACCAGGGCTGACATCGGTCGCCAGCCATCCCTATATTGCGGGAGTGTATCTGCGTCGGAGCCATCGAGATGGCCATTCGCCCGCGCGACCTCGCTTCCCGAATGGGTGGACGGCGCAAGCCGTCCGATGGCTACCTGCGCGAGACCTTCAAGCTGCCGCGTGAACAGGCGCGCCAGAAGGCCCGGGACTTTCTTACGCGCTATCCCAAAGGCGGCTACATGAGCGCGGTCGAAAGCTGGCGGGAATTGCCGGGCGGCGAGATCGAATTCACCATGCGCCGGCTGCCGAGCGCCGACTGAAAGAGTGTGCGGTTGCGCTCGAAGGATGGACGGTTTCAGTTGTCCCGCTCGTCACCGAGCAGCTTGCCGGTCGAGCTGTTGATGAAGTGGATCCGGGTGCAGGCTTTGCACACCACCGACTCGTAGACGAGACGCGGATCGCCCGGCTCGGGCTCGGCAAGCCAATGCTGCACGTTCATCCCGGTTCGCGGACACTTGAACAGCAAGTGAGGCATGTCGGCTGCAAGGCGAGAGCGATCATTTGGAAACTCGCTTGATTGCCGCGCCACGGGTCCGGCGAACGCGAATTTCCGGAACCGGACCACACGCAGATCCGAGTGTCCTTCGAACCGGAAGTTCGCTCACGAACGCGCGGCAGGTGAAGCGAGCTCCACGTTGCGGAAACTAGCGGCGCCCCCCGACGGTGATTTGATCTCGATCAATGTTTGGCGGGCGCGGGATGGGCGAAGGAAGCGGCCTCGGCGCGGTCGTCCAGCGCTTCGCCGACGATGCGGATGCGAAACACCGGGCGCCGCTGTTCGTCGAGCAGCTCCATCTGCCATTCCGAGTTTTGCCTGAGCTTGCGCGAGATTCCGGCGGCCATGTCAGCGCAGGTATTGGTCAACGCGCGCCAGGCGTCATTGCGGTCGGCGCATTCGGTGCCGAGCTCCGATGCACCGGAGTAGCGGCCGTTGCGGATGCGAAAGAAATAGAGCGGCATGCTTGGGCCGACGCGACGGCGGCTCCCGATCGATGAGTTTTTGTGGACGCGGGCAGTGGATGCGCAAAGGCCAGCCAGATCAATCCCGGGCCATTACGGACCGACGCGGCTGCGGCGAACCGACGCAATGGCGCCGTGCGCCGGTCACATTTTCATCGTCTCGGCGACTTGCTCGATCACTCGCTCTCGGTGATTCGGATCAGCCCGTCACCCGTGACGACGGGGCCCTTGGCGGTCAGCGCAACATATCCAAGCGCGACGAGCTTGTTGAGATGGGCTGCGGGGATGCTCGGATCGGGCGCGGTCACCGCAATCTCGATCAGCGAGGCAAACTCTTCCGGAGTGAGAAGTTTTTGCGCGTGGACGGTCATCGTGGAACTCACGCCGGGCGATTCGATGTAACTCACATTGCATTCTAGAAACAGGATGCAAAAATGTCTGCAGTGGTTTTTCCGAAACCGAGGCTCCGCGTTCCGAAAGGGGTCGATGCGATCAGGTTGGGGCGGAGCAGGGCGGGCCCTATTCGAACAGCTTTTCCGGCGCAACCGTGATGCGGTAGGCGATCTCCGTGGAGCCGTCGAAAATCTCCAGCACCTGGTCGCAGAGCGAGCAGCGAAACTCGCCCGCTTGGCCGCGCCGGGTCGCAAGCTCGATGCGCCGGAAACTGGCGTTGCATTGCGGGCAGATGACGTCGCCTCGTCTCATGCAAGGACTATGCACCGATGTCACGACCGTTCCACGACAGCGCGTGTGAATCTGCATACGCCTCGACACACGCACTGCGCGAACGCCGCTGCGCATCGTTGAGCGACAACGCAGGCAGCATCGGGTCTTTGAGGACGCGCCCGAGCGGCAGCGTGCGACGAGGTTCTCGCAGGCAAGGTGCCGATGGCTGGACCGACATCGCCCGGACAAGGGCCAGCATGAACGCGTATCGCCGCGAGATCGACCGCGCTTTTAGAATGAGTTTACGAAGCGCTCCCGCCCAGCTTGCTTAAGAGAAGGTTGACGGGAACTATGTTCTCGTCCGGAGAACATCGGGGCCGGCCTGACGTGACAGGAATTGCCCGCACTCGCCTCTCGGGTGATGGTTGGTACGCATGCAATCGCCGCGACCTCAGGCCGGCGGCAGTTGCTCGAAGGCGACCCCGATCCGCTTCTCCCTGCGCCAGACGATGTGACAGGCCCGCTGCGAGCCGTCGCTTGCGATGGCCAGCGTGAAGCGATCTGGAAACCACAGCGGGCTGTTGATCTCGAGCGCGGCGCCCGAGGCAGACAGGTTCCGGACCGTGCAGGGAATCGCATTGCCGCTGAACTCGATCGTGCCGGCCTTGAAGACGCGGAAGCGCTGCGCGCGGCGGTGCTCTGGATCATCTGCAGGTTCCATGACGAGAAGCGATCTTCGAATTTGAGCTGTCCCTGGCGATGGCGCTGCACTCACGCCAGCGACATATTGCGAGCGCTATCGGAGTGTAATTGTCAATTGCCTGCGCTCCGCCACGCGAGGCGATGCTTACGAAGGCTACGCTCCGACACCGGCGAATTGAATAAAAGCCCGACACGGCGCCTCAAGTCTCCACGATGTCATCTGATGGTTGCGGCATCAGGCGCTGCTCGCGAAGAGTTGCCGCCGGTCGGCGGCCGCGCGCGCCTGATTCGCTCTGTTCAGAACACGGAAAGCGGGTAAAATATTTTAGCGATTCTACTCTGTGGGGAGATTGCGGCAGACATGGCGAAGTCATCCAAGCTGGTCGCGGCAAAGCGCGGACGTGTTCTCCTGGTCAGGCGGCGGAGCGACCGGCGCTGGATGTTTCCCGGTGGCCGGAGGAGGGACCGCGAGGATGCCAAGGCCTGCCTGCGCCGCGAGATCAAGGAAGAGCTCCCCAAGCTGAAGCTTGGCCGGCTGCGGCTATGGAAGGAGGTCAAGGCCAAGAACCGGCGCACGGGCCGCAAGATGAGCGATGCGATTTTCATCGCCAAGAAAGCCAGTGGCGCGCTCGCGATCGGCGACAAGCACGAGATCGATCGCGCCTCATGGATCAAGCCGCGCAGCAGCGTCCGCCTCACGGCGACCTCGCGCTACATCAGGGACAAGCTGTTTCCCAAGTGAATCTTCAAGTGAAGGATCGACTGAACGATCAGGCGTGAAGCTCAAGCAAATGACTTCGGCCTGCCTCAGTCTGCGGTGTCATCGTTTCAGAGTTGCGCTGAGACTGTGTGCAACCTCGTTAATTAGCTAATCGGAACATCCTTAGATATCGGATTAGCAGGCCCGTAACTTGCAGCGACCACAATCGTATGCGGTGGAACGGGGGGACCCGCAGAATGCGCCATGCGATCGCAATCATTCGCAACGCGGTTTTTCTCATCGTGGCGGGGCTGTTCGTAGTCACGGTGGTCTGGGCACAATTCATCTGCTCGCTGATTCCATCCATCGGCACGCAGTGCCGTGGACCGGAATTGGACGCATGGATGGTGCCGTTCTTTCTGGCGCCGTTCGGCGTTCCCGCCCTGATCAGCTCGATCGCGATCCTGGCCAGCGCCGGCCGCCGGCTCAGCATGATGCGGAGCCGCAGGGCGGCCTGACAGGCGCGACCTTCGGAGGCGGCAGTCCGGAGCGAGGCGCGAGACGTTGCCGCTCGCCTACTCGAACATCCTCTCAGGTACGACCGTGAGACGATAGGCGACCTCGGTCGAACCATCGAACATCTCCAGGACCTGGTTGCAGACCTGACAGCGATAGACGCCCGCCTGACCGCGCTTCGAGACGAGTTCGATCCGCCGATAGCCGGCGGCGCATTCGGGGCATTGGATGTCGGTCTTCTTCATGCGGCGCGTATGTCCTGAAATCGGCGGCCCGGCAAGCAAGGGGAGGGCCGGCTGTCACCTTCGGCGCGGACTTGATCCTCGAACGGCCGGCACTGGCAAGCGATGGCGCCGTTCCTGCAGCAAACCTTTTCGCGATCGAGATGTCTTTCTGCGGGCGGCAACCATGTCTGGTCAAGACCCGCTGTTCGGGATCTTCGATAATGCGCGCGGAGCTTAGAGGTTCGGTGTCGCTTGCTTGCCAGCCGGTGCCGCTTCAGCGATGGTGCGTCCGCCTTGTGATGTGCAACACGGCCCGCAGGGAGACGTACACGCGTTCCGGATGCGGCAGGCTAGGTTCCCGGCTCCACGTCGGGAGCGCGCGGGCTGGCATCCATCTTCGCGACCCGCACCTCGTCCAGTTTCTCGTTGAACTCGGCGGCTTTGGCCGCGAGTACCATGGCCACTTCGGGATTACTCGTTTCTTTTGCAAACCTGAGGAGAGAGGCGGCCTGCCGGATGAAATAATTCTTGTGAGGCATTGCACTGCCTTCTCCGTATGTCCAAACTCCGTACGCCCCTGAAAGACATCACGCATGAACACGGATTCCGTTCCGCAGCGTAAGTACAAAATTGTACATAGTTAGCAGTTTGCGCCGCCGGCAAGCAGGGGCAGGGTCCGGGTTTCCCCGAGGCGGTTTGTTTGAGGCGTAGCGGTGGTTTGGCGGCCGACATTGCAGGAAATCGAAGCTGCGGCCCGCGTTCCGCACGATGTGGGCCTCCGCCACCATTGGTGGGAACCATCCGGAAAACATATGGCGAACTCGCCGCTACCGACGCGGTCGGCAAGGCGGAGTTCGACGCGATCGTGGAACGGGTGCTGATGGCCGGCCCACGCGGCCCGCGATGAGGCCCGGGCAAAAGGGCTTAGATATCAAAGTGTTTATTGCCGGATGAACGCAAACCGAATGGCAAGGAAGAATGGCAAGGAAGGATGGCAAGGAAAAATGGCAAGGGAAAATTGAGGCTCCGGGCGCAAAAGAACATATTGCGAACAGGGAACAAATAGGGTACGTTGGTTTTCACCGCCGGCCAATACCACCCAGCGTTTGTCCATCCGGCGAATCCCCGCCATAAGGAGCATCACCCATGTCCGCCAACGCCCTGCGTATCGTCGAAGGATCCTCCATGGACAAGAGTAAGGCCCTCTCCGCTGCGCTGTCCCAGATCGAGCGCCAGTTCGGCAAGGGCAGTGTGATGAAGCTCGGCAAGAACGACCGCTCGATGGATGTCGAGACGGTGTCGTCCGGCTCGCTCGGGCTCGACATTGCGCTCGGCATCGGGGGTCTGCCGAAGGGCCGCATCGTGGAAATCTATGGGCCGGAATCCTCGGGGAAAACGACGCTGGCGCTGCACACGGTGGCGGAAGGGCAGAAAAAGGGCGGCATCTGTGCCTTCATCGATGCGGAGCATGCGCTCGATCCGGTCTATGCGCGCAAGCTTGGCGTTAATATCGACGAGCTCTTGATCTCGCAGCCCGACACCGGCGAGCAGGCGCTGGAAATCTGCGACACGCTGGTGCGCTCCGGCGCGGTCGACGTGCTGGTGGTCGATTCGGTCGCGGCGCTGGTGCCGAAGGCCGAGCTCGAGGGGGAGATGGGCGAGTCGCTGCCGGGGCTGCAGGCGCGGCTGATGAGCCAGGCGCTGCGCAAGCTCACCGCCTCGATCAACAAGTCCAACACCATGGTGATCTTCATCAACCAGATCCGCATGAAGATCGGCGTGATGTACGGTTCGCCGGAGACCACCACCGGCGGCAATGCGCTGAAATTCTACTCCTCCGTGCGCCTCGACATCCGCCGCATCGGGGCGATCAAGGAACGGGACGAGGTGGTCGGCAACACCACGCGCGTAAAGGTGGTGAAGAACAAGCTGGCTCCGCCGTTCAAGCAGGTCGAATTCGACATCATGTATGGCGAGGGCGTCTCAAAAATGGGCGAGATCCTCGATCTCGGGGTCAAGGCCGGCATCGTGGAAAAGTCCGGCGCCTGGTTCTCCTATGACAGCCAGAGGCTCGGCCAGGGCCGCGAGAATTCCAAGGCGTTCCTGCGCGCCAATCCCGACATCACCGCCAAGATCGAGACCTCGATCCGCCAGAACTCCGGACTGATCGCCGAGCAGATCCTCGCCGGCACCGCCGAGCGCGACGCCGACGGCGAGGAGCCGGCGGAGGGCTAATTTGAAATCGACATTTGGAACTCGAGCGGGGATCGCTTGAGTGCGGCACGCGGGCGCTGCGGACATTGAGTTGCCGATGTCTTCAGCGCCCGTCGTTGTCTGGGCCTGCCATTTTTTAAGGTTTTTGCCCCGGCGTTTGAGGCCGTTATGTCCTGGAATGCGGCTTGCCCGTCGGCCGTTCGGAGGCGAACATGACGCGCCTTATCCTGACAACGGAGGACTCCGGAGCCGGGGCTCTCATGCGGGCGGGTTTCGCCGACCTCGTCATTCCCTTTGGCTTTCGCTTTGTCTGGGGACCGCTGCCGTCGGATGCGGAGCTTGCGAGGTTGCTCGCGCCGCGTGCGCCGGAACAGGATCCTGCGATCCCTTATTGGCTGCATTTTCTCGACCGGCGTCGTCGCGGCATACTCGGTCGGAAGGGGCTCGGATTGATCGAACTCTGCGAGGTGTGTGAGAGGGTCGAATTGTGGATCGATCCGATGCCGAATGCCCAACTGATGCTGATCCAGCTCCTGGATTATGTCCACTCTCACGCAAAACCCGCGCCAAAGCTGATGTTGGTTCAGGCGAGCGTCGTGATTGGCAACATGCTCCCGGACGAGCTCTCCAAATGGACGCCAGCCGCAGTCGAAGTGTCCACAGATCATTTCGAGATCGCCAGTCGCGCGTGGCAAGCCTATCGTCGGCCGACGCCGCAGGACTGATGCGATCTCCTGGATCAGGATCTCAGCACGTTGCCGCAGCTTGGGCAGGCCGTGCTGGAGCTTCTGGAGGAGCTGCCCATGCCCACAACGGGACTGGGCGCGACCGAAATGCGGATGCTGGAGCTGGTATCGGCTGGCGCGACACATCCCTCCGACGTCTTTCCCGGCTAGAGGAAGCCCAATAAGCGTCGCGTGTTCGGCTATTGGGAAGTCGGATCGCTGCTGGACGGGCTGGCGCGCGGTTCAGCGCCGGCCGTGTCCGGGTTGGACGAGGGACCATTTACCGAGGAGATGCACGATGATGGCGATCGTCATGCGCGGTACAAGAGCAGCACACTTGCGCTGACCGCCCTGGGCGAGGCTGTTCTGGCGCAGACCGAGGATTTCAGCCGGCACAATCAGCTCCATCGCTGGTGGGGCGGGACCGAGTTGACCAGTGACCACCTGTGGCGCTGGGACGCGGCGAATCGCACTCTGATCGCGCCGTAGTCCAGCCCCCTTGAAATGCCAACGGACGTTGACACTGACTTTCCACTTCGTCATGGCCGGGCAAAAGCGCGAAGCGCGTCGTCGCGCAGATGTCCTGGCCATCCACGTCTTGGAAGCATCAAGTAAGGCGTGGATGCCCGGCACAAAGGCCGGGCATGACGAGCCGTAGGCCGAGGCCGTTGGTGCTACTCCGCGGCTTCAGCGTAATCCGTCACCGGCGGGCAGGAGCAGACCAGGTTGCGGTCGCCAAAAACGTTGTCGACGCGGCCGACCGGGCTCCAATATTTGTCGGTGCGTGAGACCCCGTCGGGGAAGCAGCCTTCGCTGCGGCGATAGGGCCGCTTCCAGTCGTCATCGGCAATGTCGTGCACCGTGTGCGGCGCATGGCGCAGCGGCGAATCCTCGATTTTGAAGCGGCCTTGTTCGACCTCGCCGATCTCCTGACGAATTGCGATCATTGCGTCGCAGAACCGGTCGAGCTCGGTCTTGGATTCCGATTCGGTCGGTTCGATCATCAGCGTGCCCGGGACCGGAAAGCTCATGGTCGGCGCATGAAAACCGTAATCGATCAGGCGTTTGGCGATGTCATCGACGGTGACGCCAGAGCTCGCCTTCAGCGGCCGGGGATCGACGATGCATTCATGCGCGACGCGGCCTTTGGCGTTGCGATAGAGCACCGGGAAATGCGGATCGAGCCGCTTTGCGATGTAATTGGCGTTCAGGATCGCAGTTTCAGTGGCGCGCGCGAGCCCTTCGCCGCCCATCATCAGAATGTAGATGTAGGAGATGGTGAGGATCGAGGCGGAGCTGAACGGCGCGGCCGAAACGGGACCGACCGCGTGAGGCGTGGCGCCGTCGGTCGCTGGATGGCCCGGCAGGTACGGCGCAAGGTGCGCCTTGACCCCGATCGGGCCCATGCCGGGGCCGCCGCCACCATGCGGGATGCAAAACGTCTTGTGCAGGTTGAGATGGCTGACATCGGCGCCATAGTCGCCGGGCCGGGCGAGGCCGACCTGCGCGTTCAAATTGGCGCCGTCGAGATAGACCTGGCCGCCATGGCCGTGCACGATCTCGCAGATCTCGGTGATGTGCTCCTCGAACACGCCGTGGGTCGAGGGATAGGTGATCATGATCGCGGCGAGATTCTTTCCATGAGCGTCGGCCTTGGCGCGCAGATCATCGACATCGACGTCGCCGCGCGCGTCGCAGGCAACCACCACGACCTCCATCCCCGCCATGTGCGCCGAGGCCGGATTGGTGCCATGGGCCGAGGAGGGGATCAGGCAGACTTTGCGGTGGGCCTCGCCGCGCGCGGCGTGATAGGCGCGGATCGCCAGGAGGCCGGCATATTCGCCCTGCGCGCCGGAGTTCGGCTGCAGCGAGATCGCGTCATAGCCCGTGATCTCGCAGAGCCATTGTTCGAGACGCGCAAACAGCGCGTGATAGCCCTTCGCCTGCTCGGTGGGCGCGAATGGATGCAGCTGGCAAAATTCCGGCCAGGTCAGCGGGACCATCTCGGTGGTCGCATTCAGCTTCATGGTGCACGACCCCAGCGGGATCATCGCGCGGTCCAGCGCAAGATCGCGATCACTGAGCTTGCGCATGTAGCGCAGCATCTCGGTCTCCGAGCGATGCGCATGGAACACCGGATGGCTTAGGAAGTGACTCACCCGCTTCAATTCGGCGGGCAGGCTTTCGCGCGCGCTGGCCTCGACTTCGGCATAGGAGAGCTCGCCGCCGAAGGCGCGCCACACCGCCTCCACGACTTCCGCGGTCGTGGTCTCATCGAGCGCGATGCGAAGGCTGCGCTCGCCGATCCCAAAATTGATGGTCTCGGCCAAGGCGCGGCCGACGATCTCGTCGCGGCGCGCGCCGACATCGACCGTGACGGTATCGAAGAAGCTTTCCGCAGCCAGCGCAAAGCCGAGCTTGCGCAAGCCCGCCGCCAGCA
Source organism: Bradyrhizobium sp. (assembly GCF_019244115.1). Lineage (GTDB taxonomy): Bacteria > Pseudomonadota > Alphaproteobacteria > Rhizobiales > Xanthobacteraceae > Bradyrhizobium. The sequence goes on from NZ_JAFATE010000374.1 coordinate 12,520, forward strand.
CCGCCGCACGGCGCTGCACCGTGCGCGCAATTGCCGTGAGGCCCTCGGGGCCGTGATAGACGGCATACATCGACGCGATCACCGCGAGCAGCACCTGCGCCGTGCAGATATTTGAGGTCGCCTTTTCGCGGCGGATATGCTGCTCGCGGGTCTGCAGCGCCAGCCGATAGGCCGGCGCGCCACGGGAGTCCACCGAAAGCCCGACGATGCGGCCGGGCAGCGAACGCTTCAGCGAATCGCGCACCGCCATGAAGGCGGCGTGCGGCCCGCCATACCCCATCGGCACGCCAAAACGCTGCGCCGATCCGATCGCAATGTCGGCGCCGAGATCGCCGGGCGAGGCGATGAGAGTCAAGGCGAGCAGGTCGGCGGCGATGATCGCGAGCGCGCCCTTGGCATGCAGCGCCGCGATCGCGCCGCGCGGATCGCGCAAGGCGCCCGTCGTATCGGGATATTGCAGCAGGCCGCCGAACACCTCCGCCTTGTCGAGATCGGTGGCGGGATCGCCTGTTATCAATGTCCAGCCGAGCGGCTCGGCGCGGGTGCGCAGCACCGCGAGCGTCTGCGGATGCACATTTTGGTCGACGAAGAACGCCTTGCTCCTGCCGTGCGAGACCCGCTCGGCCAGCGCCATCGCCTCGGCCGCGGCCGTCGCCTCATCGAGCAACGAGGCGTTCGCCACATCGAGACCGGTCAAATCGCAGATCATGGTCTGGAAGTTGAAGAGCGCCTCCAGCCGGCCCTGGCTGATTTCCGGCTGATAGGGCGTGTAGGCCGTGTACCAGGCCGGATTTTCCAGAATGTTGCGCTGGATCACCGCCGGCAGGATGGTGCCCGAATAGCCCTGGCCGATCAGCGAAATCAAGGGGCGGTTCTGCGCGGCGAGCGTGCGCATGTGGAGCAGCGCCTCGCTCTCGCTCAGGGGCCGGCCGAGATCGAGCGGCGCCTTTTGCCGGATCGCGCCCGGCAGCGTGTCGCTCACCAGCTGGCTGAGGCTCTTTGCGCCGATCGTGTCCAGCATCGCGGCGACGTCGCGCGGCGAGGGGCCGATGTGACGGCGCGCGAAGGAAGTCTCGGGCTCACTGGTCGGCTTGAAGGGGGCGTTCATGAGTGCTTCCTCTAATCGTCGTCATGCCCCGCGAAAGCGGGGCATCCAGTAACCACTGGCATCGAAACCGAACTGAGCTGCCGCGGCGTACTGGATCGTCCGCTTTCGCGGACGATGACAGTTGAATGGGTGGTGACGATCGCGTTCATTGCCCTCAAGCCGTGTGCGCCTTGTAGGCGGCCTCATCCATCAGGCCGCCGAGCTCACTTTTGTCCGCGATCCTGAGCTTGAAGAACCAGGCCTTGCCGGCGGCGTCCGAATTGACCAGCGCGGGCTCTTCCGTGATTGCCTGGTTCACCTCGACCACTTCGCCCGAGATCGGCGCGTAGACGTCGGAGGCGGCCTTCACCGATTCCACCACCGCCGCGGCTTCCGCCTTCTTCAGCTGACGTCCGACCTTGGGCAGCTCCACGAACACGACATCGCCGAGCTGCGATTGCGCGTAGTCGGTGATCCCGATGGTGGCGACATCGCCGTCGATCTGCAGCCATTCATGGTCGGACGTAAACAGCGTGGTCATGCGATACCCTTGTTCTTCAGCGCTTGTAGGTGTTCTTGACGAACGGCGTGGCCGCGACGCGGAGAGCTAAGCGCTGTCCGCGCACCTCGGCGAAGACTTTTGTGTCGATGGCGGCCAGTGCGGCCGGCAGATAGCCCATCGCGACCGGCGCATTCAGCGTCGGGCCAAAACCGCCCGAGGTGACCTTGCCGACTGGCTCGGCTGCGCCTTCGTCGGCAAACAGGTTCGCGCCTTCGCGCACTGGTGCGCGACCTTCCGGCTTGAGGCCGACGCGGCGGCGCGGCGCGCCGGCGCCAAACTGAGCCAGGATTTTTTCGGCCCCCAAAAAGCCGCCGGCGCGCTGCCCGCCCGGACGGCGGACTTTTTGCACGGACCATTCCAGCGTGGCCTCGACCGGCGTGGTCGTGGTGTCGATGTCGTGACCATAGAGACAAAGCCCGGCCTCGAGCCGGAGGCTGTCGCGCGCGCCGAGCCCGATCGGCTGCACGTCAGCCTCGGCCAATAGTGCGCGGGTGAGCTCCTCGGCGCTGGTGGCCGCAACGGAGATCTCAAAGCCGTCCTCGCCGGTGTAGCCGGAGCGGGAGACGATGCAATCCAGCCCCATCACCTTGCGCGGGCCGGCATCCATGAAGCGCATCGCGGGCGCCTCTGCACAAAATTTCGCCAGCACGGTCTCGGCCTTCGGTCCCTGCAGCGCGATCAGTGCACGCTCGTCAAGCGGCTCGATCACGCAG
>NZ_JAFATE010000390.1 GCF_019244115.1 Bradyrhizobium sp.
GTTGCTCGGCCGCGGCGGCGTCGACGTCGCCCGATGGCCGTCGCTCGTCAGCTATCTCGACCGGATCCGGTCGCGGCCGGCTGTGAAGACCGCCATCGAACACGAGATGCAGCTCAGGAAGACCTTGACGACCTCGTAGCGCCGCCGACGGGTGCGCCGGCTCAAAACCTTCTCAACCAGGCTGTTTCCGGCAGCAGCGGGCGGCAACTGCGGTCGACGTCCCTCATGTCAGGCCTTGCCGGTGGTGCCCTCTATCAAATCGACGCCGCAGAAGGGCCTGCCATCATCAGTCAGTTGAAGCCGAAATAGCCGAGGTTTCGCTACGGGGTCGGTTGCCGCGTTCCCGGGTGCGTTGGCGCCACAGCAGGTGTACCCCAGATAGCCGTCGACTTGCTGCAGCGCCAGACTTCGGCAGCCCTGGGCCAACATCGGGCAAGTTCCGCAAGGCTGCAGCGCAGCTAGACGCCAACCGAGTTGATCGTCGGGGCCGTTGAGGTAGAAAACTCGACCGCGACATCAGTTGTGCCTCAATAAATTACGAGGCCCGCTACCCGAGTAAATCAATGTGGCTCGGTTGGTTTAGAGGGTAATACTCCATTTTTTCTCTCCATCGCGGACAACACGATCAGGGGGCTCCTTTTCGCCCTTGCCAACGTGGCCGGGTATCGCTTCTTGAGAGAGGCTAACGTCTTTGGCGAATAATCTTCGACATGGGCACTTCCGGAAAATGTTGGCCTGATCAGCGCTCCGTCCGTGTTGTAATCGATCACCAATGTTCCGGCTGACAGGACTTCTCCGGCACGCACGGTGACTTTCGCGAAGTTTCCCTGGTATCGACTGTCAAGTCGTCCCACATCGCACCCAAATGTAGCAATAGCGTACACGCCGGACGGCATCAGGACGGCAGCCCCGTTATCGTCGTCTCCAATCCATTTGCGGATGGCGGTCTCGATCGTTACGACTTTCGAAGTCTCTGCATTAACCAGGGTCAACGTCGTCACCAGACAATCCATCGGCTCGCCTTTGGCGTTTCGCATGCCGGCATCAACAATCAGAACGCCAGAGTCTGGATGCTCTGCAAGGGCCTTTTGAGCCCTAACGTCCGTCTCGGTCGGAGATTGCGCCTTAGCCGCTTCGGCTTTGCCGAGCGCGAGCAAGACAACTATGGCAAACAGAAATCTCATTCCCCCCACCCCCCGACGCAACTGTGCCAGTACTTAGATACTGTTAACAGGGCTAGTGTGCGTCCACAACGGCCGTAGTGCTTTCGGTTTCTTGTCGCGGAAGAATGGAGCCGCATGACAGGGCCGGCTTGAGCGACGCGGCGTCGCGAATGACGCGTTTGGGTCACTTGCTTCCTTCCCGAACGCGTTAACGCCACCGCCGCTGTACCCCCTGAGAGCTGCCCACTTGCTGCGCTGCCAGATTTCAGCAGCCCTGGGCCACGAACCGACAATTGTAGGCGACAAACACTCTTCCTACCACGCGATTAGCCAGCGTATGCGCCACAAGCACCATCCAGCCCCTAGCGTCGTCAGTGTGCACTAGATAGATTTGCCCACAATCTTCCCTTACAAGACGGACTCGCCGTGCGGTTGCTGTTGCTGGTGGTTTTCCTTGCCGCGACGTCGCCGGCGCTCGGAACAATCCGTCAAACCTCTGCAGAGACACCAGATCAGTCTGGCTACCGGTCCTCATGGCTACCGCTGCACGATGGGCAGCGCGCGCATGCGAGCCGTGCGCAAACTGCCCGTCGCGCCAATCTGCCGCAGGGAACGCATTCTGATTTACAGAAATAAACTTGACGCCGACCCCAAATCAGATGCATCATGCGCCCCGTCCTGACCCGGCAAGAGGGGCGGATCGCGAGTCGTCACGGACGCGGATCAGGATGCGATGGACGCAGGCAGCGGCGCGCGCAAGTTTTCGTGCGGGCGAACGGCGCTGACGCGGACGGCGAAATCGTGTGGTCCTGGCCTCCCGACGCTGAGGCCAAGCTCGCTGGCGTGACGAACGTTGCGAGCGACGGGGGCAAGAAAGCCCGGTCCCCGGGGAGATCACGTATAAGCCGTAAAACATCGCGCAGGGAATGCCGGATGATTTGGCTGAACCTGTGGTGACTGCCGCCAGCTTTTCTTATTGCTGGCGGGCCATGGGTGAGGCCTTCACCCGGCATTCCCTGCGCCCTCTTCATTTTCAGAGGGTGAACCGAGCAAGACCCGGACGCAAGTCGCGCCGCGGGAGCGTCGAGGTTTGTCTTGGAAAAATGCTGGTCACACTCTCCGCTGTCACGGCCCGCTTTAAGCGGGCCATCCAGTATTCCAGAGACGGCAGTGCTCGAACTGATGAGCCGCCGCGTACTGGATCGCCCGGTCAAGCCGGGCGATGACAAGATGAGTTAGCTGTTTGAACCGTGTAAAAAGTCCATGCACCTGTGGGTAATTGCGAGGCGCGTGCCATGGCGTCTCATGTCCCCTCGCCACTATCCCAGCAGGGCGCGGCCAGCACCCTCATAGGCGCTCCTGGTGATCTCATAGATGAAATACGGCTTGTCGGCGCCGGTCAGTTCGCGCGTGAACACGCCGGCGCGCCGCAGCCCGCCGATCTTTTCCATGGCGCGCTGCGAGCGAAAATTCTGCTCGCCGACCCAGAACACCACGGTGCTCGCGAAGGCGAAGGCGTGGTCGAGCATCAGGCGCTTGAGTTCGCGGTTGGTCGCCCCGCCCCAATGCTTTCGCACCAGGAAGGTCCAGCCGACCTCGATTTCGCCGAACGCCGGCTCATAGCCGTGGTAGCGGCTCGATCCGATCAGCGCGCCGCTTTCGCGATCGGCGACGACGAAGGCCATCTTCGATCTGAGCGCACCGTCGAAGAACTTGCGGAACTCGGGCTCGGTGTAGCGGTCGCGGGCGGGATGCAGCTCCCAGATCGCAGGATCCGAGCCCGCGGCAAACAGTTCGGTCCAGTCATTGGCGGCAATCGGTCGAATCGTGACGGTCGGACCGATGAGCGTCGGTTGCAAGTCAGGCAGAGTCAATTCAGGCAGAGTCATGAGTGGCCCCGGTTTCGGAAGCCCCCATTATCCCAACGCGTTCCGATGCCAAGTCAAATGCGCGCTATCTCACCCGCGTCAGTCGATGCGCGCGAGCACCGCGAGCTTGCGGATGCCCTTGTTCTTGTAGGCATCGAGGAACGCGTAGTAGTCCTTGAACGAGACGCAGCCGTTGGAATCGCCGTTCGGCCCGAGCATGTAGGTGTGCGCGAGCAGCCCGCTGCGGCCGTAGATCGCATCTTCGCCGCCGATCGGATTGAGGCGCAGCGCCGGCACGCCATGGAACAGCGTCTCGCGCGGCTTCAATTCGTAGATATGCGGCGGCGTCACGCCGCGCATCCTGATCTTGGCGGACGACGGGTCGTCGAGCTCGGAGCCGAGACCGGAATGCGCCTCCAGCTTGGTGCCGTCGGGCAGATACACCATCTTGGCGGAGATGTCGTAGACGGCGGTCGAGCGGTCATAGGGCGGCTGGCCGCCACGAGAGGGATTCTGCTCCTGCGAGATGCTCGCGGTGATGCTGCTGGCATCGGCCGAGGCATAGGACAGCAGCGAGCCTTGCTGTTCGCCCGGCTTGCCCCACAGCTTGTCGACGATGGAGTGCCGCTCGCCGGATGCGATCGACATGACAGCGGCCTTGGCGCGCTCGGCCATCTCTTTCAGCGAGTCGGCCGGCCCGAGTTTTGCGGGCCTGGCATCGGCCGCCTTTGTATCCGTCTTGGCGTCGTTCGATTTCGAGTCGGCCGGCTTGGCCTCGGCACGCGGCGCCACCTTCGGCACGTTCAGCGCGACCTGGGTTTCCCTGGACTTCGGCGCCTCGGCGAGCTTCGGCGCCGGTGGCGGCGCGCCTTCCGCCGCATGCGAATCGACGCCCTGCGGCTTGGCGGCGGCGAAGCGGTCGCTGAACGAGAACGACGGCGAGGCCGCGGCGGCGGTGGTTTCGGGTTTCTCGATCGCGGGCGGCGGATTGGGCAGCGCCGCAAAGGCGTCCTTGACCAGGTCGGTCGCGTTCGCCCTCACCGCCTGTTCGGGACGAGAACGGACGATCGGCTCGTCAAAGCCTGCGCTGCCGATTGTCGGATAGACGCTGGAGGCGAGAATGTTGGTGTAGACGGCATAGGACGAGCCGAGCACAAGGCACGCAATCGCAGCGCCGCCAAACAATGTTGGAGACAATGCCTTCCGGGAATGTTTTCTGCGGGAGCCCCCCGCATACGCGACGCTACTCGTACTCATCCACCTGCGCCCAGCACGGTTCCACGGTGTTCCTCGCGATTCGTTACTGCTCGTTCCCCGGGCAGCGTTTCGCAGAGGGGCGGAGCGTCATTAAGGCGACTTTTAGTTAAATGGGGATTAAGTCGGGGCAGATCTGAGGCACGCAGATTAGTTTGGTCTGGTTCTAAACTAAACAGGACCGAATCATGGCGAAACGAGGGCGAAGGCCTCAGCCGTGACGAGTTGTACGCAGTCCTATGGACAACCAGGGTTTGGATATGCCCGCGCTTTTCAGGGCAACAGTTCGGGCGGCGGGGTGCGGTCCAGCACATCGCCTTTCGGTTCAATGAGCAGGTCGAGCGCGTAGGTCTCGAAGGTAAGCGGCCCGCGCTTGCGCGGCAGCTCCGTGATCCGCTCGGTTCGCGCGAACCGATCCGTCAGCGACCGCGGCAGGCCGAAGGGGCTGACCTCGTCGACAAAAAGCAATGGACCTTGAAGCTCGGCGGCGGTCGGTTCGGGAAAGTTCACCCAGCGGATTCGCTGCGTCTGCTGCGCGACGCAGGTTCCCGGCGGCAGATAGAAGGCGAGCCAGCCAGTGGTGCCGTAGTCCGGCGCGAGCACGCAAGTGGCGCCGGCGCGGAGGCGCGCCTGCTCGATGCCATCCGCAAGCTCGCGCCAGCCGACGCCGACGCTGCGCACGGTCGCATCGCGCCGGTAACCCGAGAGAACACCGGTGTTCGCCTGCACGACGAGAGCGACGAACATCACCACGCCCGATGGCGCCGCCCAGCGCCGGCAAAAATCCGCGAGGCGCGCGGCCCATCCATCCCATCTGGCGAGGTGCGCGGCAACCGCGGCGGCGATCGCAAGGGCCGGATAGACCGGCGCGAACCAGTTGGCCTCGACCCGGGCATGCAGCGAATGCCAGACGAAATAGGCGACGATGGTCCAGAACATACTCTCGACCAGCACCCGCGCCGGCAGTGCGCCGGCCTTGCGCCACGCCAGCGCATGGAGGCCCATCGCGCCCAGGACAAAGACCAGCGGGGTTGCGAAGGCGACCTGGGTCGGCACCAGTTCGCCGATGAAGGCGGGACGGAAATCCTCAATCCTGGCGCGGCCGAGTTGCTTGATGAAGGAAACCCACTGGTGGTCCGCATTCCAGTGGATAACGGGGAAAAACAGCGCCAGCGCGACCAGGCCGCCGAGATAGAGCCAGGGGGAGACCAGCCAGTGCCGCAGTTTCGGGACGCTGACCAGCCAGATCAGGATCGCCGGGCCGAAGAACAGTGCGGTGTATTTCGACAACAGCGCGGCGCCGGCCACCGCGCCCACCGCGAGCCACCACACCCCGCGCCCGGTCTCCAGCACCTTGGCGAGACCAAACAGCAGGAAGCTCGAGGCCACCAGCAGGGGCGAATCGGGCGTTACGATCAGCGTGCCGACCGCGGCCATCAGCGTCACGTTGAGCAGGATCACTGCGCTCGCCGCCACGCGCGTGCCGCCGAACAGGATCGCGGCGGCGCGATAGACGGCAAAACTCATCGGCAGCGCGGAGAGGATCGACACCAGGCGCACGCCGAGCTCGGTATCGCCCGCAAGCATGGTGCCGAGCCGGATCACCAGCGCGACCATCGGCGGATGATCGTAATAGCCGCCGGACAGATGCTTCGACCACATCCAGTAATAGGCTTCGTCGAAGGTCAGCGGCGTCACGGCCGCGGCGATCAGCCGGAGCGCGACGAGCGCCAGGACGATCAGCGACGTATTGCGGACGAGCCGCACGTCATCAGTCATCGGATGTCATCGCTTGCGCCAGACGAACAGTCCCGACATCGCGTAATTCCACACCACGCCCATCAGCGCGCCGGCTGCTCCAGCGAGCCACCAGATCGGCTCCTGGTCGTAGACCGAGAAGGCCACGCCGACATTGGCCAAAAGGCCGACGCTGCAGACGAGATAGAACGACAGCAGCCCCCACACGATGGAGAAGCCCTTCAGGCGCTGGTCGCGATAGGTGAGAAAATTGTTGAGGACGAAATTCGTGGTCATCGCGACCAGAGCGCCGGCCGCCTGCGCTTCGGGGAACGGCAGGTCGAACAGGTTCAGCGCGGCGAACAGCGTGGCAAGATGCACAACGAGCCCGCTGCCGCCGACCATCGCGAACAGGAGAAAGCGCAGCGACACCGCGTCATGGGTGAATTTTGCAAGCACCAGCCCCAGAAAATCCAGCGCCACCATGGAATCGAGCTTGCTCTCGCCGTGCAGCCTGGCGCCAAAACTGTAGGGGACCTCGACGGTCTTCAGCTCGCCATGGGCGGTCGCGACGAGGTCGAGCAGGATCTTGAACCCTTGCGTCGAAAGCTGCGGCGCAAGCTGTTCAAAACGGTCGCGACGGATCATGAAGAAGCCGCTCATCGGGTCGGCGATGCGCACGCCGAGCACGCGCTTGGCGATCTCGGTGGCAAAGGCGCTGGCGCCGGCTCGCGCCCGGTCAAAACTGTCGGCATTGCCGCCTTCGACGTAGCGGCTGCCGACCACGAGCTCCGCCGCGCCCTGCTCGATCAGCGCGAGCATCTTTGCAAGCTGCGTCTCGTCATGCTGCAGGTCGGCATCCATCACCGCGGCGCAGGGTGCGCTGGAGGCGAGGATCCCCTCGATGCAGGCCCCCGACAGGCCGCGCCGCCCGATCCGCCTGATGCAGCGGACCCGACCGTCCTTGCGCGCAAGATCGCGCACCACCTCCCAGGTGGCGTCAGGAGAGTTGTCGTCGACGAAGATGACCTCCCAGGCGATCCCGGCGAGCGCCGTCTCCAGCTTGCGAAACAGGGCGGTGACGTTGTCGCGCTCGTTGAAGGTGGGAACGACGACCGAAAGCTGCAGCTCTCCGGTGCTCTGCTGCGCGATCTCGGGACCCGGTCTGATGGCTTGGTTCATGCGGCAAGCCTATAGCCGCGCCCATAGGCCATGCCAAGATCGCCGCCCGATGCAATCACTGGAATGCGGCCGGTCCCCAAGCTCCGATCGGCCGGGCAAATGCCATCCAAATTGGACCAAAAACAGCAACGACCACGAACAGGAGGCGCGCGTACATCCGGCGCAGCCGAGCCATGTCGTGGTCGTCCCGGCGATGGAGCCGAAGCGTCAACGTCGCCGTCCCCGGCTACATAGGTCACCCCAGGCGGTTCCGCAAGGGGAGCCTGCCCTGATGGACCTAGTTCGGCACCTCCTTGACCACCGGACCGCGTGGCGCCGGCGCGGCGGGAGCCGGCTGTGCCGCCATCGGCTGCTGCACCACGGCAGGCTTCACCGGTTTGCCGAACTGCCCGAGCGGCCCATAAACGAAGGCTGCGACCAGAACCGCGGCCGCGACCAGTGCGCCCAAAACACCCGCCAAGGACTGCGACGTCATACTCTTTTCCCTGCTGGCCCCCGCGCTCTCAATAGCATGGAACCCGTCGACGCGAAATCTGCCGCAGGCTTAATTCGCGGCCTTATGCCTCACGAACGCGGTGATGATGTCCTGTTGCGCGAGTTCGATGGCTCTGTTGGCCGTGGTCAGGTGCTCGCCGTCGGCGGCGTCAGGGTATTTGTGATCCAGATAATCGAGCAGCGCGACGCGGAAATTCTGCCGCTCGGAGGGACAGGCGCCGGCGACGTCGGCGGTGAAATCCTGTGCCGACATGGTTTTGGCGTCGCCACGCTGATATTCCCGCGCCAGGCAATTCCAGTAGTCGTCGCGCCCCCGCAGCGCCTGGCGGTGCGCATCGTCGATCTCGTCGGCCAGGGTCTGCGAGACCGTCAGTCCGAGCAGCACTGCGACAATCACCCGCATGTTTGTTGTTCTCCTGGTTGCATCGCCGTGCACGGCTGGACTTTCGTTCCCTCGCAGCTAAAACAATCTAGCTTGCAAGAACAAGAAAGGCGATGACGTGGCCAAAGCCTCTGAACGCGCCCGCGGCAAATCCGGCCGCATCTTCATCGGCGTTGGCGGCTGGACCTTTGCGCCCTGGCGCGGGGTGTTTTATCCGGACAAGCTCGCGCAGGCGAAGGAGCTGCAATACGCGGCCTCCAAGCTCACCTCGATCGAGATCAACGGCACCTATTACGGCTCCCAAAAGCCGGAAAGCTTTCGCAAATGGGCCGCCGAAGTCCCGGACGGTTTTGTGTTCTCGGTCAAGGGACCGCGCTTCACCACCAACCGTCGCGTCCTGGCGGAAGCCGGCGACTCCATCAAGCATTTCTACAACACCGGCGTGCTCGAACTTGGCGACCGCCTTGGTCCGGTGCTCTGGCAGTTCGCGCCGACCAAGAAATTCGATGAGGCCGATTTCGGAAAATTCCTGGAGCTGTTGCCGCGCAAAATCGACGGCCGGGCCTTGCGCCATGTGGTCGAAGTCCGCCATCCGAGCTTCTCGGTGCCGGCTTTCGTTGCGCTTCTGAAGCAGTTCGAGACGCCTGTTGTCTTCGCGGAGCACGAGACCTATCCACAGATCGCGGACGTCGTCGGCGATTTCGTCTATGCGCGGCTGCAGAAGGGCGACGACGACTTGAAGACCTGCTACCCGCCAAAACAGCTCGATGCCTGGGCGAAGCGCTTCCAGCTCTGGGCCGAAGGCGGCGAGCCGGACGACCTGCCGCGCGCTGCTCCGCCAAGTGCAGAGAAAGCGCCGCGCGACGTGTTCGCCTATGTGATCCACGAGGGCAAGGTCCGCGCGCCTGCCGGCGCGATGGAGCTGATCGAACGGGTGAAATGACCCCTGTGGCAAAGAGCCTGCGATGGCAAGAGCGAAAAAGCTGTTCACCATCGGCTATGAACAGACCCCGTCAAAGGCGGTGCTGGACGAGCTCGAACAGGCCGGCGTGAAACTGCTGGTCGACGTGCGCGCGATCGCGTCCTCGCGCCGGCCAGGTTTTTCCAAGTCCCAGCTTGCCGCCGGGCTCGACGAGCGCGGCATTTCGTATCTGCATCTGCGCGGGCTCGGCACGCCGAAGGAAGGCCGCGAAGCCGCGCGCGATGGCCAATACGCCCTCCTGCACAAGATCTATGCGGCGCATCTGAAGACGCCGCAGGCCCGGGAGGAGCTCGACGAATTGTCCTCACTGGTCAAGAAGACCGGTCCCGTCTGCATCCTCTGCTACGAGCGCGATCATCGCCATTGCCACCGGCAATGGATCGCGGAGATCATTGAGGAGCGCGAGAGGGTGAAGGTGCAGAATCTGGTGGCGCGGCAGGTCTGACCATCGTCATTGCGAGCGAAGCGAAGCAATCCAGAATTTTCTCCTCGGAGATACTCTGGATTGCTTCGTCGCTTCGCCTCGCGATGACAGCAGGACGCAACTAGTCTAAAAGCGGAACAACGCCTTGGGCGACGCCAGGATCTTGGCGCGCTCGTCCGGATCGGTGACAAGTTCATCCAGGAAGTGGCGGTTTTTGGCGTAGGTCTGGCTGGCCTCGAACTGCGTGTGCGGCCAGTCGCTGCCCCAGAGCAGCCGATCCAGACCATAGGCGTTCCGCAAGAGCGAATAGGCCTCTCTGGCGAATGCCTCGCCATTGCCCCCATTGCGATACGGCGCCGAAATCTTGATCCAGACGTTGCGTGATGCGCCAAGTTTCAGGATCTCGGCAAATGCGGGATCGGCCACGCCGAGTTTTGGATCCGGCAGTGCATAGTGATCGAGCACAATCCGCAGGCCGTGGTCGAGCAGTTTTGGGACTAGCACGGCAAGGTCGGCGGCGTTGCGCTGGATTTCAATCTGCCAATGCGCGGCCTTGATGTTCGCGAGCAAGCCCTTCCATTCCGGCGCGGCGAGATCGGGCAGCGGCTGGCCGACCAGGTTCAGCCGGATGCCGACGACACTGGCCCGGTCGAGGACCCCGATCTGCTCGGGCGAGATCGCCGCATCGATCACGGCGATGCCGCGCAGGCGGCCACCAGCGGTTTTCAGGCTCTCGGCCAGGTAGGAATTGTCGGTACCGAGAAAGCTTGGCTGCACCAACACGCCATTGGTCATGCCGTTGTCGTCGAGCTGCTTAAGATAGAGATCGAGCGGCGCGTCATACTCCGGGGCATAGCGCCGCCCGGGCGCGAGCTTCAGGCCGCGATGGAAGACGTGCGCATGTGTATCGATGGTGTTGTCCTGCGGCGTCATCGCAGCAAAAGCCTTTTGTCCCGATCCCGCCGACGCCGCCCAAAACACCGCGCCCGCGGCAAAACCCCGACGCGTGATTGCGCGCTTCGTCCTGTCCATGTCCAGCCCCAAACCGTGTGAATTATGCGCGTGCCGCCGCAGACCGGGTTTCGAAAATCTTGCCGCGGGTTTCCGGCAGCATCAAAACGGCCAGGAGCACCAGCGAATAGCCAAACGCCGCGTCGATGCCGATCGCAGGCCCGAGCCCGATCCGGTCGCCGAGAAAACCGACCAGGAAGGGAAACGCAGCCGACACAATGCGGCCAAAGTTGTAGCAGAAGCCGACGCCGGTACCGCGCACGCCGGCCGGATAGAGCTCGCTGAACAAGGCCGCCATGCTCGCCGGAATGCCGGCAGAGAAGAAGCCGAGCGGAAAGCCGAGCACCAGCATCTGTGCGTTCGAGAGCGGCGCAAAGATATACGCCAGCACGGTCGCGATGCAGGCGCTCGCAAATAAGGCGACGTTGGCGCGCCGCCCGAAACGATCGCTGAAGACCCCGCTGACGACGCAGCCGCAAAAGAACGCGACGATGATGACGGCGAGATAGAAGCTGGAGCCGAGTACCGAGAGGTGGCGCTCCTCGCGCAAAAAGGTCGGCAGGAACGTCGTTAGCGCGGCGTAACCTCCATGCGCGCCGATGCCAAACAGCCCGCCGATCAAGGTCGAGCGCAGCACGTCCGGGCGAAAGATGCCTGAAAGCGTCGCGAGCAGCGGCGGCTGCGCCTCGGTCTTCGCGTTTCGCACGGGCTCTTTCAGGCCGCGGCGGATGAACAGGATCAAAAGCGCCGGCAACAAGCCGAGCGCGAACAGCACGCGCCAGCCGATCTCGGCCGGCAGGCAGCTGAAGACGACAGCGGAGAGCAGCACCGCCGTGCCCCACCCGACCGCCCAGGCGCTCTGCACCGCGCCGAGCGCCCTGCCGCGATGTTCGGGGCGGATGATCTCGGCCATCAGCACGGCGCCGCAGGCCCATTCGGCGCCGAAACCGAGGCCCTGCAGCGCCTTGAGCACCACGAGCTGGCTGTAGCTCATCGCGAAGGCCGAGGCGAAGGTCGCGAGCGCAAAGGCCGCGATTGTGATCTGCAGCGCCTTGACGCGGCCGAAGCGATCCCCGAGCGCGCCGCCGACCCAGCCGCCGATCGCGCCGAAGAACAACGTGATCGAGCCGAGCAGCCCCGCCTCCGCCTTGGTGATGCCGAACGCCGCGATCAGCGCCGGAATCGCCAGCGAAAACATCTGCACGTCGAGCGCGTCGAGGCCCCAGCCGCCAAAGCTCGCCCAGAACGTGCGCCGTTCTAGCGGCGAGCTTTCGGTGTACCAGTTGGCCATTCTTGTTCCTCCCTGTGTTGAGCTTTATTGTTGTTGCCGGTAGCTCTTCACCGGATCTCGACGTGGTAGCGAAATCGCGTCGCGGGGCCGCGGGAGCGGCGCCATTCGATCGGCCGTCGTTCCAGGTCGAAGGCGAGGCGCTCGATGACGATGAGCGGCGCGCCCTTTTTGAGGCGCAACAGCCGCGCCTGCATGTCGGTCGCGCTTTCGACCGACAGGATCTCGTCGGCGGACACCACCACCTGCCCGCAGCGCTCTTCATAGAGCGGATAAAGCAAATCGCCGAAATCGGCCGTATCGATCGCCAGCACGGCTTCGAAGCGCGATTTTTGCAGCCAGATTTCCTCCGACAGCAGCGGCTGGTCCTCGATCAGCCGCAGGCGCGACAGGCTGATCACGGGCTCGCCTTCGGGAATACGCAAGGCGGACGCGACGGCCGAGGGCGCGGCTACGACCTTGCGACGGAGGATGCGGCTCTGCGGGATCCTGCGCTCGCCGCTCTCGCTGTGAAAGCGAAAGAAGCGAAACAGCGAGGAATTGAAGCGGGCGCGGCGGACATAGGTCCCCCGCCCCTGCTGGCGCTCGAGCACGCCCTCGCTCACGAGCTGATCGATCGCCTTGCGCACGGTGCCGACCGCGACGCCATAGCGCGCCGACAGCTCGGCTTCCGACGGGATCAGGTCGCCGGGGCGCAAATCCCTGCGATTGATCTGCGCTGCGAGATCGTCCCGCAGCTGCTGATAGCGTGGAAGGCGCACGTCGAGCTGGCTCATATAGTCATATAGATGACTATATGAGAAGACGTCAAGACGGCCCGGTTTGGCGAGGCCGAGGTCGGGCCTCATGGTTCGAGAGGCCGCGCACGGGCGCGGCTCCTCACCATGAGGGTCAGGCATCATGATCTCATCCCAAGGAGCATCGCGCCAGCGATGCGTCACGAGGGAATGGGCCGGGAGCACGGACCTACGCGAGCTGCCAGACCGCGACCGGACGCTCGTAGCCCCTGATCTGGACGTCGCCGAGCGCCTTCGCATCGGCACAGGCGTTGCCCAAGGCATCGCGCACGGCGGCCGAGACCAGGAGATGCGAGTTGAACTCCTTATTGAGCGCCTCCAGGCGCGAGGCGAAATTCACGGTATCGCCGATCACGGTGTATTCCTTCCGCCGCGGCGAGCCGATGCTGCCGGCGACCACCTCGCCGAAATGGATGCCGATGCCGATCCGCAGCGGCCAATCCGAGCTCTCGTTGATAGCGTCCATCGCACTGATCATGTCGCGCGCGGCGGCCACGGCATGTTCCGCGGCATCCGCATTGTCGAACGGGGCGCCGAACAAAGCGAGGAAACCGTCGCCCAGAAACTTGTTCACGATGCCGCCGTGGCGCTCCAGAATTTCGACCAGCACCGCGAAGGCGCCGTCGAGCCGATCGACCACGTCCTGCGGCGAGCGCGAGCGCGCCGCCGCCGTAAAACTTCGGAAGTCGACGAACATCACCGCGACATGGCGGATGTCGCTCGCCGCCGTCGTGCCCTCCGCCATCAGCCGTTCGACCACCTGCGGCGAAACATGCTGGCCAAACAGATTGGTGATGCGATCGCGCGCGGTGGTGGCCTCGATCGACGCGGCAAACTGCCGGCGCAACTGCACACCGACGGCGCCTGCGAGGATGCCGCAGCCCAGCAGGACCAGGCTGCGCACCGTGTGAAAATAGAGTTCGGGCTCCTGCTCGGCGCCGATGGGCTGGTAAAGCATGGCGACCGCGAACAGCTCCACGGCGGCAACGAGACCGGTGAAGGCCGACAGCCAGAAGTTCAGCCGCAGTGTCGACAGGATGATGAAGATGAAATAGACGAGGGGCGTCACGAAGCCGAGCGCCTCGGCCGGCCCCATGGCCTGGATCTGCAGCACGAGCACCAGGGTCGGCACCGAGGTCTCGATGAAGGCGCCGACGTAGCGACGGATCACGGGAACATCGCGGCCGAGCTTCAGGTTGCGGCTGATGACCGAATGGACCCAGAATTCGAAGAGAACAAAGGCCCCGAGGAGTAATTGGCCGTAGAAGGGATTGACCCTGCCGCGCCAGATGTGCTGCTCCAGCGTGGGCGCGAAAACATCCACCACGAGCAAAGCCCCGAGGATCATGCAGGTGGTGATGATCAAGGCCTTGACCCGCACCATCTCGCTGCGCATCACCTCGCGCATCAACGCATGCTCGAACTCGGCCGACATCTTCGACCCGATGATGCTGCCCCATTTCGCCCGCCAGCGCCGCCACATCGCGGCATTGTGCCTTAATCGAGCGTGCGACGGAAGCGCGTCACGGCGATGGTCATGGCGAGCAGCATGAGCCCGACCAGCGCGGCCGTGTCATATCGCAGGTGGGTCAGGTTTGAACCCTTCAGCATAATGGCGCGGACGATCCGAAGATAATGGGTGAGCGGCAGCGCCTCGCCGACATATTGCGCCCAGACTGGCATGCCGAGGAACGGAAACATGAAGCCGGACAACAGGATGCTCGGCAGGAAAAACATGATCGAGAGCTGCATGGCCTGCAGCTGGTTCTGCGCCAGCGTCGAGAAAGTATAGCCGATCGCGAGATTCGTGGTGATGAACAGAGTCGAGAGCAGCGCCAGCAGGGCAAGGCTGCCGAAGATGGGCACGCCGAACAGGAACACGCCGATGCCGAGGATGATCGCGGCCTGCAAAAAGCCGACCATCACATAGGGAATGATCTTGCCGAACATCACCTCGACCGGCTTGATCGGCATCGACAACAGGCTTTCCATCGTGCCGCGCTCGACCTCGCGCGTCACTGACAGCGCGGTGAAGATCAGCATGGTCATGGTGAGGATTGTGCCGACCAGACCCGGCACGATGTTGAGCCGGGATTCGGCGGCGGGATTGTAGCGCGCGTGGGCCCGGATCTCGAACGGCATCGACGGCGGATCGCCGGTGAACAGATCGTGCTCGAGTGCGGTCTGCACCACCATGTTCAGGGAGGACAGCGCGGAGCTCGCGGCAATCGGATCGGTGGCATCGGCGGCGACCAGGAGCGCGGGCTTGTCGCCGCGCCGCACCGCGCGCTCGAAGCCTCTGGGCACTTCGACACCGAACAGCACCTTGCCCGACAGCAGGAGGTCGTCGAGTTCCTGGACCGAATGGGCTTCCTGCGCGAAACGGAAATAGG